>CACNWB010000013.1 GCA_902624095.1 uncultured PS1 clade bacterium
GCATGGGCTTGTCGGCGGACGCGGGCTCGATTGCGTCAATTTGCTGGCCAAGAGCGGCGGTAGCGATGAGGGCAGCGACGGGCGTCGCGTTCTGGCACCAATGCACGGGCGTGTTGTGGAGGTTTTTGTGGCTGCCGGCGATGCTGTTCAAAAGGGTGAAAGGCTGGCAATTATTGAAGCGATGAAAATGCAGCATGATATCGTTGCCGAAATTGATGGTTCGGTTGATGATCTGTTAATCGAAATTGACCAGCAGGTAGGTGCCGAAGATCTGATGATCACAATTGCGGCAGATGACGAATAGGGGCTCTTATGTTGAATGAAGCGTGCGATTTTATGGCCGAGTCTGACGCGCTCTACGCCATAATGAAAGACCTTGGAGATGATGATTTTGCCGCGCCGACCCAGTTTAAGGGCTGGACGTTGAACGATGTTCTTGAGCATCTTCACATGTGGAATTGGGCGGCCAATGAATCCTATGTGGACGAAGAAAACTTCGTGAAGTTTGTCGCCGATGTGATGAATGACGTACAAGGCGGCAGTCTCAAAATATTTGAGCGCAAATGGATTGACGGTCTGGCAGGGCGTGAGCTTCTGGAAACATGGCGCGCATTTTACACCGAAATGGCAGCACGGTTTGAGCAGGTTGATCCGAAAATGCGCCTCAAATGGGCCGGTCCAAGTATGAGCGCCCGATCTTCCATCTCGGCGCGGCTTATGGAAACATGGGCGCATGGGCAGGAAGTGTATGACCATTTGGGAGTGGTGCGCCTTGATGCTGACCGCATAAAAAGCATTGCCGTTCTGGGCACAAATACTTTTGGATGGACCTATGCCACGCGTGGCGAAACACCAGCAGGCCCGATGCCTTATGTATGCCTGGCGGCACCATCGGGCGAAATCTGGGAGTTTGGAGAGCCATCGACTGAAGAAATAGTAGAAGGCTCGGCAACAGAGTTTTGTCAGGTGGTGACGCAGGTGCGTAACATTGCCGATACGCAAATTCGCGTGGTCGGGTCGGTTGCGACAGACTGGATGTCGAAGGCACAGTGTTTTGCGGGTGCCCCGGAAACCCCGCCTGCGCCGGGAACGCGATTTACAAAACCCAAATAATTAAAAGGAATTGAAAATGCCCGCCCATACTTACCCCTCTGCTGCCTAGAGCTCGTTAATAGGATTATTCGAAAGCTGCAATCATTTGCATGGCGTCCATGATGCGGGTGCCGTCGGCATTCCAGACATGCATAATTTGTGACGCATAGCCATTGCTGGCATGTTGGGAAAACGTGTTGAGCAGCCACCAGCCATCGCGTGTTTTCGGGGCGTCGACGAGCATATTGATATTCCAGTTCATCGAGCTGATGCCGCGCACGGTTTTCATCATACCGAGCACAGCGGGCGGCGGCGCATCACCAAGTGCGATAAGCGGCACAATGCCGTTGCGGGCATGTGCATCCTTGTGACGGAAACAAATCAAATTTTCGGCTTCTTGCGAACCCGACATGGGTAAGGATAATTTTATGGCGCGCGCTTCGAAATGCTTCATGAATACGGGCACGCGGTCATTCCAGACAAGATCCGGGATCTCCTCGGCTGGGGGAATATCATCGCGGCGCGGATAATTGGCCTGCACCTGCATGTCGCGATTAACCCCAAAGGTGAAAATTGCGCGCCCGGCGAGCGTATCATCGCTGGTCAACCTGGCTTCAATCGTGACGGTGTTTTTCCCGCGTCGCAAAATATCCGTTGAAACCTTGATGCGCCCTGATGCTGGACCGACGAAATTAATTTGAATAGTTCGCAAGGGTGGCAAGCCGTCTGCGCACTTTGCACTGCTGCCAGCATCAGCGCGCCGTTCAGGCCGCCATAGGCTGTGCGCCCCTGCGTCCACCCGTCCGGCGTGTCGATTTCTGCGGCAGTTTGATGGTGTAAAAATTCGTCAATGAGGCGGGCAAATTCCATAGGCGTCTCTCAGCTGTCGGTTTGGGAAGGGTGCGTCTGTGTTTTGTCCGATGCATGGCATCTTTGATTTTTTATTTATATCAATCGGGCATGCCATCAGGACCCGTGCCCAACATCAGGGCATGGCGGGTTTTACGGTCTTTTTTCAGCTCATATTCGCGGGCCATGGCTTCTCCGCGCGTGTTGAAAACTTCGCTATGCACCAGCCGCCATTGCCGCCCGCGGGTTGACTTGGCCCCCGCCCCCGCATTATGCGCTGCAAGGCGTTTTTCCAAATCAGTTGTCCAGCCGACATAGCTGCGCGCGGCACCTAGATCACATGTCGCAATGAGATAGACATAATTGGGCTTAGGGGTAAGCGCGGTTATTTTGGAAGCTTCGGGTGACTGCTCAGCGCTGGATGGTGTGTCCGCCATGGGCTCAATATATGACTTTACAGGGTTTTTGAAAGTGTCTAATCACGAACTTATTACCGGAGTGTTCCATGTCTGAAGCGCAAAATACCCTGGCGTTGCCGCCCCATCCCGAAATAGAAGAAGCGGATGCATTATATGGTGTTTCACGCTGGGGTGGCGGGTTTATCCGCATTCTGGAAAACGGCCATATCGGTCTGGTGCACCCCGACCGTCCCGATGCGGCACCCACCGACCTTATGCATATTATCGACAGTCTGAACGAGCGCGGCATTACTGCGCCGGTGTTGCTGCGCGTGGCCGATTTTATTTCTTACCGCATCGACCAGATCAATGCTCTTTTCTTCTCGGCGATTGAAGAACAGGGCTATAAAAACCGTTATCAAGGCGTGTTTCCAGTGAAGGTCAACCAACAGGCACATGTGATCGATCGCATTGTAGCTTATGGTAGGTCGCATGATTTCGGCCTTGAGGTTGGGTCCAAAGCCGAACTTCTGATTGCGCTGGCGCAGGATTTGGGGCCGCGCGCGGCACTCATTTGCAATGGCGTCAAAGATGCCGAATTTGTGCGTCTGGCGCTGATGTCGCAACGCCTCGGCTTTAACGTGTTTCTTGTGCTGGAAAGCCCGCGCGAGGTTGAGCTTGTTTTACGCGAGGCTGATGCGCTGGGCGTGCGCCCGCAACTGGGCATCCGCATCAAACTTACACATGAGGTGAGTGGTAACTGGGCAGCCTCCAGCGGCGATCGCTCGACCTTCGGCATGAGCATTGCCCAAGTTATGGATGTGGTCGATGCGTTGCGCGCGCGCAATTATCTTGATTGCCTGAAATTGCAACACAGTCATCTGGGCAGTCAGGTGCCGAATATTATCGAAATCCGCCTGGCGGCGCAGGAAGCCTGCCGTTTTTTCGCTGAAATATCGCGCGAGGGGGCACCGCTTGAATTTCTCGATCTGGGCGGCGGTCTGGGGGTTGACTATACCGGCGAACACCGTGCAGCGGAAAATTCCACCAATTATACGCTTTCAGAATATTGTCTGAACATTGTCGAAACAGTGCGCTATGCCATGGACGAAGCCGAGATGCCGCATCCTGTTATTATCACCGAAAGCGGGCGCTCATGTGTGGCACAATCATCCATGTTGCTTTTCAATGTGCTGGAAGCGACGCGTTATGACAGTCCGGAGCCCGTTTGGGCGCATCCTGATGACCACATGATCCTCAAAAACATGCTCAATATTGAAAGCTATTTGAGCGCAGAGCGCGTACATGAATGCTGGAATGATTTGGTTTTCTATCGTAATGAAATGCGTGCGCTTTTGAAAAGCGGGCAGGTGAGCCTGCGCGAAACGGCCAAGGCCGAGCGCGCGCACCTATATCTCATGAACCGCATCAAATCGCTGCTTGCAGGCGTCGAAGGCGGTAATGATGAGATGGAACTGGCCGTTCAGCAGGCCGCTGATATTTATCACGGCAATTTTTCCCTGTTCCAGAGCCTGCCGGATGTTTGGGCCATTGACCAGTTGCACCCGATTGCGCCGCTTCACCGACTGCGCGAAAAACCCACGCGCCGAGCCGTAATCAGCGATATTACCTGCGACAGTGACGGCAAAATCGACCGCTTCGTGCTTGGCGACGGTGTATCGAAAACCCTGCCCGTGCACGAGCTTGAGGCGACATGCGATTATTATCTTGGTGTGTTTTTTGTCGGGGCCTATCAAGAAACACTCGGCGATTTGCATAATTTATTTGGCGACACCAATGCGGTGACGGTGGAGTTGCAGGACGATGGCCGGTTCGAGCTGATGCACGAGCAAGAAGGCGATACGGTCGCCGAAGTGCTGACCTATGTTGAATATGAACCGCGCCGGTTGGTCGACGGGTTCAAGGCGATTGTCGAGCGCGCCGTGCATGAAGGGGCCATCGCCCCGCGCGATCGCCGCGAGATGATTGACGCATTTAAAGACAGCATTAATGGCTATACCTATTTCGAGCATTGAGGCTAAAGGGAGCCGGGCATGACGAAAACTTTGGTTATCGGGGCGGGTGGCGTCGGGTCGGTGGCTGTTCACAAAATGGCGATGTGCCCGAAAGTTTTCGGTGACGTTTTGCTGGCAAGCCGTCATATAGGAAAATGCAATGACATAGCCCAAAGCGTGACTAAGCGCTTTGGCGCGAAAATCGAAACGGCGGAGCTGGATGCCGATGATACGCCAAAAACAATCGATTTGATTGGACGGTTTAAGCCCGATCTCGTTGTCAATTTGGCACTGCCGTATCAAGACCTTGCTATTATGGATTCCTGTCTTGCGACGGGTGTCGATTATTTGGATACGGCGAATTATGAGCCCCGCGACGAGGCCAAGTTTGAATATCACTGGCAATGGGCCTATCACGACCGCTTCGTAAAGCGAGGCATCATGGCGCTTTTGGGTAGTGGGTTTGACCCTGGTGTCACCAATGTTTTTACCGCCTATATCGCCAAGCATTATGTCGAGGAGATGCGCACGTTGGACATTCTCGATTGCAATGGCGGCGATCACGGTCAGCATTTTGCAACCAATTTCAATCCGGAGATCAATATTCGCGAAGTCACCGCACCAGCGCGGCATTGGGAAGCCGGTGATTGGGTTGAAACACCGGCCTTGTCACACCACCAGACATTCGATTTTCCGTCTGTCGGTGCACGCAATATGTATCTGATGTATCACGAGGAATTGGAGTCGCTGATACGGCATTTTCCAGCACTTGAACGGGCCCGATTCTGGATGACTTTTGGCGATGCTTATCTGACCCATTTGGACGTGCTGCAAAATATCGGCATGACCTCCATTGAACCGGTTATGTATGAGGGGCGCGAAATTATCCCCCTGCAATTTTTAAAAGCTGTCTTGCCGGACCCCGGCGATTTGGCAAAGACAACCACTGGAAGAACCTGCATCGGCAATATTGTATCGGGCAAGCATGCTGGTCAGCCGCGCACTGTCTACCTGTATAATGTGTGCGACCACGAGGCGTGCTTCGCCGAAGTCGGCAGTCAGGCCGTAAGTTACACAACCGGCGTGCCTGCCATGATTGGGGCCACACTTATGCTTAATGGCACATGGCATAAACCTGGCGTTTTCAATCTGGAGCAATTTGATCCCGACCCGTTCATGGAATTGATGAACAAACACGGCCTGCCCTGGCAGGTGACAGAATTGTCGGAGCCGTTGGATTTTTGATGATGATGCCAACCCAGTCTGCCGGCGCGGGCCGGTTTGCCGATTTTGACCTGTACCGGGTTCCAAGCCCGTGTTTCGTCATTGATGAGGTGAAGCTGTCAGAAAATCTTTGCATTTTGAAAACGCTGGGCATGGCGGCCAATGCGAATATTCTTCTGGCATTGAAAGCGTTTTCAATGTGGGAACTGGCGCCGCTCATCAGCAAGTATCTCGACGGGTGCTGCGCGTCGGGCTTGTGGGAAGCAAAACTTGCACATCACCGGTTTGGCGGCCATGTCAGTACCTATTCCCCCGCTTTTAAAACCAACGAAATCGACGAGATTGCGAGGCTCTCTAGCCATGTCATCGTCAACACCCCGCAACAGGCGGTACGCTTCGGTGCCCAAATTGCTGCTGGAAATGCCGAGTTGGGTTTACGCGTCAATCCGATGCATTCGGAAGGGGAGGTAGCAAAATATGACCCTTGCGCGCCCGGATCGCGGCTGGGTACACCCTTGCGCCAGCTTGAAAACAAATTGCCAGAAAGGGTTCAGGGACTGCATATCCATACACTGTGCGAACAGGGTTTTCCGCCTTTGGCACGAACAGTCGACGCACTGCACCCGTTTCTGGAGGCGGTGGCCCAGCAATTGCATTGGCTTAATCTCGGCGGCGGACATTTGGTAACGCACCATGATTATGAGCGCGCGGCACTGGCCGAACTCATAAATGCGCTGGCGCATAGATATGATATGCAGGTTTTTCTCGAACTGGGCACTGCCGTTGCTTTCGACGCGGGCATTCTGGTCGGCGAAGTCCTGGATTTATTGGATAATGAGGGGCCCGTGGCCGTGCTGGATGTCTCTGCCACCTGCCATATGCCGGATGTTTTGGAAGCGCCCTACCGCCCGGCATTGCGCGATGAGCGTGCGGGCGGCCAAGCGGTGCGTCTAGGCGGGCCAAGTTGTCTTGCCGGTGATGTTATTGGCACTTATGGTTTCGATGCGTTACCGCAGGTTGGTGACCGGCTAGCGTTTCTCGATCAGGCGCATTACTCAATGGTCAAAACAACGACGTTCAACGGCGTACCCCTGCCGGCACTTGCCATTTGGAACAGCGACACGGATGCTGTGCGCATGGTGCGCGCGTTTGGTTATGCCGATTTTGAAGGACGCTTGTCATGAGCCGTGTTTGTGATGATCAGTTTCTGGGTGAAGAGCTTGCGGCGTCCGAGAACACGCGTGATACAGCGCGCTTTGAGGTGGTGCCGTGCGGTCTCGAGGCAACAGTTTCTTATGGCACGGGCACCTCGCAGGGCCCCTCGGCGATTATCGCCGCGAGCAACCAGCTTGAAAGGCTGGTTTATGATGCCGAGCCGTGTCGCGAGGGCATTTTCACTCATCCGCCCGTGAATTGTGACAGGCCCGTGGAAGAGGTTGTGCAGGATTTACGCAATCTGACAGCCGATATTGCCCACCGCGGTCATGTGCCAGTCACACTAGGCGGGGAACACAGCATAAGCTATGGCGCCGTTATGGGTGTGGTCGATGCGCTGGGCCCGCTTGGGCTTATTCATGTCGACGCCCATGCAGATTTTCGTGACGCCTATCAGGGGCACAAGTTTTCCCATGCCAGTGTAATGCATTTGCTGGCGGGTGAGGGCCTGCACATGGTATCACTTGGTGTGCGGGCGCTGTCGGTCGAAGAAGATGCGGCGCGCAAAGCCCATGGCGTTATAACCCATGATGCCCGCCAACTTATGCGCGATGATACGCACGAAATAAGGCTGCCCGAAGATTTTCCGAAAAATGTCTATATCACCTTTGATCTCGACGGGCTTGACCCGTCTGTTTTGCCGTCAACCGGCACGCCGGTGCCAGGCGGCTTGGGCTTTTATCAGGCGCTCGATTTAGTTGAAAGTGCTGCGCACGGGCGCAATGTCAAAGGCATTGATGTGGTGGAATTGGCCCCTGTTTCGGGCCAGCTGGTCAGCGACTTCACCGCCGCATTGATAAGCTATCATCTGATGCGTATCGCGCTGGACACATAAGCCAGTTAATTCTCAATAGAGAAACTCCAGACAGCCGAAACTGTTTGGGGAGATATGTAGGGAGAGGCATATCCAACAATTTCAGTATGGGCGTGCTGGGGTTTTGGGTCAGCAAACGTGGGGTGCAAAAATTTTTCCCACCGAAGATAAAGAAGAATCAGGCGGATTTTTGCAATTCGAGCATTTCGCCCATTTTTTCCCATAATTTATTGACCGCTTTGACCGGTCGCACCATGACTTTGAAATCGGTAATTTTGCCGTTTTTATCCCAGGTGATGATGTCCACACCGTTGATTTCGATTCCTTCAACCACACTTGTAAATTCGAGCATGGCGAGGTCTTTGCCGATGATCTCGCGCGTATAGGTGAATTGCGCATCTTCGAAAACGGTTGTAGCGGCTGAGAGATACATCATAGCCTTGGCTTTGCCCGTTTGTGGTGTATGTACAACTGGCGAATGAAAAACCGCGTCTTCATGAAGCAGTTCCGGCAGTTTCGACACATCGCCCGAAACCATAACCTTATGCCAGTCCTCAATTGCGTGTGGCCTCATGTATTATTCCCCATTACACATCTTTCCAAACGTTACGCAAAAAAACAGGCCCGCACAAGGCGGGCCTGTAATGACTTTAATTATGCCGGTTTTTACGCTTCTTCGGAAGTCGCTGCAGCCCAAATCATAAGGCCGAAAGCAATTTTGTTCACAAAATCAGCGATGTTGTAAATTCCGTTCAGCGATGCTGGGTCGACAGTACCTGTCATGTAGCCCAGAACATAGCCGAGCGGGTAGATTGACCAACCAACTAGTACAATCAAGCGCATGGTGCTGAATGCACTTGCCACAGCTCCGCCTGCGGCGGCAGCTTTTTGGCCAGCTTCGCCAGCAAAAATGAAGTACAGGATATATACCCAGCCCAACATTCCGACGATGAAGCCAAGAGTTGCATCCACCACACCGATTTCTCCAAAGTATCCGCCGAGCAACATTACAAGTGTGCCGACGAGCAGGTGCCAGAAAATCCGGCTGGTAGCTGCACCCACAGCAAAAAGTATCAAGTAGAATTCTACCATTTGAAGAGGCACGGTAATTAGCCAATCAATGTAACGATAGACGGTCGGGGACTCACCTGTGGTGACCCATACCTCCCGCATATAGAAGTAGTGAACGGCCGCAACCAAAGTTACCAAAGCGGCAACCAATAGTGATACGCCCCATTTTCCACCGATACGGCGTGCTTCCGCGTAGAAGAAAACGGTTGAGGCGACCATGGCAATCGAGATCAGCCAAAAAGAAATACCGACATAATCGTCCGCTTGCAAATTAGAAGCAGACGCCAGTGTCGGCATCATAGCGAAGACAGCAGCTGCAGCAGCGGTCTTCCAGTTTTTTAAAATAGTCGTCATGACGGTACTCCCTTATTCAGACAATAAGAGGTTAATGCGACATTTTGGCATGGCAAGACAAAATATGCGTTTTTTGTAAAAAATTTGCCTTGCGAAGCAATTTTCTTTGGAATTTAGCTATTTTAATAGCTCTTTTGTTACAAATTTAGGCACAAAAGCCGACCGATTCTCTTGGCCCTATCGCTTAAACGGCCGACTGTAATTTAAAATTTGGCAGAGCTGGGGAGTGGCTAACGGTGTTTATGATTTCTGGCTTTATGGTCTGTGCCTTGAACGACTTCGGTTGTGACCGCTGGAGCGTTTTCAAATCTGAATGTAAGAAGCAACGAGGTTTTGTGCTCATGATGCACGAAATCGAAAACCATTAAATGATGTCCGCCGGATTTAAGAATTAAGTCTGTGCCCGGCGACAATGAAAATGCCTCTACGCGGCGCATCCGCATGATATTGTCGCGCATTTCATGCGTGTGCAGTTCTATCCGCGCATCCGGGCTTTCCACAGCAATTAGACGATCGGGCTTTGTGCTGTCGGATGTCAGTCGTCCGAATATAATGCCCGGACGGTCACCAATGCCGGCGCGAAACTCCAAATCGTGAACAATAACGTCGGCTCTGGCTGGAACATCCAAAACCAACATGGCCATAACGCCGGCCCAAAGCCAGCTTAAAGTGGGAGGATGGAACATGGGGCCTGGGCCTTTTTTATTCAGCCGCCTCCGTCATGTCAAACCGATTGAGCTGGGTGAACGCATAATCATTAGGATCTATGCTTTGCGTAGCCTCTTCATAAACATAAGTAAAGTCCGGCCAGTTATTCGTGACCTTACCGTTTTCATTTTTGTACCAGCTGTCGCAATCGCGCTCCCAAACGGATGTTCGAAGGCGTGCTTTGAGATAATCGGCAAACTCCCCCATCCGCTCGGTTTTAAGATCCATCGCCGCTGCGCGACTTGAGATCAGCGTTTTCACGGCATCAATGATGTAATTGACCTGACACTCGATCATAAAAATAATCGAATTATGCCCCAGATTGGTGTTGGGTCCGTAAAGCATGAAGAAATTCGGAAATTTGGGCATGGTGATGCCGAGATAAGCCTCGGCGCCCTGTTGCCATGATGTATTGAGGTCTGCGCCTTTGGCACCCAGAATTTCCAGCGGTGCCAGAAATTCCGTCGACTCAAAGCCTGTGCCCCAAATAATTACATCAAACTCGTGCAGCCGGCCGTCATTGGTTTCAATGCCTGATGTGTTGATGCATTTGATACCGTCGGTTTCGACCGAAACATTGTCCCGCTGCAGAGCAGGATAATAATCGTCGGAAACTACCACTCGTTTGCATCCCACAGGATAATCGGGCTTCAAAATTTTACGCAAATGCGGGTCGGTCACCTGTTCGTCAAAGTGGTTCTCTACCTGTTCAGTAAAGGTGTTCGACATATTGAGGGCTTTAACAAGGAATTTGGTTTTCTTAATCTCATTAAACGCCGTGAAATTGCGCTCTAGCGACCAGTATATCAGGCCACGGGTGAATTTACGGAAGCCCGGGATATATTTGAACATGGCTTTTTGTAGCGCTGAATAGGGTTCGTCATTGCGCGGCACCACATGGCAGGGAGAACGCTGGAAGACGGCCAAATGGCCGGCGATTTTTGCGATCTCCGGAATAAATTGCGCTGCCGATGGCCCATTGCCGATAACTGCCACACGCTTGCCGGCGAAATTAACGTCATGCTGCCATTCCGCCGAATGGAAGATGGGCCCCTGAAAATTGTCCTTGCCCATAATCTCAGGCACTTTGGGCCGGTTCAGCTGGCCCAGCGCTGTCACCACAATATCGGTTTCCAGCATCGCACCGGAAGCGGTTTCCAACTGCCATTTGGCACGTGCTTCGACGTATTTCGCCAGTTTGATTTCCGTGTTGAAACGGGTTTTTTCGTAAAGTCCGTATTTTTTGGCGAGGCTGGACAGATAGCCGAATATCTCGCTGCGTTCGGGAAATGTGCGAGACCAGTCGGACCGACCCTCAAAAGAATAGGAATAAAAGTGCGATGGAACGTCGCACGCGCAACCTGGATATGTGTTGTCGCGCCATGTGCCGCCAATGTCATGGGCCTTTTCAACCAGCTCATATGATTTAATGCCGGCCCGTTCCAATTGCATTGCCATACAAATGCCGCTAACCCCGCTTCCAATAATGGTTACATGCGGTGTTTGTGTGCTCTGATTTTTGTTGATGTTCATAACTTTGCTCCCAGGTAAGTCCATCAGTTTAGGCACATCAGGACTAATCGCAAGCCGCTATTTTCGATCAGGTAGTAACGTGCGGGCCCTTGGTGGATTTATTGTTTACGTCTCGAATTATTTGTTTAAACTTATTCTAAGTATGGGAGGAAAACGATCATGGCTCAACCGTCATTAAATAAAAAGCATGCAACTCTGGTCGGTGTTGTTGTTCTGGGCGCGATTGCAGCGCTGGCATTGGTAGGCATTCCTGGTTCTAATTCGCCTGAGCACTCGGTCGCCGAAACGCCACTTCAGGCAACTCCGAGCACAAAAGTCGGTCTAATTGATACGCAACGTATATTGGCTGCAGATGAGGCGCCGGGTGATTGGCTGGCATATGGTCGTGATTATGGTGAACAACGGTTTTCACCTCTGACACAGGTCAATAAGGAAACGATCAAAGATTTGGAACTTGCTTGGTCGTTTGATATGTACACCAACCGCGGTCTTGAAGCCTCTCCAATTGTAGTTGACGGTATCATGTATATGACTGGATCATGGAGTGTTGTTTTTGCTGTGGATGCGAAAACTGGCGAAGAGGTTTGGTCTTACGACCCAGAAGTTCCGGGTGACTGGGCACGCAAAGCATGCTGTGACGTCGTAAATCGAGGAGTTGCTGTCTATGAAGGAGCGGTGTTCGTAGCTACCCTAGATGGATATCTAGTCGCGCTGAATGCCGAAAACGGAGAAGTAATATGGCGGAAAAATACCATTATCGACCGTACCCGTTCCTATACAATCACTGGCGCTCCGAGAGTTGCTAATGGACGCGTCTTCATTGGTAACGGCGGCGGCGAGTACGGTGTTAGAGGATATGTAACAGCATACGATACGAAGACGGGTGAAGAAGATTGGCGCTTTTTCACTGTTCCCGGTGACCCTAGCAAACCTTTTGAGCACCCTGAAATGGAATTGGCTGCTAAAACTTGGAAAGGTGGGGAATGGTGGAAAATCGGCGGCGGAGGAACCGTATGGAATTCCATTGTATACGATGCTGAAACAGATACGGTATTTCTTGGTGTAGGAAACGGATCGCCCTGGACAAGGACGATCCGTTCTCCTGGAGGAGGAGACAACCTCTTTCTTTCGGCCATTGTGGCTTTGAATGCTTCAAATGGAGAAATGCGGTGGTACTACCAAACCACTCCCGGCGACAATTGGGACTACACCGCAGTACAGGACATGATGCTTGCCGACATGGAAGTCGACGGTGTAGTACGTAAAGTAATCATGCAGGCGCCGAAGAATGGTTTCTTCTATGTTATTGACCGACAGACAGGCGAATTGCTGCGTGCAAACCCTTATGTCACAGTAAATTGGGCGTCCCATATCGATATGGAAACAGGTCGTCCGGTTGAAAATCCGGATAAGGATTTTTTAACGGGTGACTCTCAGTGGATTTTGCCTGGGCCACTTGGTGGGCACAACTGGCAGTCCATGTCTTATAATCCGAATACTGGGCTTGTCTATATACCAGCTCTCGAGAACCCGCTAGTCTTTGATGTGGAGCATGATTTTAAAGCGACAGGTCGTTTTAAATACATTGAAGGTGGCTGGAATACAGGGGTAGAGTTTGGCCGTCTCTTGGAAATTATGGGTGAACACCCTGATTTGCCCAAAGGCAAAGGTTACATAACTGCCTTTGACCCAATTACTGGAAAAACCCATTGGACGCGTGAGCACGGAACACATTGGAATGGTGGAACACTGTCAACTGCTGCTGACCTAGTTTTTCAGGGGAACGGCGACGGGTACTTCGTAGCATACGACGCTCAAAATGGTGATGAGTTGTGGAAGGTCAATACATACACAAGCACAATCGCTCCCCCAGTAACCTACAGTATCGATGGTGAACAATATGTGGCCATTCAAGTTGGTTCTGGCGGTGCGGCTGGTCTCACTGAAGGCGATTTAGCAATGCCTGCATCTGCAAAATATGGTAATTTTGGGCGTATGCTGGCGTTCAAAATTAACGGCGGCCTATCGATAGATGAGCCGGAGCATTGGGCCCGAGATATTCCGGAGCCGCCTGTAGTGCAAGCATCCGCCGCTCAAATTGAACATGGCGGAGAACTTTACGGTGAAGTCTGTGGGTTCTGCCATGGCATTGGAGTTTATGGTGGGCCTGCGGTTCCAGATCTTCGCAAGATGAGCGAACAAACGCATCGCATGTTCAATGAAATTGTGCTGGAGGGAGTTTTAGAAGATCGTGGAATGTCGAATTTTTCAGATCGGCTGAGTGAAGCTGATGTTAATGACATTTATGCCTACATCAATTCCCGATCTTGGCAGGATTATAAACTCCAAGAGGAATCGAAGGCCTTAACACAGTCTGAGTCCCAAACGAGTGCGCTCGCTAACTAATAAGTAGCCAACTAGCGCCTAATTGGCGTCTAGTTGGTATTACCTTTCGGCGGCAGATCGGGCACGGGTAGGTCACGAAACTCTAGTTTTAAAGTAGGGCGATCTTCAGCTGAGTGCTCGCTAGCGCTCTCACCTTCGCGTTTCTGGATTTTGGCTTCTTCGGGGGGACGAGCCTTTTTGTATGCCAATCGCGCCTCAAAGGGTTTGCCGCCTTCGATCTGTTCTAAAGCTTCCTCTACAGCGTCTGCCAGTTCCGGCGAGAAGGGCAGCCCATGCAAGCGTGGGGAGCCGCGCAAGGCCCCACCAGCGCCCATTGGCTGGGCGAGAATGTAGATGCGGCCTGGTGTTTCATTCACTTTGTCAGGTTCCTCGATCACTGCCCAGTGCAGCTTGAATGGATTAGCTGGAGGCTCGGCAATCGCCCAGCCACGCAGGTTCTGTGCCCCAATGTAAGTTCCCACATAAAGCGCGGTGACTAGAAAAATAGCAGCTAATTTGATTTCGCGCCGCCATGGGCTTGCCAGATTGAGATTGAGCAAAAGCGCTGCCACCACTGCATATGCAATGCCGAGTAAAAGGGGAATATTCATTTTTTATCTGCTGCTCTTATGAGTGCTTTGTTGCGGGTATAGATATTCGACACGGAACCTGAGGCATTTAGGCTAAAACGCACCGCGGTTTGTTCGTCGCCAGCTCCTGTGAGAGTGTTCGTGCCTGCAAAAACGACTGAGACATTTGGATTTAATTTTTCGACCTTCACTTTCACGGGTACTGGATTGCCGGTTATTGCTCGATAGTGGAGCAAATTGACGACGTACTCTCCAGCGGCAATCCCTCGAAGGGTAACGGTTTCCTGATTCAAGGGATTTTCGATTCGCTCACCATTTACGGTCAAGGCGTCGTTTAGGCTGCCACGATCGTCTCGGTCGAGGTGCATTAGGCCAGCCTCCCTTGTATCGAACCAGACTAAATTTCCGGTGCCATCCTCAACGATTAAATCAATATCATCCGGATGATTGTCAGGCCACTGGGCTGTAATCAAAAACTCAGCTTTCGGGTTAACTTTGCCTTCGGTGATCTCTGGACGGATCATGATGAATGCAACAGAAAACATGAATGCAAATCCCAGCAAGGCGTTGAATAATACATCGGTGAAAGGGTTTTGATCTTCGCTGGGCGAAAAAAAGCCTCGGTCTTTCATGATGGGCCTCGGTTTATTTCGAGCAACAATTTTTGCATAGCGTCTGCCAATATCTGAAATTGCAGTCGCAAGAGTAGATTTGCAACAAGACCCGTCAGGGTTGTGTAAAGCGCCACAGCCATACCCGCGCTCATCTCACCCAGTGCAGATTGAATACTTGTAGCGTCGTATCCGCTTAAGTTACTTATGGGAGCCAGCATCAGAATAAAGCCAATGATGGTTCCCAAAAGACCAAGTTTTAAAACGCTGTCGGCGGCAAACCATCCATGATTCAGCCAGCGCATTAAAACGGGCTCATGCCGTTCGGCCACAAAATTTGTGGGAAAATCGTATTGCTTCTGTACCCAGCGGAGCAACCACAACCAGCGCAATGTTAGAAGAAGCCAAATGGCTGCGATTAGATACGAAATTCCACTTCGGTCGCCTGCCAATAGCAAGCCAATTAGTCCCTGTTCATTTAATAAAAAGCCCGCGAACAAAATTAGCCCTAATAGGATTATTCCTTGCAGGAATGAGACGTTTTTTTCTTGGGCAGAATTTTGGGACAAAGAATTTCTCACGAATTTGCAACATTTAGTTTAGCCTTTGCACAACCCAAATGTCGAGGAATCTGCGCTGTTTAAGCGCTTGAAATTTTAATTGATACATGATCGAGTTTTGCTGGGAGAACGGTGTTGAACGATTTAACAACTGACCAAAAAGTGCCCGCGACAGCGCGGCAGTCAATCAGTTTTGCTGAGTTAATCAGTTTCGCAATACCGACTGTCGGCGCCGGCTATATGTTCTGCCTGGTGTCTCTTTACTTGATGAAATTTGCGACTGATGTGTTGCTCATCGCGCCTGCCGTCATGGGGTTTATTTTCGGCGTTTCGCGCTTTTGGGACGCAGTATCCGACCCGCTGGTCGGCTATTTGTCCGACAAAACCCATACGCGCTTGGGGCGCAGGAGGCCTTGGATATTTGCCAGTATTATTCCTGTGGGCTTAAGTTTCTGGATGCTGTCGGCACCGCCTGAAGGCCTTAGCGACAATCTTCTGGTTGCGTGGATGGCGGTTGCGATTATTGGTTTTTATTCGGCCCAGACAATATTTGTAGTTCCACACATGTCTCTGGGCGCGGAACTGACGGACGATTATCACGAGCGCAACAAAATTTTCGGCGCGCGCCATGCCGGGTGGATAGCGGGATATATAAGCGCGCTGATAACCATGTATTGGCTCATTCTGGCTGAAGGGGAGGGTTCCCAAGCTGTGCGCACGCTGGCCGCTGAGCAATCAACCTATGCTGCTGTCGTTACCGGCACAATGCTTTTGATATGTGTGGTCTTTGTGCGCGAGCGGCCCGAATTTGCTGGGCGCGGCGCGGAAAATCCTTTTTGGGCCTTGCGCGACATTTTGCGAAACAAACATGCAAGACTACTGATTTTCATTATTTTCATCGAGAATCTTGGTGGCGCTGTCATCACTATATTAACGCTCTATAACGCCGAATATGTGCTGAATGCGCCGCAAATGGCACCGTTTTTCATTCTTAGCTATATGGTGTTTTCGTTTTTGCTAACTCCAATCTGGATGCCAATTGCTAGACGCATTGGTAAAAAGCATTTGTGGTTTTTCTCCATGCTCGTCACCGCTTTTGCCTTTGGTGCTATGGGTTTTTTGCAAGAAGGCGATGACATTATCCTTTTAGTTCTCGCCGCCATTGCCGGTGCGGCAGGTAGTTGCGGCGGTACTATCAACCCGTCCATCAAATCCGACGTTATCGACTTTGACGAATTGCAGACGGGTGAGCGCAAAGAAGGCGCCTATTTCTCAGCCTGGTATTTCGTCTCAAAATCGGCCTACGGCATTATGCTCATGGTCACTGGCTTTGCGCTGTCATGGGCAGGTTTTGTGCCCAAGGTGGCCCAGACCGAGCTGGTGGTCGACACCTTGCGGTTCTTATATGCCGGTGTGCCGTTCATTGCATATATTTTGGGTGCCTTATTGTTCCTGCGGTTCAGCTTCAATGAAGCGGAACACGCTGAAGTCATTGCTGAATTGGAACGCCAAGGCAGACGTTAAGGAAAGCCTTAGGCCTTATTCCGCCGCCAGTTTTTCCGCATCCGCATGCTGAATGCCGCGAATGAGCTTGCCGGGCAATTTGCCGGTCGGCGTACCGTCTTCATAAGTAATGACACCGCTGACAATCGTGTAGCGATAGCCCGAAATTTCCTGAATGAGGCGCCTTCCACCGGCTGGCAGGTCATGTACCATTTTCGGCTCATGTAGTTGCAGTGCATCAAAATCAATAATATTGACGTCGGCCTTCATGCCCGGTGCAATTGTGCCGCGATCATGCAGCCCATAAAGAGTGGCGGTGCTTCTGGTTTGTGCTGCAACGGCCTGCTCAAGATTGAAGCGGTCACCGCGCGCGCGATCGCGCACCCAGTGCGACAGCAAATAGGTAGGGAAACTAGCATCGGTAATCACGCCGCAATGCGCCCCGCCATCGGAAAGGCTGAGCACCGTGTTCTCATTGTGGAACATCTCATAAATATGGTCGTAATTCTGGTTGGCATAATTCAGAAGCGGTAGGAACACATAGCCCTTGCCATCATTCTCCATAAGCATGTCGAAAACAATTTCCGCCGGCGGCTTGCCGTCTGCTTTGGCAATCTCGGCAACGCTGTCTTTTCCCTCCGGCTCGTAATCCGGTACGCCGTCCTGCATAAGCCTGAACATATTGTCAAAGCCCAGCGTGATCAGGGCGCCAATACCATTGCCACTCGGCAGGCCGTCACCGTCATGGGTGTTGTTTTCCTGCATGAAATAGGGCGCACCATTGATAAGGCTATCACGCACGGCAGGATCGCGCAGTTTTTCAAGCCGCTCTTCAGGCGACAAATCTGCCAGAAGCAAATATTCCGGATGTAACGAGAATGGATGCACTGTGCTTTCCCAACCCAATATCAGCCCCGGTGCACGCAAGGCGATCTGGGCTTTGATATTCGCACCATCGGCAACGGCTTCATCCGTCATTTTCAGCAATTTGCGCCAGCCGTCTTTATCCACGGGGTTTTGCAACAGCGCATAGCTGACGGGCAGGCCGGTTTTTTGCGACATCTCCGCCATCCAGCCAAATTCTTTCTCGGCCGGATTGAGGTCCGACGCCATTTCAAAAATACCGTGCCCGCCGCGTTGCATGGCCTCGGCTATGCCGATTAATTCGTCTTTATTGGCGAAAGTTCCGGGAACAGGTTTACCGTCTTTTGCCAGATGCAACATGGTGCGCGAGGTCGAAAAACCCAGAGCACCAGCGCGAATGCCTTCTTCCACAATGGCTGCCATGGCTTCAATGTCATCATATGTGGCGGCTTCATTATTGGCGCCGCGTTCGCCCATAACATAGGCGCGTACCGCGCCATGGGGGATCTGCGTGGCAACATCGAGCGCGCGCGGCTGCTTGTCCAGCGCATCTAGATATTCGGGAAATGTCTCCCAATCCCAGGTGATGCCTTCGGCCAATGCCGCACCGGGAATATCTTCCACGCCTTCCATCAGGCCGATAAGCCAGTCATGACTGTCGGGCTTGGCTGGAGCAAATCCGACCCCACAATTGCCCATCACTACTGTCGTCACGCCGTTCCAGCCCGATGGCAACAAATATGGGTCCCATGTGACCTGACCGTCATAATGGGTGTGAATATCGACCCAGCCCGGCGTTACAAGATCGCCAAGTGCATCGATTTCGGTGGTCGCTGTGCCCTCAATGGAGCCGACGGTACCAACCTCGGCAATCAGCCCGTTTTTGATGGCAATATCGGCCTCGCGTGCGGGCGCGCCAGTGCCGTCAACCAACTTTGCATTGCGGATGATAAGATCAAACATGATTGTCTCCCGAAACTATCTATTGTCATAATCCTGCCCGATACGATACCTTTTGGCAAACTTAAGGGGTAACTATGGCTTTATTAACGATACGAATTGCCGCTATGGGCGCGTTATACGCGCTAATTACCGGCGGCGGTGCCTTCGCAGATAGCGAACTTCTTGGAGCCAAATTAACACCAATGGGAGCAGACCCGAGTGCCTCTGCCGACGGAGTGATACCTGCCTGGACAGGCGGCTTGACTACCCCGCCCGCCGATTATGTGCCAGGCCAACCGCATATAAATCCGTTTGCCGACGACGGACGCCTATTCACAATTAGTCATGAAAATTTAAATGAATATGCTAAACGTCTGCCCGCTACCCAAATTGAGTTATTAACGAAGTTTGCTGGTGAATATGTCTTAAATGTTTATCCGACAAGGCGGAGCTGTGCGTTTCCAGACAGCGTTTATGCGGCAAATAAACGTAATGCTGATAAAGCACAATTGGTAAAGGGTGGTGTTGGGTTTACGGGTGCCTGGGGAGGAGTTGCATTTCCGGTGCCACAAAACGCTGATGAAGTTTTATGGAACTTTAAAACCCATTTTAACGGGCGACGCTATTCCGCAAAAATAACAGGCGGAAACATGTACGAAAATGGTGTTTTTACTCGTATTGTTCGCGAAGATAAGCGTTATTCGTTTTATTATGACCCCCAGACCACCTCTTCTGCCGATTTAAAAAACAGCTTATTCATATGGATGGGCATTTGGTCAGCTCCCCCATCAGTCAATGGGTCAGGGTTTTCTATGACGAATACCATTGATCAAATCGCCCAGCCTCGGCCAGGTTTTATGTTCAGCCCTAGTACGCGAAAAATTGTTCGGCCCGTTCCTAATGCCACAAGCTACGAGGCGCCGATGATGACCGGAGACGGCCTGCGAATCGCGGATGATATGATGTTGTTTAGCGGCTCGCAGGATCGATATAATTGGATAATGAAAGGCAAAAAAACTTTATACATTCCTTATAATGTCTACCGTGCAACTGATCCGGCAACTGGGCTAGAAAATCTAGTAAAGCGGGACTTCTTAAATCCTGAATTTATTCGATATGAATTGCATCGTGTATGGGTCATCGAAGGAATTTTGAAGCCCGAATTTTCCCATCGTTACTCACGGCGAGTCATGTACTTTGATGAAGATACATGGATTGCGGTAGGAACAGATTTGTACGATGAGAAAGGCAAGCTAATTCACGGGCAAATTGGTTTTATTAAGAATTATTATGAATATCCAGCATGCATCCAAGATTTCGATATCAAATACGATTTGGTGCAGGGGCGCTATAATATTGATAACTTGAAAATCGAGTTCGGTCCCGCGGATCTAGACGATGAAAAAATAAGCAGCAGCTCTTTTGGTTCAGCCGCCCTGAAACGGGCGGTTGGTCGATAAAGATATCACTGATTTCGCCGAGTAATTATTAAAAGGTTTTTGTCCAATGAACTTCACTATTAATGTCAACAAGATTGTGTTCAATGTAGCCGTTTTGCTTGTCATGGGGTTAAACGGAATTGCTGTTGCCAATTCAAATTTCCCGAATAGCAACCAGACCCCGATCGGAGCGGAACGTGGCGCGAATGGAGATGGAACTATTCCAGAGTGGGCGGGGGGGCTAATCAGACCTCCTACAGGATATTCTGAGGGGTCCTATCATATTGATCCATTTCAAGATGATGAAATTAAGTTCACTATTTCGGAAAAAAACTTGAATGATCATGCCGCGAAGTTAACTGGTACGCAAAAGGCTCTTTTGACGAAATATCCTGAAGAGTTTGTTATCAACGTGTTTCCAACGCGGCGAAGTTGCGCATACCCTGAATTTATATATGAGGCCACAGCTAAAAATGCGAAGAATGCTAAAGTGATTGACCAGGGATATGGTTTTTCTGGGGCCTCAGCTGGTTTTCCTTTCCCCCAACCAAAGAGTGCCTTCGAAGTTTTGTTTAACCATGAGACAAGTTACTTTGGCCTGAGATATAGTGCGAAAATATCTGGGGGCACTATGAACCCAGATGGAACTTTCACTAGGACTGTTCGGCGAGATCGCCGATTGGCATTTTACCATCAACCTGATTATTCTTCCCCAGAATTGGACAATAGATATTTTGTCTGGAGAGCTGAATGGACTGAACCTCCTCTCGCGAAGGGTCAGGCCTTTTCTGCGACCAATACAATTAATCAGGTAAAACAACCACGGTTTGGTTTTATGTGGAACCCTGACACCCAACGAGTATTTACGGCACCCTCATCTTCATATGAATATACCGCCCCAATGATGACGTCTCAGGGAATGAGAATTTCCGATGATATGTTTTTGTTTAACGGAGCTCCTGATCAATATGACTGGAAGCTTGTAGGGAAGAAAGAAATTTATATTCCTTATAACTCTTATGCAGCAACAGACCCGACTTTGAAACTAGATGACCTTTTGCGGCCTCGTTTTTTGAACCCTGAGCATATTCGTTACGAATTGCATCGAGTGTGGGTAATTGAGGGAAAACTAAAGCCCGGGAAAAGTCATAAGTTCGCAAAAAGAACTATTTATTTCGATGAAGATAGTTGGATTGCAGTGGCTACAGATTTATTCGATCAAAACAATACTCTTACGCATGGTCAATTCGGATTTATTAAAAACTATTACGAACACCCGACATGCATTCAAGATTTTGACGTGTTGTATGAATTAGATTCGGGACGATATAATGTTGATAATTTAAAACTTGAATTTGGACCAGCGAACCTCAATGATCCAGACGTAACTAGCCGTAGTTTTGGGTCTGGCGCCCTTCGTCGCAGTGGTAGTCGCTAATAACTTGCCAAATTTCCCAATCCATCCCGATACTATAAAGGGCTTCCTAAACCACAACGAAGGAATGGCTCTTTATACGAATGCACTGGCTTGCGCGCCTTTTGGTTTGTGTGTCGAAATAGGCAGCTATTGTGGCAAGTCTACAGTTTATCTGGGGACAGCTTGTAAAGAGGCAGGGAGCCTACTTGTAGCAATAGATCATCATCGCGGCTCAGAAGAAAACCAGCCGGGTGAGGAATATTTTGATCCCGATCTGGCCGACCCGTCGGGGGGCATGACATCGCTGGCGCATTTTCGAGATACGTTGTCACGCGCCGAGCTGGAAGATTGCGTTGTGCCTGTTCTGGCCCGTTCCGAACTGGCCGCGCAGACGATCGCGGGGCCAATAAGTTTCGTGTTCATTGATGGCGGTCATTCGATGCCTGCGGCAATGGCTGATTATCGAAACTGGGCGGCGCGCGTAATTACGGATGGCATGCTCGCAATCCATGACGTTTTTCCAGATCCCGCCGATGGTGGACGCCCGCCATTTGAAATCTACCAACTGGCGTTGAGATCGGGGCTGTTCGAGGAAATCAAAGCGGTACATTCATTGCGCCTGCTGCGCCGGCTTTAAATTATGCTCTCTATAAACAGGCCATGTGCCGGCGTCATGCGGTGCACGGCGTCATGGGCCAATAAAACAGCGCCAGCCGTCCATGCGGGTTGTTCGACTGGCCAAAAAGTTTCCTCTTCGACCTGCATGCCCATCCAGTAAGCACCATCAGAATCGCGGAACTTGTCGAGCCAACCAAGGTGCGTGACGGCCTGGTCTGTTTTTCCCAAGGCCATCAGTGCGATAACTAATTCCGCACTTTCGGCGACCGTCACCCAAGGTTCATCCAATACACAGCGGCATCCAAAGCCGTCAATCACGAAACTCTCCCACCGAGCCTGCAATCTTTCGGCGGCGGCCGTCATATCTAGCGCGCCGCTCAAAACCGGATAATACCAGTCCATCGAATAACGAGCCTTCGAGTCCCATGTGCGGTCAAAACGCTCGGGACGATGCGCCAAGGCATGTCCCAGCCGGTCGCGCGCGGCGCGCCAATTATCGACGGGCTGTTCAAGCAGTGTTCCCAGTTTTATGGCATGGCCCAGGCTTTTGTAAATTGAGCTGTTTCCGGTCATGAGACTGTCTTCTTCCGGCGTGCCAGCGTCGCGTGCGGTCCAGCGAATATCGCCTTCGTTATATTGCAAGGCCAGAATAAATGTAATGGCGGCCTCTACGCATGGCCACAGATTTTGTGTATAGGCCATGTCCTGAAATATCAGGTGATGATGATAGGCGGCTGTTGCAATATAGGCTGTGAAATTGGTGTCGCGGACTTGGTGTCCGGTGTCCATGCCCTCGGTGGTAAATTGGTGCAACTCCATATCAATCGGCACCGCGCTGCCAAGCTGTCCCCACCACGAGCCGTCGGTAAGCTGGCTTGCTTGCAAATAAGAGATGGCTTTTTCCGCCGCCGCCCGTTCGCCCAGAATTTGCAGTCCCATTGTCGCTTCCAAATGGTTCCACGGGTCAATGACTCCGCCCTTGAACCACGGGATTGATCCATCGGCATTTTGCAGGCGCAATATGGTAGCGCGCGCGCCGTCGAAATAGCCGGGGTCGGGCGCGCGCATCAAGCGTCTTCCGGCTTGTCGAAATACATCACCAGACTTTTGCCCATGAGCGGGTCGGCTAAGCGTGAAAGCAAACGCAACGCCTTCGGGTTATGCAATATTTCAGCTTCCAGTAACCGTCGATACCCGCGCACCAGAACATGATCATTATTGTCGACGCCGACCGCGCATTTTAGCCACCAATAAGGGCTGTGCAGGCCATGGGTGTGGCGGCGGGTCAGATATTTAAACCCCATATTTTCGATATCTTGGCGCAGAACACCACGCTTAAAAATACGTACATGCCCGCCTGGTGTGTCGTAATAGTCGCGAGACAGGAGCCAGCATATTTGTTCCGGCCAGCGATGCGGCACCGAAATGCCGATGCGACCGCCCGGCTTGGTAATGCGCCATATTTCGGCCAGTGCCCCGCCATAATCGGGAATATGTTCAAGCACTTCAGAGCAAATCAACCGATCAAAATAATTGTCCGGAAACGGCAGGGACAGCGCATCACCGACCATCAAATCATAGCGGCGCGGATGGCCGGTTTGCGGTTCGAGGTCGGGGTTTTCCAAAAACCCGCTTTGCGTGGTCAAAACGTCCTCCAGCCCCAAATCAAGGCCGACAGAATGACAACGCCGGTGAAAATAGGCGGCATGTGTGTGGCGCCCGCGGCCGCAGCCAAGATCCAGTATTCGGTGCCCGTCCTCAAGGCGGAGGATGTCTAGGTCAATCGTCTGCATTTGTTCAGGCGGCTTTCCGGGCCACAATGGTTTGCCGGTAAAGCTGCACCACCTCGCGCGCGCAGCGCTCCCATTTGAATTTATCAAGAATATGCCGACGTGCTTTGACTGACATTTTGGCCCGACGGTCTTCGTTGCGCAGCAAGCCATCAATGGCGCGCGCTAATGCTGGCGGGTCGGAATGCGGCACAACAATGCCAGCATCGCCGACCACTTCAGGCAGCGAGCCGCCATCGGTCGCCACTAGCGGCACGCCGCATGACAGCGCTTCACCAGCGGGAAAGCCGAAACCTTCATAAACCGACGGCGATACGGCAATGGTGGCCTCGGCGTAAAGGTCGCAAATGTCTTCGCCTGACAGCCCGGAGATGAATTTGACGCGGTCTCTAATGCCTAGCCGGTTCAATTCATCCATGGTCTGGCCTTCGCGCAAGCGTCCAACCACCACGAGTTCCAGTTCCGGATGATCGGCCAGCAATATGTGATAGGCGCGAATGAGATAAATCAGCCCTTTGAGCGGTACATCGGCGCTGGCGGTTGCCATTAGCCGGTTTTTGCGCCGCGTGATATGCGGTTGGGGCGTAAACAATTCATGGTCAATGCCGTGATGAATACGCACCATGCGCTGCATCGGTATTTTGAAGTCTTTATGCACGTCGCGCTTGGTGCTGTCGGAGACAACAATCAGCGGGTCGAGGGCGCGAGCCACTTTGATTTGCATGTTCAAAAACGAATACCAACGCCATTTCAAAAATTTGATCCACGGCCATTTGGCATGCGCAACATCAATGCGGCGATCTTTGGTAATCGGATGGTGGATAGTGCCGACGACGGGCAGGCCCATATCGCGCACATCTAACATGCCATAGCATAGCGTCTGGTTGTCATGCATGATGTCATATTGGTCGATTTTATCGCGCATATAATTGGCCATGCGTACGCCGAATGTATAGGGTTCTGGAAAGCCGCCCCAATTATGGCTCCACCATTCGAAAAAATCGGTTTTATTGCCGATTATCTCTCGGCTAAGGCAGGTAATCGGATTTTCGCGCGCATACATATCAAGCGAGGGTAGTTTGATGAGGCCGATGCGCGGGTCGAGTTCGGGATAGGGGGGGCCAGAAATCACATCCACATGATGTCCGAGATCAACCAACGCTTTGGAAATCAGTCGCATGTAAATGCCTTGGCCGCCCGTATGCGGGTCGCTGCGATAGCTTGGCAGAAGAATACGAAGCGGTGCGCCGTCTGCGATTTCCGCCATTCGGCTTGGGGCGGCATCAAAGGTTTTTTCTGGTTTGTTCATAAAATGGCGAACCCTGTCAACTCATACGGCGCGGACTATAGGCAGGGGCTGGCAAGTTGTAAACCGCACAAATTAGCCGAATCTGCACCCCAACCAAGCACTCATTAGCCGGCTTAATTCTTCGGGTTTTTCGTTTTGCGTCCAGTGCCCGCAATCTCGAATGAGATGTGTTTCCAGATCGCCAACATATTTTGGCATGTCTTCGGCCATTGAAGGCGGCAAGAAAGGATCGTTTTCTGCGCATACCATAAGGCAGGGAACGTCTACATTCTGCTCAAAATCGGCGCTGTTTTCCCAGTTACGGGTAAAATTGCGATACCAGTTTATGCCGCCGCGAAATCCGCTGCGCGTGAAGGCGCGGAGATAATGGTCAAAATCGGCAGGGTGCAGGATTGGCTTGCCGGGCCAGCCAGCTTCGTCGCTGTCTAGTATTTTCAAAATTGCAAAGTTCTCCCAGCCTGAGCCCAATTTCGGAACGGCTTCGGCTTGTTCGAAGTCGGACCCGCGGTAAAAGCACCGCAAAGTGCGTGCGGTATCAGCTTCAAATACGGCTTCGGCGCGCCCGTGTTCTTGAAACGCGACAATGTAGAAATCATCACCCATTGCCTGTCGAAAAGCCTCAATCGGTTCCAGTGTAAGGCGCGGAATAAATGGTGTGTTGACCCCGATCAAACCTGCAAGACGAGAGGGATGGTAAAACGGCAAAGCCCATGTGACGAGCCCGCCCCAATCGTGTCCGGCAAAAACTGCTTGGTCAATGTCGAGCGCATCCAGCATCGCAGCCAAATCGCCGCAAAGATGTTGCATGTCATAGAGCGAAACGCTGGCGGCGTCGCGGACATCGCTTTTGGCAAGTCCAGTATAGCCGTAGCCTCGCTGGTCGGGCACAATAACATGAAAGCCTGCTTCCACCAGCGGCGGCACAATCAATCGCCAGCTATAGGCAATTTCAGGAAACCCGTGACACAGTACGACGGACGGCCTGTCTTTACGCGGCGTGCCAGCCTGAAAAATGGCCATGGTTAGGTCAGGCAAATCTAAATATTTGGGCTGGTCCCAATCAATCAATGTCATAAGTGCAATTCCCTACCGCTCGATGATATTAGCAATCGCACCGGGTCGCAATTGATGATACTCGAATAGGGGGCCTAGGTAGCCTGACCGAGCGCGCCAATAATGAAATTAGATAGGGTGCGGTCATCGTCCCGATGCCACATTTCAAAAACTAGATCGGCATAGCGGCGCTCGACGTCGACATGTCTGTCCTGGTGCGCTAGGCCGGTATCGCGGCGCAGCGCGCTCGCAGTCACGGGAACCGGCATCTGCATTCTGGTCATCATGATTCAATCCTTTATTGTTATTAATAATTATTAGCAACTAAAAGGATTTTAAGCAAGATAAAGTTTGTCAGACAGACAGATTGAGTAAAAATTTCGTTTTGGCTATTTTATGGTAAAAGGCAAAAGCGAGCCTCGCCTACATAAGGCCTCAGCCCCATAAGGATGGCGTGGGGGGAGCCACCGAAGGCCCGTCAAAAACCAGCTTGTCCACCCGGTCTTCGTTCAGCCATAAGGGGCCGTCGAGGTCTGCAAGATCTGCCAACTGTGCCAATAAATGCGCTGGAGCTAGGGACAGGGAAGACGCGACCATGCAGCCGATCATGACATTAAGATTGCGGGATTTGGCGGTTTTTACCATTTCAAGGGCCTGGGTGAAGCCGCCCGCCTTGTCGAGTTTAACATTCACCCATCCATAGGCAGGTGGCAGGGTGTCCAAGTCGCTAGTTTCGTGTACGCTTTCATCAGCGCAAAACGGCAATTCGATATCTGCCAGAGCCTCCTGTTCGCGGGCCGCGACTGGTTGCTCGAAAAATATTACGTCATGCGCTGCCAGTAAATCCGCATAACGAGCAAGGTCTTGCACGCGCCAGCCTTCGTTCGCATCGACAATTAACTTGGCATCGGGCCGGATTTGGCGGATTTCACGCAAGCGCGTGACGTCTGCGAGCACCCCTTCGCGGCTGCCCAGCTTGATTTTCAACAATGGAAATGCGCTTGCCTGCTTGGCCGCATGTGCCATGGCATCTGCCCCGTCTAGAACCACGGTGAATGCTGTTATTATGGCTCGCGGGCGCGGCATTTGGGCCAACTGCCAGACGGTGGTTCCCTTGGTTTTGGCTTCCAAATCCCACAGCGCGCAGTCCAGCGCGCATCGCGCCGCCCCGGGCGGCAGGGCGCTTTGCAAGTCGGCGCGCGACATGCCGGTGCACACAGCACCGCGCAATTGCTCAATGGTTGCCGTGACGGTTTCGACCGTTTCGCCATAGCGGGGATAGGGCAGTGCTTCGCCATGGCCGCGCACGCCGTTTTCAATTATTTCCACGCTGACTGGTTCGGCGCGCACCTTGGTGCCGCGCGCAATAGCGAATTTGCGTCGCAGGGGAAAGGTCTCTGCAGTGATGGAAATGGAGCGGGTCAAAATGCGCCTTTTAATCTACATTTGGAATGTTAGCACGGTCGGCGCGCATGCGGCAAAAAAGCGTCGGAGCAAACTGCAAACACGGGTTGCCCTGAAAAATAAATTGCCTATAGTTTCGTCAACTTGAAGTTCTCAGGGAGAAAGACATGGTGAAGATCACCTTTGTTGAGCACGACGGAACGGAGCACGTTTTGGAGGGCGAAGATGGTATGACCCTAATGGAGCTGGCAATAAAAAACTCATTGCCTGGCATAGACGCCGATTGCGGTGGCGCATGCGCGTGCGCGACCTGCCATATTTATATTCGAGATGATTGGATGGATAGAGTTGGAAGAGCGGTCGACATGGAACAGGATATGCTCGACTTCGCCTTTGATGTTAAAGATAACAGTCGGCTCTCTTGTCAAGTAAAAGTAGACGGAACCATTGACGGGCTGACGGTAGACCTCCCAGAGAAACAATTCTAGCGTTCGTCAAATACTGAATATTCGAGTAATATACTACTTTCTATGAGTTGTCGCCAGACTGGTTCCGCTATAGCGATCGATAAATTGTTAGCACGAGCTTCGGCGATCACTAAATTAATAACTTCTTGAATTCTAGCTTCATCACGGACTGTTTCCCTACTTGGTTTAACTTTCCCTGCTGCCTCAACTAAACGTTGTCGCTCGGCTAAGATTTTAACTATTTTTTTATCCAATAAATCTATCTTACTCCTTATTTCTGCCATTTCTGGGCAAGGGAGCGGCGCGCGCGGGTTCATACGAATATCTCTATCAAATGTGGTCTGCGGAGATATAGTCATTCAATTACACTTTTTCCAGTGCTGAAAAAATATCTTGCACTAAGGCTCATAAAATCTTAAATCACAAACAAATTACGATATTTATTTATTTAACAGTATATATTTGTGTTTATGAATTATTTCGGCTTGATCTCTAGATCAATCACTTAAAAGTTTAGACACGCGGTGATATGTACAATTCGTTTGGATCAAATGCGAGTTAAAGTGGCATGGCTATAATTACAGAAAAAGTTTTAGAGGTCAGGCACTACACAGATAGGCTCTTTCACTTTAAAACCACACGAGATCCGGGAACACGCTTTCGGGATGGTGAATTTTTGATGATCGGTCTGGAGATAGAGAATAAACCTCTTCTCAGGGCGTACTCTATCGCTTCACCAAATTACGAAGATTATATGGAATGGTTCTCAATAAAAGTGCCTGATGGCCCGCTTACAAGTAAGTTGCAGGATATTAAGCCGGGTGATGAGGTTCTCACCAATACAAAACCAGTTGGCACATTGGTAATGGACAATTTAAAAACGGGCAGAAATTTGTTTCTGTTAGCAACTGGGACGGGCGTCGCGCCATTTATGAGTTTAGTAAGAGGAATTGAAACTTATGAGCGCTATGACAAAGTGATTTTGCTATGGAGTACAAGGTTGGTGAAAGAACTGGCTTACAGAGATTTTTTGACTAACTTGAATGAACATCCAACATGGGGCGATATTACTCAAGGAAACTTTAGATTTTATCCTTCAGTTACGCGGGAAGCATTCACAAACACTGGGCGCATCACAAACGCGTTATATGACGGTTCAGTATATGAAAAACTTGGTGTTGAACCATTCGACAAAAACAAAGATAGCGCTATGATTTGTGGATCCATGGCTATGAATATGGAATTTAAGAAATATTTTGAGGAGACGTTTTTTTGTCAAGAGGGTAACGGAAGCACACGAGGCGATTACGTGCTAGAAAAATCTTTTGTTGAAAGATAGACAAAAAATATCAATTTTTCTAATAAGTTGGATAGGCAGGTAAAAATTGTCTTGGTGTCTACAAAACATCAATTGTCATTTTTTAGGGCCACCATGACGTAATCCAGATAGCAAATAATTGAAACCTGTAATACTTGTCAACAAAGCTGATAACCACAATAAAGTGTAGCCACAGTCCAAAAGTCCAGGCAACAAAGCATCGCCCGTTGGCCCTGCAAGCAGACAGCCTAGAGCGATCATTTGTAGGAAAGTTTTGTATTTCGCCAAAGTTGACACTGGTATCATGACGTCACGACCGTTCAAAAACTCACGCATGCCAGAAACCAATATCTCGCGGGCAACGATAATAAGTGCAGCGGGCAAGTGCGCCGGCGTGATGATGTCGGCGCTGATTAGCATGACCAGGCAAATCAGTACCATTAACTTGTCTGCAATGGGATCAAACATACGCCCAAAATCGGTCTCGGCATCGAATTTGCGCGCAAGATAGCCGTCAAAAAAATCAGTCATTGCACCCAATGTGAATGCTGTGACCGCAAGCCAGTGGCCGAGCGGGGCAGCTACATAAAAACTAATACAAACTACCAACACCGAGGCGATGCGAAACAGTGTCAGATAATTGGGAATTTGTTTCATCATGGCACGCTAATGTCTCTCGCCGTGGAAATGATCATAGATTATTTTCGCCATTTTCGCGCTTATGCCATCGACTTTTTCGAGATCTGCCAATGCCGCGCGTGCTACAGCCCGCGCTGAGCCGAAATGGTGCAAAAGTGCACGCTTGCGGCTGTTACCAATGCCGGAAATTTGATCCAGCGCATTGCGGCGCAAATCCTTCTGGCGCTTTGCCCGATGTCCGCCGATCGCGAACCTGTGCGCCTCGTCGCGCAGCCGTTGCAAGTAATACAAAACCGGCGAATTTGTCGGCAGCATGAAATCATTCGCCCCGTGCCGGAAGAAACGCTCGCGACCGGCGTCGCGATCGGGGCCCTTAGCAACGCCAACCAGCGCAATATCTTCAAGGCCAAGCTCCGCAAGCACATCATGGGCGACATTTAACTGTCCGCGCCCGCCGTCGACAAGGATCAGATCAGGCCAGGTTTCTGATCCAGGCTTGTGTTCGCGCGCCAACCGCCCATAACGGCGGGTGAAAACCTCGCGCATCATCGCGTAATCATCGCCAGGTACCGTATCGTCATTTTTGATATTGAATTTCCGGTACTGGTTTTTCACAAAACCTTCGCTGCCAGCTACAATCATGCCGCCGATTTGGTTGGTTCCCTGCAAATGGCTGTTGTCAAACACCTCGATGCGTTGTGGCGGGGCCTCAAGGTCGAAAGTTTCGGCGACATCTTCCAGCAACCGACGCTGATTATCACTTTCGGCGACATGGCGAGCCAGCGCTTCGCGCGCATTTTGCTCGGCCATATTCACAAGCGCCTGCTTGCTGCCGCGTTGCGGGCAGTGCAGGGAAACCTTGCTGCCCGCACGTAAGGACAGCGCGTCGGCCAAAAGCGCGGCGCCAGTCATTTTTTCACTGACCAGAATAAGCGCCGGGGCGGGTCGGTCGTCATAAAACTGACCGATAAAGGCTTCCAGAATTTCAGCCGGGCTTCTGTCGCGATCATGGCGCGGGAAATAAGCCTTATTGCCGAGGTTTTGACCGGCGCGAAAAAAGAATACCTGAACGCAGGACGCCCCGCCCTGATTTGCAATGGCTATGACATCAGCTTCGCCAATATCGGATAAATTAATATTGCTTTCCTGCTGAACATAGGTGAGCGCGCGAATTCGGTCGCGTGCGGCCGCAGCACCTTCAAAATCAAGCCGTGCGCTGGCAGTTTCCATTTTTTCGACCAGCTGTTTTTGAACTGCCCGGCTATCGCCCTTCAAAAAATCATGCGCCTGACCCACCAGCTCGCCATAGTCGGCGTGGCTAATCTCGCCCGTGCACGGCGCGCTGCATCGTTTTATCTGAAACAGCAGGCAGGGCCGCGTGCGGCTTTCATAAACACTGTCCGAGCACGAGCGCAGTAAAAAGGCGCGTTGCAGTGTGTTAAGTGAGCGATTGACAGCCCCTGCCGAGGCGAAGGGGCCAAAGTAGGAGCCAGGCCGCCGTCGCGCGCCGCGATGTTTGATCAATTGCGGCACGGCATGGTCATCGGCCAGCAGAATGTAGGGAAAGCTCTTGTCGTCGCGCAGCAAAATATTGTAGCGCGGACGCAATTTCTTAATCAGATTGGCTTCTAGCAACAATGCGTCGGTTTCGGTTTCAGTGCGAATAAACTCCATATCGCGTGTTGCTTTGATCATGCGCAGAATACGGTTATTGTGTCCCGTAGAACGCGCATAGGACCGCACGCGCGCTTTCAGATTTTTGGCCTTGCCGACATAAAGCACTGTGCCGTCGCCATCCAGCATGCGATAGACGCCCGGACCGGTCGGCAGCGTTGCAACTTTTTCTTCAATCAACTTGATGCCCTGTAGTTCCGGCACGATTTCGCGTCCTTCATTTAGCTTGCCATTTTGCCCGCAATTGAATTTTGGATAGTAAAAGAATTCGCTGCGCGAGGCTCAACAAAAAATGGCAAAAAAAGTACCCACGGGTTGTGTGGATAAGTCTGTGTATTGAAATCGGAATTGGGTGCCAAGTTATTGATTTTCAACCCATCGCAACACTATGCCTAAAAAATGTGCAAATGGGTTAAGTCATTGAATTAATGATATAAAAAATTTTCAACACCTTAAAAAAAATATTTGTTTTTACCGTTTTTATGGCTTTACAAAAACGTCATTTTTGTGCAGCGGCATGTGAAAAACTCTGCATTAAGGAAAAAATCTATGAATATAATAGCTTAGGGGGTTTTGCCCTGAGAAATCATAGCCGTGCGGCGACTTAATCTTTCGATTTCGACCCCCACACCGGCGGCTTCGGCGATAGCTTCGGGCTTTTCTAGCCTTATGCGAAGCCAAATAATGCGCGGATCGGCCAGAAGACGTGTGGCAATATCTTCTGCCAAAACTTCCACCAGATCGATGTGGCCGCCTGCCAGCACCTCTTTAATCTGTTCGGTCAGGGTCTCGTAACATACCACATCGGCAATAGTGCTGATGGAGCCCGCGCCGGCTCCTCGGACGGTTCCTTCGGAAACCTCTTCCACAGAAGCATCGACATTGATGATGACCGGCTGGTCTTGTTCGCGCTCGTGGTCATGAATGCCGATACGCGCGGGCAACACAAGGTCGCGAATAAAAACCCGACGCAATCCCCGGGTGGCGCTCGCCATTGTTGATATATCGGCAAAGTTCTGCTGGTTCATGTAATGTCTTTCTCTGGTCTTTTCGTCTCTGGCATCTATTCTTTAACTTGCGTAATGTCGGGCGTTTCCCAAGCCAAATGTTGCCCGCCATCCAGCGCGATCATTTGACCAGTCATTGCTTCCGCAGACAAGATATAGCGCACCGCGCTGACAATGTCGTCAGGGTTTGCGCCATGACCGAGCGGCACGAGGCGAGTTTGTTTGTCAAACTCGGCCTGATCCTGCCGCGGATTGGGTAATGTCGGGCCGGGGCCGATGGCGTTCACTCGTATACCATTTGGTGCCAAGGCCTGCGCGGCGGTCTGCGTCAGCGTCCACAATCCGGCCTTGGAGACTGTGTAGCTGGAAAAATCGGGCGTCAGCCGCCACACGCGCTGGTCGATTATGTTGATTATACTTGCCCTGGTTTCGGACGCTCCGGCCTGTCGCGCGAAGTCGCGCATTAACAAAGCCGGCGCACGCAAATTTGTATCGAGGTGCATGTCCCAGCTCTCAATAGAAAAATCGGCGATTGTGTCTCGCTCAAAGCAAGAGGCGTTATTAATAAGTAACGAAACGGGTCCGAACACCTCAGCAAGCTGCGGAATGAGCCGCTTGGTCGCGTCTGCTTCGCTGAGGTCGGCCTGCAAGGGCAGGGCTCGCCCGCCGCATTTTTCGATATCGGCACACAACGTTCGCGCGGCGTCGCCTGACCGCGCGTAATGCACGCCGACGGCCCATCCGTCGGTGGCGAGATTTTTCGCCAGCGCCCGCCCGATACGTTGGGCTGCGCCTGTAATAAGGACAACACCGGTCATGCACTTGATGTAGCAGGTTTACTTGATTGCGCCAATATGTACCCGTTCAGGGACAAAAGCGGCCACTTTACGGGCCTTTGCGCCGACGGCTCGAGCGGTGCGGCGCTTTCTTGCCGCCGCTTTTTGCGTTAGTAGTGTCGGCACGCGCATCAATATCCGACTGGCGGGCAAAAGGGTCATCCGCCACCGCCAGCTCGGTTTCCTGCAAGCGCTTGATTTCGTCGCGCAAGCGCGCAGCCGTCTCAAATTCGAGGTCGGCCGCGGCCTCGCGCATTTGCGTTTCTAGCCCTTCAATATGACTGCGCAGATTGCCGCCCAATAGTGGCGCGTGAGCTTCTTCCAGTGCCTCGCGCACGCGATAAGGGCCTGGCGCGGTTTCGTTTTCACGGTTGGCCATACCCTCTAGTATATCGCCGATATTTTTCTTCACTGATTCCGGCGTAATTCCATTGGCGGTATTGTGAGCCACCTGCTTTTCGCGCCGTCGATTGGTTTCGGCCATGGCGCGCTCCAGCGAGCCAGTCATCTGGTCGGCATAGAGCAAAACGCGTCCGTCAATATTGCGCGCCGCGCGGCCGATAGTTTGCACCAGCGATGTCTCGGACCGCAAAAAACCCTCCTTATCTGCGTCAAGTATCGCCACCAGCGCGCATTCGGGAATATCTAGCCCCTCGCGCAGCAGATTAATGCCGATGAGAATGTCGAAAGCACCCAGCCGCAAATCGCGCACGATTTCAATGCGCTCCAGCGTGTCGATATCCGAATGCATGTAGCGCACCCGCAAGCCCTGTTCGTGCATATATTCGGTGAGGTCTTCCGCCATTTTTTTCGTCAGCGTGGTCACCAGAACCCGCTGGCTAGCGGCGCTCGCCGTGTGACACTCGGCAATCAGATCGTCAACCTGGCTGGAAGCGCGGCGTATCTCGCAAGTCGGGTCAATCAACCCAGTCGGCCGAATGACCTGCTCGACGAAAATGCCGCCTGTGCGATCCATCTCCCAACTGCCCGGCGTTGCCGAAACATGAACCGTTTGCGGGCGCATAATGTCCCATTCTTCAAATTTCATGGGTCGGTTGTCGACACAGCTCGGCAGCCGAAAGCCGAACTCGGCCAAGGTCGATTTGCGGCGAAAGTCGCCGCGAAACATGCCGCCGATTTGAGGCACGGTCACATGGCTTTCATCCGTGAATACCAGCGCATTGTCGGGTAGATATTCAAACAGTGTTGGCGGTGGCTCGCCGGGTTTGCGTCCGGTCAGATAACGCGAATAATTCTCAATGCCGGCACAGCTTCCAGTGGCTTCCAGCATTTCAATGTCGAACAGGGTGCGCTGTTCCAGACGCTGGGCTTCGAGCAGCCGCCCAGCGGCTTCAAACTCTTCAAGCCGCAGTTTCAACTCGTCCTGAATGTGCAGCACGGCCTGTTTGAGCGTCGGCCGCGGGGTCACATAATGCGAATTGGCATAAACCCGAACGCGCTCAATGTCGCCGGATTTTTGCCCCGTTAGCGGGTCAAATTCGGTGAGCGATTCGATCTCATCGCCAAACAGCTCAATGCGCCAGGCCCTATCCTCATAATGGGCGGGGAACAGGTCAATCGTGTCGCCGCGTACGCGGAAATCGCCGCGCGCAAAGCCCATGTCATTGCGCCGATATTGCAGGGCAACGAGATCGGCCAGCAATTGCGTGCGACCAATTTCCAGCCCCTTGGACAATTCGAGCGTCATGCTGGTATAGCTTTCGACGGAGCCGATACCATAAATGCAGGATACGGACGCTACAATTATCACATCGTCGCGCTCCAGTAGCGCACGTGTTGCCGAGTGGCGCATGCGGTCAATCTGCTCGTTTATATTACTTTCTTTTTCAATATAGGTGTCGGTGCGAGGCACATAGGCCTCCGGCTGGTAATAGTCGTAATAGGATACGAAATACTCTACCGCATTTTCCGGAAAGAAGGCTTTAAACTCGCCATAAAGCTGCGCCGCCAGGGTTTTGTTCGGAGCAAGAATAAGCGCGGGACGCTGTGTTCGATTGATGACTTGCGCCATGGTGAAGGTCTTGCCCGAACCAGTAACGCCAAGCAGTACCTGGTCCCGCTCACCAGCTTCAATGCCTGACACTAGTTCTCTAATCGCCTGGGGTTGGTCGCCTGCTGGCTCGAAATCGGATGTAAAAACGAAGCCCTTACCGCCCTCGGTTTTTTCCGGCCGCAGGGCGCGGTGCGGAATAAACTGGGCGAGCTGGTCTTCGTTCATGCCCGGTTCGGGAACCGGGGCGAGGTCTTTACGACCCGTCAGGCTTTCTCGCTCTTCCGACATGAGCCAAATATAGACCTTTTCGCGGGTATGTCATCCGCCCGCGCCGTTCTGTCACCCTGCCGATGACCTAGCTCCCAGTTTCGTTATTATTGGCAAAAATGCAGGAAAACAAAAAGCAGATATTCACAAATTCGAAATACTTACCCCATAGATTAAAAATGCTGGCGCTGATCAGCGATGCGCCGAACACATAGCCAAAGGCCAATAATGCTGCCAGTAAAATATTCATCTAACATCTCCGCTCTTTTCGGTCGGATTAGCCTTGCGTCTAAAAAGCGCCCGGCGTAATTTGGGGTTCCTTCTAGATTTGCAATGGGTTTCGTTATGGGACTTTTCTCGGACAGCCTGTCTCGCGTGCAACCTTCAGCGACCATAGCGGTCTCCGACAAGGCGCGTGCGCTTCGCGCCGAGGGGCGGGATGTTATTGGCCTTGGTGCCGGCGAGCCGGACTTCGACACGCCAGAAAACATCAAGGAAGCGGCTATGGATGCGATCCGCCGCGGTGAGACGAAATACACCGCTGTCAACGGCATTGATGAGTTGAAGCAAGCGATTTGCGACAAGCTAAAGCGCGATAACGAGCTAGACTACACACCCGCCCAGTGCTTTGTGGCGCCGGGCGGCAAGCCGGTGATTTATGACGCGATGATGGCAACTCTCAACCTCGGCGACGAAGTTATTATTCCCGCACCTTATTGGGTAAGCTATCCCGATATCGTCAATCTCGCAGGGGGCACACCCGTGGCCGTGGAAACAAGGGTTACGGATGGTTTCAAGCTTCAGGCCGGCGATCTTGAAGGGGCGATTACTGAAAAAACCAAATGGTTTATCTTCAACTCGCCCTCAAACCCCACAGGCGCGGCCTATTCAGCCAGCGAGTTAAAGGCGTTAACGGATGTGCTACTGCGCCATCCGCATGTGTGGATTTTGACCGACGATATGTATGAGCACCTGACATATGATGATTTCGTGTTCGCAACGCCGGCGCAGGTTGAGCCGCAATTATATGACCGCACGCTGACAATGAACGGCGTCTCAAAAGCCTATGCAATGACGGGTTGGCGCATTGGCTATTGCGCGGGGCCGATTGACCTAATCAAGGCAATGACGAAAATCCAGTCGCAATCCACTTCTAACCCAACCTCCATCAGCCAATGGGCGGCGGTAGAGGCGCTGAACGGCCCCCAAGATTTTATCGCCGCCAATAATGCGATTTTCAAGCGTCGTCGCGACATGGTGGTGGAAATGCTGAACGCCGCCAACGGCATCGACTGCATCACTCCAGAGGGAGCGTTTTACGTCTATCCCTCCTGCGCTGGCTGTATTGGCAAAACCGCACCTGACGGTACTCTCATTGATTCAGATGAAAACTTTGCCACGGCATTATTAGAAGCGGAGGGCGTGGCTGTTGTTCACGGAACAGCATTTGGTCTTTCGCCATTTTTCCGGATTAGCTACGCTACTTCAGATGTACAATTGAGTGAAGCCTGCGAACGAATTCAATCATTTTGTGACAGTTTAAGTTAATAACTTTTAAGCGGTTAGGATTTTTTACTATGAGCAAGTATCTGATTACTGGAACGACAACACCCGAATTTGCATCCGCAATGTTGTCAAAGCCTCAAAACAGATTAGATGTTGTGAAGCCCTTCTTCGACCAAGTTGGTATGGATTTAATTGATATATTTTATACATCGGCTGCATCCCCTAACTTTTTTGCGATTTGTGACAGCGACAGTGATGCTAAAGTAGAAGCGCTAACGAATATCGTATATGCTTCAGGCGCTTATAGAGACCTTTCTTGGTCTCGAAGGTATAGCGCTGAGGAGTATAAGGATTCATTCTCCTTTGGCCATGATGTCATGGCTGACTATGTCTCAGTTGCGGCTGCATCGGAGGAATGATGTACGGAAGAGTTATCAATTTTACGCTCTTGGCTCCGTCACTTTGGTCGATTTTGGATGTTGCTGCAAAAGTAAATCCGAGCGATTTTTCTCGCCAAATTTTTAAATCAGGTGACAATGTCGGGTACGTTATAGAGGTTTTTTCTTCCAAAGATCATGCCGGAAAAAATATTGATCTCCTAAAAAGCCTCCAGGGGCTGAAAGAACAGGGTATGGCTAAAGTTCAAGTAAATGAGGGTGAAGAAGTTACTTGATATGCCGCTTTTACCCTCTGGACAGTTCCCGCATGGCGTGGTCAAGGCCTTCGAGCGTCAGCGGGAACATACGGTCGGCGAAGATTTGCTTGATGATTTGCAGGCTGGGTGTGTGTTCCCAATAGCGTTCTGCGATAGGGTTCAGCCAGACACAATTTTCATAAATCTCTGTCACGCGTTGCAGCCAGAGGCCGCCGGCTTCGTCGTTCCAATGCTCAACCGAGCCGCCCTCATAGGTAATTTCATACGGGCTCATTGAAGCATCACCGACAAAGATGACCTTATAATCGGACGGATAGGTGTGCAGTACATCCCATGTAGACATTTTTTCGGTGTGGCGGCGGCGATTGTCTTTCCACACGCCTTCATAGAGGCAATTGTGGAAATAGAAATATTCCATGTTTTTGAACTCGGTGCGCGCGGCTGAAAACAGCTCCTCGCACAGGCGGATGTGGCTGTCCATCGAGCCGCCAATGTCAAAAAACACCAGCACTTTTACTTTGTTGCGGCGCTCGGCAATCAGCTTGATGTCGAGATAGCCGGCATTTGCCGTGGATTTGATGGTGTCGTCAAGGTCGAGCACATCGGCCTCGCCATCGCGGGCGAATTTGCGCAGGCGGCGCAACGCCACCTTTATGTTGCGCGTGCCCAGTTCAACACTGTCATCGAGGTTTTTATAGTCGCGCTTGTCCCAGACTTTGACGGCCTTAAAGTTTTTGTTTTTGTCCTGGCCGATGCGAACGCCTTCAGGGTTGTAGCCGTCGGCGCCAAAGGGCGAGGTGCCTCCCGTTCCGATCCATTTATTGCCACCTTCGTGGCGTTCGTCTTGTTCTTCGAGTCGCTTTTTCAGCTCCTCCATAATCTTTTCCCAGCCGCCGAGGGCTTCTATCTCAGCCTTTTCTTCTTCCGTCAGGAATTTTTCCGTTAGCGTTTTCAACCAGTCTTCTGGAATTTCGGCTATCTCGCCTTCGCCTAGGCTTTCCAGCCCTTTGAAAACTTCACCGAATACGCGGTCAAACTTGTCGAGATTGCGCTCGTCTTTCACCAATGCGGCGCGCGAGAGGTAGTAGAAGTCTTCCACCTCATGCTCGATAACCTCGGCGTCCAGCGCCTCCAGAAGCGACAAATATTCGCGCAAAGACACGGGCACGGAATTGCGTTTCAGTTCGTGGAAAAAATTGACGAACATATCGGCCTAACCTCGGCTAATTGCGCTCGCGGCGGGCGAGAAACGCCAGGCGCTCAAACAAGTGTACATCCTGCTCGTTCTTAATCAAGGCGCCATGCAACGGCGGAATGAGCTTGCCGGCATCGTTTTCGCGCAGGGTTTCGGGGTCGATATCTTCGTTCATCAACAGTTTCAGCCAGTCCAGCAGCTCGGAAGTGGAAGGTTTTTTCTTCAGCCCAGGCACGTCGCGAACTTCGTAGAAAGAGCCAAGCGCATTTTTCACTAGCCGTTCTTTGATGTCGGGGTAATGCACATTGACAATCTGCTGCATAGTGTCGGCATCGGGGAAGGCTATATAGTGAAAGAAGCAGCGGCGCAGAAACGCGTCCGGCAGTTCTTTTTCATTGTTAGAAGTGATGATAACCAGCGGCCGCTTGGTCGCCTTGATGGTTTCGCCCGTTTCATAAACGAAGAACTCCATTCGGTCGAGTTCTTGAAGGAGGTCGTTCGGGAATTCGATATCAGCCTTATCGATCTCGTCGATCAAGAGCACCACGCGCTCTTCCTGCTCGAAGGCTTCCCAAAGTTTGCCTTTATTGATGTAGTTTTTCACATCCTTCACGCGTTCGTCACCCAACTGGCTGTCGCGCAGGCGGGTGATGGCGTCATATTCATAAAGTCCCTGCTGGGCTTTGGTGGTCGATTTAATATGCCAAGTGATGAGTCTCATGCCCAAAGCAGCTGAAACTTCCTCTGCCAGCACTGTTTTGCCGGTGCCCGGCTCGCCCTTAATCAGCAACGGCCGCTCCAGCGTGAGCGCGGCGTTAACGGCGACGCGCAAGTCTTCGGTCGCGATGTATTTTTCGGTGCCTTCAAATTTCGTTGACATAGATCTTCCCATTAATTTTGGCCGTTCATTTTTGCCATTAATTTTCCGAGCGGCGGCAGTTGGCGGCCCCGTGTCGGATATATTCGGGCAGAGCCTAAGGGCAAGCTAATAGTTGTGCAAGCGGAAACCAAGCGCCAACGGGCGTCAATATAGGGTCTTGATTTTCGCGTGCTAACGTTTTAGTAAACGCCCCTCAAGAATTTGTGCGGTTTTTGACCAAATAACGAGGTAGGCATGGCAACCCGGCTTCCAAAGGGCTATAGCCCCGATGATAATGAACCTTTTATGAACGCTCGCCAGCGCGAGTATTTCCGGCGTAAATTGCAGGACTGGAAGGACGATATCGTAAAAGGTACACGCGAGACTGTGAACGGGCTCAAAGCGGAAAGCAGTCAGCATCCCGATGAAAGTGACCGCGCTGCTGCTGAATCGGAAAAAGCACTTGAACTGCGCACCCGTGATCGCCACCGCAAACTTATCAACAAAATTGATTCGGCTTTACGGCGCATCGACGATAAAACCTATGGCTATTGCGAAGATACGGGCGAGCCGATCAGCCTGAAGCGGCTGGAAGCGCGCCCCATAGCCACTTTGGGCCTTGAAGCACAAGAGCGCCACGAAAAACGCGAGCGGGTTTATCGAGACGACTGATTCTCGACACCCACCGACAGTCGGGCGGAGTATGGGCTAGTTCTTTTTTGCAAAGTCCGACTGAAACCGAACAAAAACAGACACTTAAAATCGACAAGATTTTTCTGGACAATAAGAACAAAATAAGAACATAATAACGTTATTGCTCCTTTTGGGCGGGCGTGAAATAACGGAGATCGAACATGTCTGAAAATGTGGTGACCCTGATGGAAAAAAGCGAAGATAAGAAAAAAGCGTTGGAGGCAGCGCTGTCGCAGATAGAAAAGAACTACGGCAAAGGCTCGGTGATGAAACTGGGTGATCCCGAAAATATAGTTGAGATTGAGGCGGTTTCGACTGGTTCGCTGGGGCTTGACATTGCGCTGGGCATTGGTGGTTTGCCGCGTGGTCGTATTATTGAGATATACGGACCGGAAAGTTCGGGTAAAACCACACTGGCCCTACACACGGTTGCCGAAGCGCAGAAAACCGGCGGCATTTGCGGGTTTATTGATGCCGAACATGCACTGGATCCGGCCTATGCCAATAAACTGGGCGTCGAAATCGAGGATTTGCTGATTTCGCAGCCTGACAATGGCGAACAGGCCCTTGAAATTGCCGATACGCTGGTGCGCTCGGGTGCCGTTGACGTGCTAGTAATCGACTCTGTTGCCGCGTTGACGCCGCGCGCCGAGCTTGAGGGTGATATGGGCGACAGTTTGCCGGGTTTGCAGGCAAGATTGATGAGCCAGGCGTTGCGCAAGCTTACGGCCTCCATTTCGCGGTCGAACACAATGGTTATTTTCATCAACCAGATTCGCATGAAAATCGGTGTGATGTTCGGCAGCCCCGAAACCACGACTGGCGGCAATGCGCTGAAATTTTATTCCTCTTGCCGCTTGGACATTCGCCGCATCGGGGCCATTAAAGACCGTGATGAAGTAATTGGCAATCAAACCCGCGTGAAAGTCGTCAAAAACAAAGTGGCTCCGCCGTTTCGCGTGGTTGAATTTGACATTCTCTATGGCGAAGGTATTTCAAAAACTGGCGAATTGATAGATTTGGGAGTGAAAGCTGGCGTCGTTGAAAAATCCGGCTCCTGGTATAGCTACGGGCCGCAGCGTATCGGGCAAGGCAAGGAAAATGCGCGCAGCTTTCTGGCTGAAAACCCTGATGTCGCCGATGAGATTGAGAGCAAAATTCGCTCTGATGCCGGCCTCATCGACATTGAGGCATTGACGCAGGACGAAGCAAAAATGGCCGAGGGCCAAGACGAAGCGCCGGAAGAGCCGCCCGCTGAAGAGGCCGCTGGAGGTTAAAGGCATTCGCCGTTCGTTTTCTCAGAGCCCGGTGCGGTGACGCGCCGGGCTTTTTGGTGCTTTTTATGGAGCTTGTCGCAAGTCGCCAAGGGCGTTACAACCAATGACAGCTTAATTTTGGCCGGAGGAAAAAATTGTCAACGGGCATTGCTGATATCAGAAACAGTTTTCTGGATTATTTTGAGCGTTTTCAACATCAGCGCATTGCCTCCAGCCCGCTGGTGCCGCTGAATGACCCGACGCTTTTATTCACAAATGCGGGCATGGTGCCGTTCAAAAATTATTTTACAGGTGACGAACAGACCGATATGGCGCGCGCAGTGAGCGCGCAAAAATGTGTACGCGCGGGCGGCAAACACAATGATCTCGACAATGTTGGTTATACCGCGCGCCACCACACATTTTTTGAAATGCTGGGCAATTTTTCCTTCGGCGATTATTTTAAGGAAGAGGCAATATATTTTGCCTGGGAGTTTTTGACCCGTGAACTAGGGTTGCCCGCCGACAAGTTGCTCGCCACGGTCTATGCGGAGGACGATGAAGCCTTTGTCCTTTGGCAGAAAATTGCAGGTCTTTCGGAAGAGCGCATCATTCGCATTGCAACGTCCGATAATTTCTGGTCGATGGGCGACACCGGACCTTGCGGGCCGTGTTCGGAAATTTTTTACGATCATGGGCCAGAAATTGCTGGCGGACCGCCTGGCAGTCCGGATGAAGATGGCGACAGGTTCATTGAGATTTGGAACCTCGTTTTCATGCAATTCGAGCAGCGCGAAGACGGTTCGCGCGTGTCTCTTCCCAAACCCTCTATAGACACTGGTATGGGGCTGGAGCGCATTGGAGCGGTGTTGCAGGGACAGCACGACAATTATGACACGGATTTGATACTGCATCTTATTGAGGCCTCTGCTGATTTTTCCAAGCAGGCAGCAGACGGCGATCATCGCATGAGCCACCGTGTCATCGCCGATCATTTGCGCGCAGCTTCCTTCCTCATTGCCGACGGTATTTTGCCATCGAATGAAGGGCGCGGATATGTGTTGCGGCGCATTATGCGACGCGCCATGCGCCATGCTCACATGCTGGGCACTAAAGAACCGCTTTTGTGGCAGTTGTTTCCCGAACTAAAGAGCCAAATGGCCGCCGCTTATCCCGAATTGGAACGCGCCAGTGCTCTTATTGTCGAAACCTTGCGGCATGAAGAAACCCGCTTTCGCGATATGCTGAGTCGCGGTTTGCGTTTGCTGGAAGATGAGATCGGCCGCATGCAAGGTCAGGAGTTGGCTGGCGATGTCGCGTTTCGCCTTTACGACACTTACGGTTTCCCGCTCGATTTGACCCAAGACGCATTACGCGAGCGCGGGCTGAAAGTCGATACAGACGGTTTTGATGCGGCCATGGAAAAGCAACGTGCTGAGGCGCGCGCCAATTGGTCGGGCTCCGGCGAAGAAGCCACCGAAGCTGTCTGGTTCGATTTGCGTAACACCCATGGGGCCACCGAATTTGTTGGCTATACGGCGACCCAGGCCGAAGGCGTGGTGCAGGCCATTCGTGTCGACGGCGAATTGGTGGACACGGCCTCGGCCGGTCAGCAGGTTGACCTCATCATAAATCAAACCCCGTTTTATGCCGAAAGCGGCGGTCAGGTTGGCGATACGGGTGTTGTGACCGGTGACGGTGGGTTGGAAATAAACATCACAGATACACGCAAAAAATTGGGCGATTTGCATGTTTTATCGGGCGAGGTGACATCCGGTATGCTGGCGCAGAACACACCAGTTTATCAACTTGTTGATGATGAGCGCCGCGACCATGTGCGGGCGCACCACAGCGCCACGCATTTGCTGCACGAGGCTTTGCGGCGCGTGCTGGGCGCGCATGTCACTCAAAAAGGCTCGCTGGTCAGTGCCGGGCATTTGCGCTTCGACTTTAGCCACCCCAAGCCATTGTCGACGGAAGAAGTTTTCGAGGTCGAAAAACTGGTCAATGGCATGATCCGCCGCAATGAAGAGGTGTCTACACGACTGATGACACCGGATGAGGCAATCGAGGCGGGCGCATTGGCGCTGTTCGGCGAAAAATACGGCGAAGAAGTGCGTGTTTTGTCCATGGGCGGCGACGCAGAAAGTGTGCGCGGCGGACATTTTTCTGTTGAACTGTGTGGCGGCACGCATGTAGAGCGGCTGGGTGATATCGGAGTGTTCATTATCGGTCAAGAAACCGCAATCGCTTCGGGCATCCGCCGAATTGAAGCCTTCACTGGTGAGGCGGCGCTTGCATTCATTGCAGCGCGCGACAGCATTTTGCAGGCTACAACGGATCTATTGAAAGTCAGTGCCGATGATGTGCCTACCCGCGTGGCACGACTACTTGACGACCGCAAGAAACTCGACCGCGACCTTGCCGAGGCGACCAAAAAGCTGGCTCTGGCGGGCGGCGGTGGCGCGGGAGCGGGCGCAGATGACAGCGTGCGCGAATTATCGGGCATTAAATTCTTGTCGCGCGCGATTGACGGCTTGCCAGCCAAGCAACTACGTGGGCTTGTCGATGAAGGCAAAAATCAAATCGGCAGCGGGGTGGTGGCTTTTGTCGGCATTGACGGGGCCAAGGCTGGTCTCGCCGTGGGGGTAACGTCCGACCTAACCGATCGGTTCGATGCGGTTGAGCTGGTAAAAGTCGGTGCCGATTTATTGGGCGGTAGTGGTGGCGGTGGACGACCCGATATGGCCCAGGCTGGCGGCAATGATGCCAGCGCGGCCAGCGCCGCGCTCGAAGCGATTGCCAATAAAATATTGGCTTAAACTTTCCGCCTGAGATTGCTTCCAAAAAACTAAAAACCGGGGGTCTATTGATCCGACAGCGCAGCTTCCAGATTTTCGTTTACTTTGTCCAGAAAGCCTTCGGTGCTGAGCCAGCCCTGTTGTGTGCCCACAAGCAAAGCGAGGTCTTTCGTCATGGAGCCGCGCTCAACTGTCGATACGCAAACCTTCTCCAGTGTGGTGGCAAAGTTTTTCAGCTTGTCATTGCCGTCAATTTCCGCCCGCTTGGAAAGCCCTCGCGTCCATGCAAATATTGACGCGATTGAATTGGTCGAGGTTTCTTCGCCGCGCTGGTGCGCCCGATAATGACGGGTCACCGTGCCGTGTGCGGCCTCGGCTTCAATGGTCTTGCCATCGGGCGTCAGCAGAACCGATGTCATCAGCCCCAGCGAACCAAATCCTTGTGCCACAGTGTCGGATTGCACATCGCCGTCATAGTTTTTGCAGGCCCATACAAACTTGCCCGACCATTTCAGCGCTGCAGCCACCATATCGTCGATCAGGCGGTGCTCGTAATCAATGCCGTGGACCTCGAACTGGTCTTTGAATTCAATGTCGAAAACCTCCTGAAATAAGTCTTTGAAGCGGCCGTCATAGGCTTTCATAATCGTGTTTTTGGTTGACAGATAGAGCGGCCATTTCAGGTCTAGCGCATAGAGCATGCAGGCGCGGGCAAAGTCGCGAATACTCTCGTCAAGATTGTACATACTCATGGCAACCCCGCCACCGGGAAAGTCGAAAACCTCGAAGTCTCTAGTTTCGCTGCCGTCTTCGGCTTCCCAGCGCATTGTAAGTTTGCCCTTGCCGGGAACAACGAAGTCCGTCGCGCGATACTGGTCGCCAAAGGCATGACGACCGATAACAATCGGGTCGGTCCAGCCGGGCACCAGGCGCGGCACATTCGAACAGATGATGGGTTGGCGAAAAACCGTGCCGCCCAGAATATTCCGGATGGTGCCGTTGGGCGAACGGTACATACGCTTCAGATTGAACTCTTCGACCCTTGCTTCATCCGGCGTGATGGTCGCGCATTTGACGCCTACTCCAATTTCGAGAATGGCATTGGCCGCATCCACGGTTATCTGGTCTTCCGACTCGTCGCGGCTCTCCATGCCAAGGTCGTAATATTTGAGGTCAATATCAAGATAAGGGATGATCAGTTTGTCTTTGATCATCTGCCAGATGATGCGAGTCATTTCGTCACCGTCGAGTTCGACGATGGGATTTTCTACCTTGATTTTTGTCATGATGAGTGCCCTTTTTACTGGCTGCACAATACCATTTCCAGTGATTTGCTCAAAGCCTATCTTTGAATTATTGATGGAGTATGAAAAAAAATATGCCAAAAATTCAATCTCCTGCAATCATTCTTGTTGGCGCGCAGCTGGGCGAGAATGTCGGCACTGTCGCCCGCGCCATGTTGAATTTTGGCCTGACGGATTTGCGCCTTGTGCGCCCGCGCCCAGATTGGCAGGTAGAGCGGGCACGAAAAGCCGCCGCTGGTGCACAAAACCTGATCGACAATCGCGCTATGTTTGACACAGTCGCCGAAGCAACTAGGGATTTGGGGTTTGTGGTGGCAACCACAGCGCGTTTACGCGATATGGTGAAGCCTGTAATGACACCGGTGCATTTGGGCCAACAAATGCGCACCCAAGCCACTGAAACGGGAACCAAAAGCGGTGTGCTGTTCGGTCCCGAACGCACCGGGCTCGACAATGAAGATATTTCGCTTGCCGATGCCATTTGCCGTGTGCCCTTGAACCCTGATTTTTCGTCGCTAAATCTGGCGCAGGCTGTGTTGCTCATTGGTTATGAGTGGTTTCAGACGGCGGATGGCACGCCATCGGCGCAATTGCCGGTGCCCGATACGCGGCCCGCCAACCGCGCCGAACTGCATGGCATGTTCTCGCATTTTGAGGCAGCACTGGATGCCGCCGGTTTTCTTGCGCCTCCTGAAAAAAAACCTGCCATGGCGCGCAATTTGCGCAACATGTTCCATCGCGCAAGCCTGACGGAGCAGGATGTTCGCACGTTTCGCGGTGTCATTAACGCGCTTTTGCGCTGGCCGCGCGGGGCTGACGACCGCATCATCAAGCCGCGTGTTGCGGCCATTTCCAAGGGTGAACCCGACCCCGGCGCGGCAGATGACATGCCCCCGGCCGATGATGGAACTTAGGACGCAAATACCTTAAAATTCCCCCCAAATACCCTTTGACAACACACCGATTGTGCTTATATTGCGCCAATCTGCGAGATCCGTTCTCGCTTTTTTGTTTGCAAAAAGATTTGAGGATCGCGCCGCATGAGCAAGCGCATATCGACGAAGTATAAAATCGATCGCCGGATCGGAGAAAATATCTGGGGACGCCCAAAAAGCCCCGTCAATCGCCGCGATTACGGCCCCGGCCAACACGGGCAACGCCGCCGCGGCAAGCTGTCTGATTTCGGTCTGCAATTGCGCGCTAAACAAAAGCTCAAAGGCCATTATGGAAATATTACCGAGAAGCAGTTTCGCGGTATTTATGCCGAAGCTGTTCGCGTCAAGGGTGACACCAGCGAAAATCTGGTCGGCCTCCTGGAATCGCGCCTGGATGCGGTGGTTTACCGTGCTAAATTCGTTACTACCGTTTTTGCTGCCCGCCAGTTCGTGAACCATGGCCACGTCATGGTTAATGGTCGCAGATGCAACATTCCCAGCCGCCGCCTGAAAGTTGGCGATGTGGTGGAAATCCGAGAAAAATCACGCACGCTTAACATTGTTCTGGAGGCCATCCAGAATGCCGAGCGCGACGTGCCCGAATATATTGACGTTGATCACAATAAGCTGACCGCGCGTTTGATGGCTGTGCCACAGTTGGCAGACGTGCCATATTCTGTTCAGATGGAACCAAATCTTGTAGTCGAATTTTATTCGCGCAATTAGATTTTCCGTTTAGTCAAGTTCGATACCCTGTTCGGCAAGGAACGGACGCAATTCGCCTTCTTCAAACATTTCACGGATAATGTCGCAGCCGCCAACAAACGCGCCATTGACGTATAGTTGGGGAATGGTCGGCCATTTCGAAAAAGTTTTAATCCCTTCGCGCAAAGCGTCATCTTCGAGCACGTTCACGCCTTTGAACGGTGCGCCGATATGCGACAAAATCTTAACCACC
>CACNWB010000014.1 GCA_902624095.1 uncultured PS1 clade bacterium
AAATAATTAACCGGAGTATATCATGCGTTACTTAATATTTTCCTTTTTCGCCGCGATGGTTGTTTTTGGGTCGGTTTCCGCATGGGCAAACACCAGCAGTAAGGAGTCACATATGTTGATGGAACTCAAAAGCGGAACGGTCAAAATCGCATTGCGCGACGACCTCGCCCCCAATCATGTCGAGCGTATCAAGCAATTGGTCAACGAAAAATTCTATGACGGCATTATTTTCCATCGCGTGATCGATGGATTTATGGCCCAAACAGGTGACCCGACCGGCACCGGCATGGGCGGGTCGGATTATCCTGATTTGCGTGCCGAATTTTCCGGCGAACCCTTCCGTCGTGGCACACTGGGCATGGCGCGCTCACAACACCCGGACAGTGCCAACAGCCAGTTCTTCATCTGCTTTCAGGACGCTTCATGGCTAAACGGCCAGTACACTGTGTTCGGTGAGGTTGTTGAAGGTATGGAACATATCGACGCAATTGCTCGCGGCGAGCCACCAGCGGAACCCGACCAAATTATCAGCCTGACCTTGGACGACTAACCCGAATGCAGGTCGATCTGTTTGATTTTGACCTGCCTGAAGAGCTGATTGCTCTGCGCCCTGCGGTGCCGCGAGACAGCGCAAGGATGTTGCTTGTAGGGGCGACGGGCCGAGCCGGGCATCATGTGGTTTCGGATTTACCGGAGTTTTTGGGCGCGGGCGATGTGCTGGTCGTCAACACCACCAAAGTTATCCCCGCGCGACTTGTAGGTAGACGCGTGCGCGAGGTCACGGATGCAGAAGGTAATATAGGAGCCAAGGTTGAACTTACCCTGACCGAACGGTTGGGGCCGGTTGCTTGGAACTGCATGCTAAAACCTGCACGTCGGGTCAAGGTCGGTGACAGAATTTTGTTCGACAGCTGTGATTACAATACGGTCGCTGGCCGTGTCAGAGCGCGTAGCGGGGCAAATGCCGAACTGGAATTTGACCTCGAACCGGATGCGATGGAGCCGGTTTTGGCTCGTATAGGGGCGATGCCGCTACCGCCATATATCGCTGGAAAACGCGCTCCGGATGCGCGCGATGACGATGATTACCAGACGCTTTTCGCTGCGCATGCCGGTGCGGTTGCGGCACCTACGGCGGGGCTACATTTTACGTCCGATCTCGTCGCGCGCCTCAAAGACAGGGGTATACAACTCGTCGGGGTGACTTTGCATGTCGGGCCCGGCACTTTTTTACCAGTGAAAGTGAGCGATATAGCGTCTCATGTGATGCACAGCGAGTGGGGGGGAGGTGACGCAAAGTGCTGCAGATGCGATTAACGCGGCGCATGCGCAAGGCCGGCGCATTGTTTGTGTTGGCACAACTGCCTTGCGTTTGGTGGAAAGTGCGTGTCCTGAAGCAGGGCGCATAGCGGCGTTTCGTGGGGATACGGATATTTTCATCACGCCGGGGTATCAATTCAGAATATGCGATTTGCTGCTAACAAATTTTCATCTGCCACGCTCAACCCTGTTTATGCTGGTATCGGCTTTTTCAGGGCTTTCGGTAATGCAGGCCGCCTATGCCGAGGCGGTTGCAAAAGGCTATCGGTTTTATTCTTACGGTGATGCGTGCCTTTTGACGCGTACTGAAAAAACGGGCGCGGAGAAAAACGGTGAAGTTTGAACTGCTGAAAACAGACGGCACAGCAAGATTGGGGCGCATTGATACGCCCAGAGGTGCGATCAGAACGCCCGCTTTCATGCCCGTTGGCACCGCCGGTACGGTCAAGGCCATGTATCCGGCCCAAGTGCGCGAACTTGGTGCCGATATCGTGTTGGGCAACACCTATCATCTGATGTTGCGTCCGGGTGCGGAGGAAGTTGCCGCGCTGGGGGGCTTGCAAAACTTCATGCAGTGGGATGGCCCAATTTTAACTGATAGTGGTGGTTTTCAGGTTATGTCATTGGCAAAGCTTGCAAAAATGAGTGAAGACGGCGTGCGCTTTCAGAGCCATATTGATGGTAGCGAACATATGCTGACACCCGAACGCAGTATTGAAATTCAAACGCTTCTGGGCGCAAATATTCGCATGGTGCTGGATGAATGCACATCTTTTCCGGCCACACATGAGGCGGCGAAAAGCTCAATGCATTTGTCGACGCGCTGGGCGGCAAGGTCTAAAACCGCTTTTGAAAAATACGATGCAGGAAAAGGCGACGCGCTGTTCGGCATTGTTCAGGGCAGCGTTTACGAAGATTTGCGGTACGAAAGCGCGGCAGCGCTTATCAATATTGGCTTTGACGGTTATGCCGTGGGTGGCCTGGCCGTAGGCGAGGGGCATGATGAAATGTTGCGCGTGCTTGATTTTACCGTGCCCGTTCTGCCAGCTGACGCCCCGCATTATTTGATGGGCGTCGGCACGCCGCAAGACCTTGTTCATGCTGTTGTCCGTGGTATTGACATGTTTGATTGCGTAATGCCGACCCGCGCCGGCCGTCATGGGCTGGCCTACACGCGCCGGGGCAAAGTCAATCTCCGCAATGCCCGTCATGCCCGCGACCCGCGGCCCCTGGACGATGGAAGCGCGTGTCCCGCCGCCAGCCAATATAGCCGTGCCTATTTGCATCATCTGTTTAAATGCAATGAATATTTGGGGCCGATGTTATTGTCATGGAATAATTTGCATTATTACCAACAACTCATGGGCAACCTACGTGCGGCGATTGAGGCAGGTAAAACATCTGAATTCGTTGACGGTTTCGAAAAGGAGCAGGTCGGAGGCGATCTGCCCCCGCTTGACTGAGCCGGCTCGCTTGGTACCTTTCAGAGTAGATCAAACACAATAAAAAGCGGGTGCCCGTGCCACTTACCGTCAAACCACGCGTTGTCTCTTTGCTGCCAAGTGCCACCGACATTATGGCCGCCTTGGGCGCGGGCGATTTGCTTGTGGGGGTCAGCCACAGTTGCGACGGCGACTGGGCGCATTTGCCGGTCTTGACGAGCACATTGATCGACAAGAACGCTCCGGCTGGTAACATTGACGCGCAGGTGAAAAATAGTTCCGGGCCGCTTTACGAACTGGACATTGCGCGGCTGGAGGCTTTGGCACCCGATATCGTCATCAGCCAAGACCTTTGCGATGTGTGCGCCGTGCCGTCGGGTGATGTCGATGATGCGCTTAAATCACTTCCGACCGCGCCCGAACTGGTAACACTTGCACCGTTTTGCCTTGCCGATATTCCGGTGTGTTTCGAGCAGGTCGGGCAGGTCACTGGCAAGATGGCGGCGGCCGAAAGCCTGCAAGCTCGTTGGGCCGAGGCCCTGTTGACGTGTCGCGGACGTTTTGCGGAGCATGATTATCGCATTGCGTTTCTTGATTGGCTCGACCCACCCTTTGCCGCCGGTCACTGGGTGCCCGATATTATTTCATGGATCGGGTGCACATCTGTTTTGGCGCAGTCGGGCGAGCCGTCGCAAGAGATCTCATGGTCGAAAATGCGCGATTGCGGCGCCGATTTTATTTTCGCGGCCTGTTGCGGGCAGTTGGTCGAAACGGCCAAAACTGCCGTTGAAAATTTGCCTGCCGATTTAGACATTCATATTCTGGATGGTGCGAAGCATTTCTCGCGCCCCTCGCCAACGATTATGGAAAGTGTCGGTTATTTTGCCGATACGATAGCCGCATTGAGCCGGTGAGACGATATCAGCCAGTCAAGCCAGTTGATAAATTCATTTTGGCGGCAATTAATGTCCAAGACATCATCATCCGCACCAAGTGACCAGCGCAGGTCGTTGCGTTCGGGCGCGCCGTGCAAGGTTGCGCATTGGTTGATAAATGTTTCCAGCGCCATTGTGTCGGCCATGAAGCCATCGTCGATTAGCCCGCCACCGCGAAATTTGGCAAGCGCGGCGATTTCCCCGAAATCAAACTCCGGATGATATTGCAAGGCAAAAAACCGACCCCTTTCGTGCTGAATATCGGCTGCTTGGATGCCCGTCATGGCATTGGCGGCCAGAATTGTGCCGCAGGCGGGCAGATGCGACACGGCATCAAAATGACTGGTGAACCCGTCGAAAACGGGAGCAGGCCGCTGGGCATAAAACGGATGCGCTCGCCCCATTTCATTGAGGGTGATCTTGCGCGCCAGACCGAACTCGCGCCCGTTCGGGTTTTTATGACATGCGCCTCCTGCGGCGACCGCGGCAAGCTGTAGTGCCCAGCACGACCCGAAAGCCGGAAGCCCACGCCGAAAACCCTCGCGCGCCAGCTCGATTTGCGCGGTGACAGCGGGGTCGTCGTGAAAAATCGTCAGGCTAGAGCCAGTCCAAAGCATAGCGTCATAGCTGTCGAGATCGTCAATGCTGCTCTGCGGGTCGGCGGGGTGAGCAATATCAACCTCTGCCTTAGGCAAATATCGGAAAATCATATTGCGGTATAATGTGCCGGCGGGTGTGGCACCGGCTGCCTGCAGTGCCGCACGGCCTGCCTTGTCATATCCATCGAGAACGAGAAAGCGCGGCATAACGGCCTATACGGGGCGACACCCTTCGATTGTGACCCGATACATCAAGCGCTCATAGGCTTCATAATCGTCCACCGCATAATGTTGCATGCACCGGTTATCCCATATTGCGACGGCGTTTTCGCTCCAGCGAAAGCGGCAGCAAAATTCTGGGCGGGTGGCCTGGATGAAAAGATAATCGAGCAGTGCGCGGCTTTCCGACTTGGACATTCCCTGAATGCGCAAGGTGAACATGTCGTTGACGTAAAGTGCCTTGCGCCCGGTTTCGGGATGCGTGCGGATAACCGGATGCACCACCTCATCCATAATACTGTCGTCCCAGCTATAGGTAATAGCGGTTTTCTTGTCGTATTTTGCTTGCGTGCCTTCAACCGTATAGGCTTCCGAGGCCGAATGCACAGCTTCTAGCCCGTCCAGCATTTCCTTCATCGTGTCTGATAGTGCTTCATAGGCAAGATATTGATTTGCGAACAGCGTATCACCGCCAAAGGGCGGAATGGTCTTGCCATAGAGGACCGATCCCATGCTGGGTTCTTCAAAAAACGAATTATCCGTGTGCCAACCGGTGCCGAATGAGGCGCTTTCGCCAGCGGGTTTCAGCACTTTTGTGATTTTGGGGTTTTCGTTCATGCCATCGACAATCGGATGCACTTCAAGCGGTCCGAAACGTCCGGCAAAGGCGACCTGCTCATTGAGCGAAATATCCTGATTGCGGAAAAACAACACGCCATGGTCAAGCAGTGCAGTGTGAATGCTGTCAAATTCCGAATTGGAAAGACGCGCCAGATTAACGCCCGATATCTCTGCTCCGCACGCGCCGGTAATCTGCTCGATATTCATGACCATTCTCCGCTTATTTCGGTTTTATTTTTTTCAAAATACCACTAAATGTCGCCAAAGTCTCGTCTTCGTGAAAAACGCGACCGCGCACAAACACGAGGCTGCGCGTGTTGCGCGTCACTTCGCCATCAGCGAAGACGGGCGTGGTCGGTGCCGCACCTTTCAAAAATTCGGTTTGGCATGAAACGGTGACGGCGTTCATGTCTTCCAGTTCATTATGGGCAATGACGAACAGTGCATAATCGGCAAACGCCATAAGTATGCCACCATGCAAAAAAGACCCGCCATTCATATGGCGCTTTTCCGGAATAAACGCCGACAGATGGCGTCCTGTATTGTGGTTGATTTTCATATAGAAGGGACCAGCATGGTCTTCAAACGGCTCTTCGAAACCCCATTTCGTATAACCATCGAGGATTTTGGGAATGTCAGACATGCGGTTCTCCTATAGACTGGAGAGCAAGATAGGAATCCGAGCGGACTGCGGCAAGCAAAATCGCGGGTAGGGCGGAAGAATATTTCGGGGGGCACAATGGAAAATCTTTTTGACTTTGCCGGTAAAATTGCCGTCATAACCGGTGGATCACGGGGGCTCGGTCGTCAAATGGCACTGGCCTTTGCCGCGCGCGGGGCGGATTTGGTTATCGCCAGCCGCAAGCTCGAAAATTGCGAAAGCGTGGTTGGGGAAATAGAGGCTATGGGGCGGCAGGGGTTGGCGCTGTCCATTGACGCGACACAATGGGACGCGATGGATGAGCTGGCGCATGCGGCCTATGAGCATTTCGGAAAAATTGATATTCTTGTCAATAACGCTGGCAAATCGCCCGCCATCGCCAGCCATGAAATCACCGAACGCCAATTTGACAATGTGGTTGACCTGAATTTTAAAGGTCCGTTTCGATTGGCCGCAAATATGGGCCGCCGCATGGCCGATGCCGATGGCGGTGTGATTATCAATATTTCTTCGATGGCCGCGGTCAAGCCTGTGCCGGGCGTCACGCCCTATTCGGGTGCCAAGGCCGCTTTGAACGCCATGACGGTTTCGCTGGCGCATGAGTTCGGGCCGAAAGTGCGGGTCAATGCGATACAGGCAGGACCGTTTTTAACAGATATTTCCAAAGCCTGGCCGGAGGAAATGCGACGAACCGCGGCCAATGCGCTAGGTCGGCCCGGCAATCCTGAAGAAGTGGTGACCACGGCGCTTTATCTGGCAAGCGATGCGTCGAGCTTTGTAACCGGCGCGGTCGTGGCGTGCGATGGCGGCATCGGATAAGTCTGCAAACAAGTGTGTTGAGGCGAGAAATAGAGAAACGGAAAAGAAAATGAAGGAAGCCAAAATTATCCTCTGGGGAGCAGGTACCGCGCGCACCATTAGGCCAATATGGATGGCCGAGGAAATGAGTATTGCATATGAGTTGAAACCCATCGGCCCACGCACCGGCGAGACACAGACGCCCGAATACACACAGATGACCAGCAAACAAAAAGTTCCATTCATGCAGTTGAATGAGGTAAGCCTGTCCGAAAGCCTTGCGATCTGCCGCTATTTGCAAGCCAACTTCCCGCACGGCGGCTTATATGTGCCAGAAGACTCCACCACGCGCGCCAAGGAAGACGAGTGGTGCCTCTATGTATATGGCGAGCTAGATGAAACGAGCCTTTACGTGATGCGGCGTCATTATGATTTGGCGGATATTTACGGCGAAGCGCCGCAGGCCGTCGATGTGGCCCGCGCCTATTTACAACGCCATTTTGCGGTGATTGGTGCCCATCTCGCCGAGCATGAAACGCTTTTGCCCTCAGGTTTCGGGCTGGCAGACATTATGCTGATGTCATGCCTTGACTGGGCTGTTTTCTATGGCGAAGATTTACCGAAAGATGTGGGGGCTTATCGAGAGCGGCACGCTGCTCGCCCGGCCTATAAAAAAGCAATGGCAATCAATTACGCAAATTTACCGGAGGTATTGGATGGGACCGCTTGAGGGAATAAAAGTTCTGGATCTGACCAGCATGGTGTCGGGCCCGGCATCGACCATGATGTTGGCCGACCAGGGCGCCGAGGTCATCAAAATCGAGCCCTATCACGGCGAACAGGTGCGTCATATGGCGGCCCCACACAATGGGGTAAACCCGGTTTTTTATTCGTGCAATCGCGGCAAAAAATCGGTCGCGCTTGATTTGAAAACTGACGCCGGCAAAGAAGTTTTGATGAAATTGGCGGACCAGGCGGATGTGTTCATTCAAAATTTCCGTCCAGGCGCAATAGACCGTATGGGCTTTGGCGAAGAGGTCTTGCGCGCGCGCAATGAAAGCCTCATTTATGTGTCGATCAGCGGCTTTGGCGAAAAGGGGCCATACGCTCAAAGCCGTGTCTATGATCCGGTCATACAGGCATTGAGCGGTGCTACAGATATTCAGGCCGATCGTGCATCGGGCCGCCCGCAAATGTTCCGTATCATTATTGCCGACAAGGTGACGGCTTTGACAGCAGCACAAGCGATGTCGTCTGCCTTGTTTGCCCGCGAACGCACAGGCAAGGGTCAACATGTTCGTCTGTCCATGCTTGATACCATGTTGGCTTTTTTCTGGCCGGAAGGCATGGCGGGCCTTGTCTATGGTGAAAAAGAGTTTGATGTCAAAAAGTTACAGGGCACAATGGATCTGATATATAAAACCAAAGATCACTATATTACGGCTGGCGCTGTGTCAGACTCTGAATGGGGTGGAATGTGCCGCGCGCTCAATCGCGAAGATTTGCTGGATGACGAGCGCTTCAATACATCTGCAGCGCGGGTTTCAAATGCCGAATTGCGGAAGAAGATCACCGGTGTAGAAATTGAAAAATGGAACAGCGCAGAATTGCTTGAACGCCTGCAGAAAGAAAATGTGCCCTCGGCACCCTTGCTAGACCGTATGGAATTAATGGAGCACGAGCAAATTATCGCCAATGATGCCATTGAACGCATGGTGCATGCCGGCTTCGGCGAAGTTCGCCAAGCGCGACCGGCGGCACATTTTGGCGGAACACCCAGTGGCATTCAGGGGCCAGCCCCGCAGCTCGGCGAACACGGAGCCGAGGTGCTTGCCGAAATTGGATATGATCCAGGAGAAATTGAAATCCTCATCCAAGACAAGGTTCTGGCCATTTCAAAACCCTAGGATACGGAGGCAAAAGATTGGAGAAGAACATGGGCGAAATGAAAATCTCACGTTTGCCGTTTCCAATTGTGGGCGTCGAAAAATCCTCTTTTAAAGAAACCTATGGCGGGGCAGAGGATGTTGTTGTGTCGTTTTGCCAACTCATTCGCACAGAGGCTGAGGCAGATACCTGCCTTGTGACCATGCATCCAATCGGTGGTACGGGCTGGCTGCCAATTATGAACGAGTTTGTGCGCCAAGGGGTTCATGTGCTGGCCTGTGACGGGCGTTATCGGGGCGTGGATACTGCACTGAATATGGAAAAAATCTGCATTGACCTCGGTAATGCGGTACGCCATGCAAAACAAAAGCTCGGCTATAGGCATGTCGTTTTGTTGGGCTGGAGCGGCGGCGGCTCAGTTTCGGCTTTTTATCAATCGCAAGCCGAAAATCCAACCGTTACGTGCAGTCCGTGTGGGGCCGGACCGGATTTGACCAAGCAAGATTTTATTCCGGCGGACGGACTTATTTTGATGGCAGCCCATATTTCACGTCACGGCACGCTGACACAATGGATTGATGCAAGCATCACCGATGAAACCGACCCTGAGCGGCGAGACCCGTCTCTGGATATCTATAGCGCGGATATCGAACCGCCCTACACGCAAGCGTTTCTGGAAAGTTACAGAATCGCGCAAATTGAACGCAATCGCAAGATTACCGCTTGGGTGAAACATAAATTGCAGGAACTGGCGGATAAGGGGCGCGAGAATGAGGAATTTGCCTTTGTCACGCATGGCACAATGGCTGATCCGCGTTGGCTTGACCCTGCCGTTGACCCCAATGATCGCAAGCCCGGCTGGTGCTATTTGGGCGAGCCGAGAATTGTTAACAATGGCCCAGTGGGGCTCGCGCGGTTTTCAACGCTTCGCAGTTGGTTGTCACAATGGAGCTATGATGATGCCAATGCCGACGGACCCAAAAGTCTGGCGCATGTAACCAAGCCCGTGCTGGTAGTGGGCAATAGTGCCGACGACGCTTGCACACCAAGCCATACACAGGCACTGTTTGGGGGTGTTGCCCATAATAATAAAGAAATGCATGAGATTAAGGGCGCGACACATTATTACCTTGGCCAGCCTGAACTGGCTGCAAAATCGGCGGCACTGGCATGCAATTGGATGCAAAGACAGTCGTTGATGGATGGGGCTGACCGAACTGGCGGATGATTATCAGGAGAGGATGAGAAATGGGTAAGATTAACGGGCTTCACCATGTTGCCATTGCCACCGGCAATATGAAGGAACAATTGCAGTTTTTTAGTGATGTTCTTGGCATGCGCCTGCAGGGGCTTTATTGGATGCATGGCGTGGAGGGCGCTTGGCACGCCTTTATGGAAATGGGTGAGGCGCAATTTGCCTTTGCCTTTGTGCCGGGCAACGAAAAAATTGATATTGAATACGGCGTTACGCATGCCGGCAGCGGGGCCGGCAACAGCGCGCCTGGTAGCATGCAACATATCGCTTTGAATGTAGATACGCCGGAAGATCTGCTGGCCATGCGTGACCGTATCCGCTCGCGCGGAATAAATGTATTCGGGCCGCTTCAGCACGGACTATGCCAATCGATTTATTTCGGTGGGCCGGAAGGTTTGGCGCTGGAGGTTGCAACCTCTGGTGGTGCCGCCGTACCGCTTGACAATGATGGAACGTGGATTGACCGCGAGGTACAGGAAATGGCCGGCATTTCTGACGCCGAACTTGCTGCTTTTATGAATCCGGCTGAGTATCTAGCCGAGGGCGGGGCAGTGAGGCAACCGGTCTATGATCCGGACAAGCCGCATAATCAGTATTCCGAAGAGATTTATGAAGCGATGTTGGCCGCCCCCGATGAGGTGATAACCGATGCCTCCAACAAATGGTCAGAACCGCCGGTAAATAATATTGCAAACAAACGCTAGGTGGGTTCGACGTGAGTGGTTCCACAGACCGGAAAAATACAATTCTGCGGAAGAGGTTGGCCTCGGGCACTCAAATTATCGGGCCCGGCGTTTATGACGGACTTTCGGCGCGCATTGCCGATGCAAACGGTTTTGATGTGCTTTACTTGAGCGGTTACGGGGTTTCGGCCAGCCTATTGGCCAAACCCGACAATGGCTTTTTGTCGACCTCGGATATGCGGGCGCGCATCAAAAGCCTGACCGACGTGTTGCACACGCCACTGATTGCAGATGCCGATACGGGCTTTGGCAATATTGCCGAAACGGTAGCGGCTTATGAGGCCGCCGGAGCCTGCGGCATCCAGCTTGAAGACCAGCGAATACCAAAAATATGCGGTCATATCGCTGGACGCGAAGTGATTGACCGTTCGATTGCTATTGCCAATATCAAAACCGCCGTTTCAGCCCGTAAATCGAGAGATTTTCTGATTGTGGCACGCACAGATGCACTTGAGCAAAACGGGCTTGAAGAGGCCCTTGCGCGCGGCCATGAATTTTTTGCAGCCGGTGCAGATGTGTTGTTTGTTGAATCGCCTGAAAGCACAGAAGAGATGAAGATCATTGGCAGTGAATTGGGCCATGCGCCGCTTTTGGCAAATATGGTCGAGGGCGGTCGCACCCCGCTTTTGTCGCGTGCTGAATTGGCCGATATGGGGTTTAATTTTGTTATCTATCCGGTGGCGGCAATGTCGGTTGCTGCCGCCGGATTGTCGCGCGCTTATCGCGAGCTTTTAAAAGGCGATGTCGAATCCGAGCGTGTTGATTTCTCACAATTAAGCCATCTTGTAGGCTTAATTCGCAATTGATGCCAAATGTCGAAAAGGGCGGTGCGGCAAATTAGGCTATTACGAAAAAATGGAAGTAAGTGTTTCAGTTTGACGCAAGGCGCTCGTAACTCAAGTGGTAGAGCAACTGACCCTTAAGTAGTTTATTTTACAATAAATATATAATTAATTCAATATCTTGTACGAGGTGCGATTAAAAGCGGGACCGAGTAGAGTACTACTTTTGTCGCGGAAAACTGGCATGCATAACGCAAATGAATTTTTGGCGATATTATAGATTGTGCTTTTCAGGTTTAGCACGCACGGCCGATAGGTTTGGCAAAGCTCATCCGACAGTATTCGATAACCGCCATACCACGGCAGCGTAAGCATTAAGACATAGGATACTGTAACGCTGGGCAATGTTTCTGAATTGGCCTTTGAGCCAATCGCGATTGAGCCGGTAGTATTGGCGCAAGACCGATATTTCGCCTCGCCCCTGCCTTTGCCGCAACAGCGTCATGCTTTACCGCCGGTATTTAAATCGCATTGCCAGAAATTGGCTGTCATAAGTCGAGGCAACGATGTTAGCATCGCGGTCTTTGTGGTCAATCTCAAATTCGATTTCTGTGTTTTCTGACATATCGGTTGAAAGCCGAAAACGAAAGCGATCGCGGTCTTCTTTGCTCCGCACGGCGCTGTCGGTCACTTTTGTATAATCGCGTGAGCGGAATTCATAGTCGAATCTACCCCTGTACCTTCGCGAACCTATGGCAAATTTATGGCTCACACCGAAAGTGATTTTATCTTCGTCATAATCATATGTGTTGCTTTGAGCGTCTTCTTCGGCAATGGAAAAATTGACATTGATATTTGATTTAAAACCATTGAAAAAACGTATGGCCAGAAAGGAGTATTGAGCGAGCTCAGCATCAAATTCCGAATATTCGTCAAAGCTTTTATCTTGAAACAAGGCACTGGCCATCAAGAAATCGTTGCCGCTAAAGACGCTTATTGACGGGGTAAACATTATCATATCGAGATAGTTATTGCCATCGAGTGACATATCCAAATAATCCACGCTCACCCCATATGACCAATCGCCAATATCGCGGTTCCATCTTCCGCTAACCCCATGTGTTAATGAGCTGTTTTCGCTGTAATCGGAATAATTTTCCGCACTAAAATCATAAGAGAGCGTCAATTCATTTGTCGGCATACCGGAAATACCGAATTCAAGTTCTTGCAAGAAGTCACTGTCGCTACTGCGACTTTGGGCACCTGGTGCCAAATCCTCTAATGAGGCGGCGCTGTCGCTGGCCAAGCCAACCAGCGCCGAAACCTCAATAGCTGAGGCAGGTATGGAGGCTAGCAATACAAACATAATTGCGGTGGCCGAGAGAAATTTTGAGAACATACTTACTCCAAAACAGGCAAACTCTAACTTACAGCAATTAGGCGCATTTAGAAACAGTTAGTGGTAATTCGACGGTCACACGAAACCCGTTTTTTATATTTTGGAATTGCAGCGTGCCCTGATGATACTCAATGACTGTTTTGGCGAGCGCCAACCCCATGCCGATGCCGCCGCTTTCACTGTTGCGGGATTTATCAATCCGGAAAAATGGCTCGGTGAGTTTGTTCAGCATGTCCGCGTCCACACCTGGGCCATCATCGTAAATAGTAATGATGGCATTTGTCTCCGACAAGCCCAGGGTCAAACTGACGGCAGTGCCATAAAACAAACCATTGTCGATAATATTGCGAAGCGCACGCTTCAAATTAGCGGAGCTCCCCACAAAGTCGATGTTTTCTTGGACGTCTAGTTTTATTTGTTTTTTCGCTGTTTGGTAATCTTGACACAAATCTTGAAGTAAAGAGGCGAGGTCAATGCTGTGAAAATCAAGAGGATGATCATCTATCTGCGCTTTGGCAAATTCCAATATTGCATCCAAAGTAGCTGCCATTTCCGCTGTTTTGGTGATAATTTTTTCGCGCTCCGTGCTGTCAGTTAAGTTTTCGGCGCGCACACGCAAGCTGGTCAGTGGTGTTCGCAAATCATGCCCGATAGCGGCGAGCATATGCTGCTGTCCGCGTAATGCATCAACGAGTTGCCTCTGCATCTCGTTAAAAGCCCGGGTTGCTTGTCGAATATCGGAGGCGCCGGTCTCGCTGAGCGGCCTGATTTTCTTGCCACTCCCAAAATCTTGCGCTGCCTTCGTTAAGTTTTTTAGCGGTCGGGTGAGGGACACCATAAATAAAGATGTAAGACCGTAAGCCAAAAGGAGGCTCATAAAAAGTAAAGCGCTGAGCCGGTATTGCAGGCTCAATGGTGCGCTGAGTGGCTGAAATTGACCGCGCAAATAGTCGCCTTGCGACAGCTGTACCTCAATTGTAATTATGGTTGCATAGCCCTCATCGTCTTTCGCGTGGTTTTCGACTTTGATTATTGGTTCGGAAATCGAAAAATCTGTCTTGTCCAAATAGTCGAGATAAATTTCTTCCAGTGCCACCGCCCAGCCGCTTTCATCATCAGCAGTCAGTTTGGAGTCGTTTTGCAATGAAAATAATTGGCGGCTGTCACTATGCGTTCGCAAAACATCTGCGTGCAAATATTCCGGCGTTTCCTCCAAAAGAGCTGCCATCGCAATAAAGCCATGTAGCGCATCATCAACTTGTTGTGCAGTGTTTAAAAAGTACCGTTCATCCATCAGCAGGTAAATTGATGTTACCTGCACGGTTAAAACGGCAAACGCCAAAAGGGTAATAATTCGAGCCCGCAGCGACGAAATACGCTCAATCATTTGCCCGATTTCCCTTTTTGCAAATTGCCGGCAAATCGATAACCACCGCCTCTCACAGTTTTGATATAGGTCGGATTGCGAGGGTCACGTTCCAGTTTTTTGCGCAGGCGGCTGATTTGGTTGTCTATTGAGCGGTCAAAAACGCCAGCAATTCGATCGCTCACTTGCTCCAGCAAATAATCGCGTGAGAGCACGCGATTGGTAGCACCCAGCAAGACCTGAAGCAATTTGGCTTCTCCGGAGGTCATTTCTATTTTGCTACCCTCCGGGTCAATCAGTTGATGATGCACCGCATCGAATTGCCAATTGTCAAAATAATAAATTTTATTTAAGTCGGTTTCAGGCGTTTCTCTGCTGCTTCGTCGACGCAAAATGGCGCGAATTCTGGCTAGCAATTCACGCGGATTGAAGGGTTTGGCAAGGTAATCATCAGCACCGATTTCCAACCCGACAATTCGATCCATGTCTTCATTCAATGCCGTCAACATCAAAATCGGCGTGTCATAGGTCTCGCTGATATAGCGGCACAGGCTTAACCCGTCTTCGCCGGGCATCATGACGTCGAGGATAATGGCCTCAAAACGATGGTTGGCGAGAGCGGCGCGAGCCACCTCGGCATTCTCAGCCGACTTGGTGTCAAAACCATTGGCGTTAAAATAATCGCTCAGGCTTTCGCGAATATCCAAATCATCATCAACAATCAATAACATTGCAAACTCCAGCCACATTTTAGCAGAATAAGTGCCCCTTTATAGGGACACTTATCCAGCACATCGGAGGAATGTGACTATTAAGCTGAAATCAATGCGAATTAATTGTCGCGTAACCGCCGGCGATCCCGCTGGCGAACCCGTTGGCGAATGGTTTCACGGGTTTCCTCGCGGGTAGCCTCACGCACGGTTTGGCGCACTTCACGAAAACTATCGCCAGCCGCTTCGCGCGCTGCTGTTGTCGCTTCACGCGCGGCTGCACGGGCGTCTCGAGCAGCTGCACGTGCTGCTTCAGAAGCCGGGTTTGCTTCCAATCCTGAGGTCGCAACGATTTCTTCAATTGCTTCGCGGGCAGCTTCCCGACCAGCACGCAAGGCGGCACGGCGTGCTTGTTTTTCTGTTTCGCCAGCTTCTAGGGCTTCTTCGCGGGCACTTTCAGCAGCTGCGCGGGCAACTGAGCGCACTTCACCGCGGTTTTCCTTCAGCAGGGATTTAATTTCAGGTTGTTCACTTTGTCCTGCCGCGCGACGCGCTTCACGAGATGCCCGATTTGCTTCAATGGCTGCCGTAAGGGCTGCTTCGGCTGCAATCCGGCCTTCATCCGAGCCAGCCTCTGTGTTGTCTGCCAGATCGGCGGCGGCCCGCGCTTCAGCTGCAGCTTCCGTTGCGGCTTCCATCTCACTGTTCTGGGCAAAAGCCTGTGACGACAAGGTTAAGGCTAAAAAGGCAACTAATAAATATCTATACTTTTTCATAACGAAACTCCTTCAGTCATATTGGGCAATCGTTTTTGCCTGCAATACCACTAAACCAAAACTACGTAACCAAATTGTCCCGTAAAGAGGTAATATTGTATCAAATTGTATCAGGCGCGACTTATTGGCTAGGGAGACATTTTCCCTATTGCCTTAATACGGCCGAAAGGTTAGGTGTTTGCCTGTTGGGCCCGTAGCTCAGGTGGTAGAGCAACTGACTTTTAATCAGTGGGTCGAAGGTTCGAATCCTTCCGGGCTCACCAACTATCCCACTGATATCATTGCATATTTTATTGAAATACCTCCTCTGGGGCACAATGGGACACAAAAAGGGTTTGAAATTACGGTTCTCGAGCTTGTCTTCGCATTGCTCGCGGAAATTATCCTAGTAAGATAGAGGCTTGCGTAGGCCCAAGAGCAGGAAAAAAATATGACTAAAGGGCAGATTTTATATTTGAAAAAATACAACACTTCACAGGTAATTTTTTAGCTACTGGCTGCGAAAATTTAAGCTTTTATATCCCTAACAAAGGAGAATTATCTCAATTAAAAGGGCTAAAAGAAATCACGAGCAAATTTGGGGTTAACAATATTCCAATGCCAAAGGGCTCGAGGAAAGATTCAATTTCGAACGAGATCGAAAGCCTTCTGGGGCAGGTAATAGAAAACTCTGTAACGTTTGCAAACCGTCATATTAGATCAGTCCAAAAAATATTAAATTTCCAAGCAACGAGCGAGAACAAGGAACAAATTTCTTCGGCAACTGAACATTAACTGGCTCTTAGACTTTTTTAGTAACTGTCGCTTAACCGAGGTCGTATTATTTTCTAAAGTAAGTAAGAAATAGGGAGATTGAACATGATTGATACAAATACTTTTGATGAAGCAAAGATTGATTGGAAGCCATTTCCTGGACCTGATGGCGAGCCAGCAGATCACATTTCAGTTTCTTTTTTAAATGTTGATGAAGAAGCTAAGATAGTTGACGCCTTATTAAAATTTTCTGCTAATGAAAAAATTCTAATGCATAGGCATTGTTCAAATTACAGTACTTTTACTCTAAGTGGGGAGTTGCGAACGTACCTGCCCAATGGAGAACTTAAAGATATTCGGCCAGCTGGAGTATTTAAGCTTGGTGAACCGGGAGAAGCCCATACAGAAGGTGGAGGCGATCAAGATGTTGTGTGTTATTTCAGTTTTAGACCTTATTCAGCCACCGACCCTATCTATGAGATACTAGATGATAATCTTGAGGTAATTGCGGCTATGACTTTTGATGATCTCAAAGGCCTTTATCAAGAGTATTCCAGCTGAAAATATTTGTTAGACCTTTTAATTTTTTAAAAAAAGTTTCACCTCAGGCGTCACTAGTGGATGAGACATGTGCATACAAGTTTGAATTACCATTCAATGCAAGAGATCTACCCTAATTGGTGTCTAATTTTTTAGAGGATTTACTCTGTAGATATTTCCAGTTTCGCGAAGTGCCTCCAGTGACCAAGGGGAGCCAACACCCGCTACAAGCCATTCAAGTATCTCCCACAGGTCCCTGTCAGTTTGCTCTGCATCCAATGGCTCCAATCCAGGTGGGAGGGCATTAATTTCCAAGGCCGCTGGAAATTCTTCTCCCGATCTCCCAATGAAAATAAATTCATAAAAATATTGATTGACCTGCAATACGCAAGGCGCTTTGAAGTTGTTATGCTCTAAGTCGAAAACTTTTTTCAGAAAATTTCGAAACTCTGGATAGTGCCCGACGCTGGGTTCGATTAATACAGGTACCCTTCGCAATCCCTCCGGAATTTGCTCTAAAATTTCTACGGTCATTTTAGTCGCCCTTCAGTCAAGCCGTGCTGTGTTGCAAACTCGGCTAAAATAACGCCAATCTCGTTGCCTGCATCCTCTTGCAAAAAGTGGTCTCCGGTCACGAAGTGAATTCCGTCTGCATGAGGCCAAATTTCAAGCCATTTTTTCGCAAAGACTTCTGGTTCAAAAACTTTATCTTCTTTACCCCAAATAATTAGCGATGGAAGTTTTAGGCCTTTTACCCCTTCCTCCAGCCACTGGAAGAAGTTTCCCGCGATATCAGTCGTTTCATTGATAGGTATCGATCGAGGCCATTGCCAAGTTAAACGTCGGTCGTCAGTATCAGGAAGAACGTCCTCATAATATTGCATTGTCTCGGTAAGAAATTTTTTTCGGTCCACGACCGATAGATACATACCCCGACCAGGAAAGGCTTTTTTTCGACCCAATATATATGGCCCGATTAATGGTGCATGCATTGTTCTCCATGGCAATATTTGGTTATGGAATTTGGCAGAAGGATTTCTCCAGGCCCACGTAGACATAACTGCGATAGCACTTGAACACTTGTCTCTCGCGAGTAAGGCTCCTAACCCGGTTGGACCTCCCCAATCCTGACATACAAAGAAGATGTTTTTTAGTTCGAGTCTGTCGATCAGGGCCACGAGGTTGGCCGCATGGTTTTCTAGACTGTGGGCTGCCGCTGAGTGGGGGTGTTCTGACAAACCAAACCCAATTTGGTCGGGAACAATTACCCTTAACCCAGCACTCAGGAGTGGGGGGATGCAGTCACGCCAAATGAAGCCCCAAGATGGATTACCATGCAAAAGCAATACTGGCGAAGCGTCGCGCGGGCCTTTGTCAAAATAATTCATTCGCCAGCCATTTATTTCTACTGAGGAGGTTGACGCGACAAAGCTCTGCCTATTCATGCTTCACCTTCTAGAATTTTCACAAAATTTTCGATACGTTATTCAAATGACAAAGAGGCAATTTGTCACCAATAATTACTTCTAAATAATTTGTTTGAATATAAATATCTCAGAATTTGAGCCGCAAATTAGACTGTAAATGCTGCTGTGTTAGGCTTCGTTTGATGAAAAAAACCGAAAGAGCAGAAAACGTGATGCGGATACTGAATAAACAGTATCCAGAAACGCCAATCCCTCTAAACCATACTGACACATTTACTCTTTTAATAGCAGTTTTGCTATCTGCACAATGTACTGACGATAGAGTAAATCAAATTACTCCTTCGCTTTTTTCAATGGCAAGTGATCCGGAAACAATGGCAAAATTGACTGAAAAGCAGATTTACGATGTGGTGAAACCTTGTGGATTGGGACCACAAAAATCGAAAGCTATAAAGGAACTCTCTGCTATAATCGCAGACGACTACGGCGGTCTAGTTCCAGGAAATTTTATCGAGCTTGAACGATTGCCCGGTGTAGGGCACAAAACGGCTTCGGTAGTAATGAGCCAAGGTTTCGGAATACCAGCTTTTGCTGTTGATACTCATATACATAGACTTTCCCAAAGATGGGGATTAACCAATGGTCATAGTGTAACGAAAACAGAACGTGATTTAAAAAAAATATTTCCCGAACGAAGCTGGAATAAACTTCATTTGCAAATAATTTTCTGGGGCAGGCAGTATTGCAAAGCCAGAGAGTGCTTCGGGTTGCAGTGCGAAATTTGCCGAGCTTGTTATCCCAATCGAAAAAAGCCTCTAATTCATAAGAGACCTTGATTTTTTAAGAGAGCTAAAAACGAAAAAAGGTATGTTGCAGTTTATGGCGCAGTCCTAAAAATACCCTTCTAGTACGAATGCCTGGCATAAACATTATAGATTTTCTAAAAAGATGGGCCGGTAATCTATAATCATTTGACATTGCTCTTTTCTGGTAACTAATTTTAATATGATGGAAATGCATAAAGATAAGTTATCAAATTTCGCAGATATACTCTTTCGACTTGGGTTGGGGGCCGTATTTTTTGTAAACGGTATTTCCAAGCTGCAAAACATTGAAGACGTGCAGTTTTGGATGGAAGATTTTGGCATACCCGGGATTTTAATATATCCGTCAATAATAATCGAAATTCTCGCACCCATTTTTCTTATATTTCGTTTCTTAGACACACTTTCAATAATTAGCCTAATGATTTTTTGTGCGATAACAGCATTAATTTTTCATACAAATTTTAGCAATCCGATTGAACTTACCGCATTTCTAAAAAATATATCGATTATGTCAGGACTGTATTTTCTCTTGATTTTAAGTCGAAATGGCTAAGTTTGCGTTAAATCCCATCTGATTAAAGAGCCTTTGGATAATTCAAGGGGCCTTTATCTATTTTGCTATTTTAGAAAATTCGATACCCGAAATTTTTTTACACGCAGACTCAAAGTTTTCTATATTTCCGGCACCCCATTGGCTGGAAACTGCAAAAACGCCATCGTCTAGCATGAGCAATTCGTCCTCTTTTAAGAAATGGCGACGACCAGTTCTTTCTTTAACTTCCAGTGCCACTTCTCTTTTTACAAACGTTCCAGCATTTCCTTGGAGGTTCAGAGGAAAAAATTGAGCTAACTGCTCAGAGGTATTTATATTATTGGCTTCTACGAAGTACTTCAAAACAGCAAGAACAAACCTACCTTTTCCATACTTCTCTCCTTTGAATAGGTATTTCGAGTAATCCTTCTTGCCTTTAAGCTGTTGGTTGGCCTGTTTAAGCAACTGAAGAGAATTAGAATATATATCGTCGTCCACTGGCGCCGAGGATATGTCTAAATCCACTCGGCACTGACGAGCGAACTGGTTCAATTTCTCAAAAATTTCAGCTTGCTGTTCCACAGAAAGCTCTACATTTTCGCCTTCGACGCTGCCGAAAATATCACTAAGCCTTTCGAAAACCCCTTGATACTCCGCAACTATTTTATCGCTCCCAATCATCTGGAGCCTTATGGAATGAAAAGATGACTCTAGTAATTCAGAAGATGACAAATGACCATCTTCAATTAATGCCTTAGATTGCTGAATTATATCTTGGTAAAGAGATATTTTTTCATCAAAAACCCTCTCACTTCGACGGCTCTCTTGTTCGATCTCAGTTTGATGGGTTAGAAGATACATTGTCAGTACTATCACGAAGATCGCTGATAGAGACGCAGAAACGATCTCTCCCGAAACCCCGTCTGAAACTGCCTGAAATAGTGGGTCAAACCCAAAATACACAGCGACTGCAATGATTACGATCGCTATGAGTGACCTTTGTCCTGCACGTTTAATCTCACTTTTTTGTCGCATTTCAGTCCTCAGTAGGAATATCGAACGGGGTTCTGTTCATGCTCTAAATGTTCTTGCAAAATGCGCTTTCCGTGATCACCAATGTAGTGGTTCCACTTTTCTTCACTTGAAATTTCGCCCTCAAAACCCCAACGACCTTCAATATCGGACTCCAAGGTAGGAAAGTTGATAACGGTAGCAGGGATCCATGGCCCATTTTCAAATACTCCAACCGCCACACCTTTAACCACAGCAATAACAATATCAGCTTGCTCGGCTCTTTCTTTGTTAACCCGCCAAGCACAACGAACCTGCCTGTAAATTGCACCTTTGTCTGACCTATTTTCCAGGTTATTAACATTTAGGAAAATTGCCTTCTCGTACAAATCTGGAAACGGGGGGAGGGCGTATTTCTGCATAATCTCAGATGGAGACATCGGGCCAAATTCGGTGCTTCTGTGACCGCGCTGCATATTGGTCAAGCCGGGAAAAACATCGATTAAAGCTGCCTCAACTTCAAAAGCCTCGTTTTCAGTTTTCAACCCATGCCGATGTATGACGTGAATGACTGCGAGGCCGGCATTCTGGATATCTATAATTCTTTGGATTTTATCCGAATGGTTATCAGAGTTTACATCTGCGGATGCATTTAGGGCATGAGCAAAGATCCTATTTCCAATACCCTTTCCGACATAAAAGGTATCTCCATTTCGGGGATCAATTAACCTATAGACATAATAACCTAATTTTTTGCTCACCTCGTCCGAAAATTGATTGTTTTCTTTCATCATGCAAATCTCAAATCGCCGCTACATGCCAGGCATGTCTGGCATGTTTTCTTGACGGATTTTAAGTCGCAGATCAGTCAAATCGGTCAGAGATGATTTCGAAATTAAAAATAAACTTTTCGGTTTATTTATATGACAGTCCTCCCACCTTGCATGTCCGGTCCAGGAACAAGTATGCCCTTTCTTACGGCTATAGTTCTTGATTTTTGGTGCGAAGTCGCCCGCAAAACGGACAAGTTGTCCTTCCGATAATTCTGTCCAGTCTACATTTGTGCGCAGGTCTTTGTAGTTTTTTGTATTCGGAAACGTGTTAGTTAAATCTGTTTGGAATTCAAATACATTGCCCGAACCTATGAGGCCAAGTTCAATATCCAACGTAGCTCCTTTTTCCGTGTCTTTTAAATATAATTCATTTATTAGGAACAGGCCTTCGAATGGCCGCATTAGTCTTTTTCGCAGATTTATTCTCTTGGAAATGGCAGCCTCTTTTAATTTAGACCTGAGTTCCCTTCTCTTATTCTTATGAACTTCAAAATCACCAGGGAACTGCTTGCGAGCCTCGGCATCCATTCCTCTTTCTATAAATTCATGAAACTCGAGAATGTCCTTGGCTAACGTTTTATTAAAATTAACCTGCCAAGAATTCAGTTTTAACTCGCTTGCCCATTTTGGTAGTTCATGAACTGGGTCTCCAGATTGAATCTGTTTAATCGTTCTTGCTTCATCCCTTTCGGTATCACATCGGGCTAGAAAACCGATAATAAAGATTATGGCAAAGAATGGGAAAGCAACTCTATTTACACTTCTAATAAACCCCATGATCCTTCTCTCAAAATGACCGAAGAATTATTTTGGAAATTTTTGCTGGGAGGTTCAAGTTTTTATGGAGATTGTGTTTCTAAATTGCTTCGCATTTCAGTGAAGTCTATTAAGAGAAGCTTTATTACTTCTCCTGCGTTGACTCTAAGGCCTCTCAAGGATGACAACTTTTAACAAGATTGGCGGTTTTTTGGATTGTGAGATGATTAATGCCCAGACATCGCGGTAAATATGACCCACTTCATTCTTCCCCTTATGAGCTGAGCCGCTCTAGGGTTGAGAACTTTGTTCGCTGTCCCGCCTGCTTCTACATGCAACAGGTTGAAGGCATTAAGTTTCCGGATATTCCTGGCTTTAATATTAATGAAGCGACCGACGTGCTTCTAAAAAAACATTTCGATAAATATCGCACCGAAGGCTCTGTCCCCCCATTTTTTGAAGCCCAAGGGCTGGAACATCTTCTGCCGTTCCAGCATGAAAACTTCGACAAGTGGACAGAGAGCCTACACTTCGGAGCCGAAGGCCGCATGCACACAGTGGTCGAGGAGTTAAATCTAAAAATTGGCGGCGGCTTGGACGATGTATGGCAGAACACAGAGACCAAAGAATTGCATATCGTTGACTATAAAAGCACGTCTCAAAAAAGCCCTGGAAGAACAATTACGTTAGATGATCCTTACAAGGCGGCATATAAACGCCAAATGGATTTATACGTTTGGGTTTTGAGGCGCATGGGCTTTGACGTCAGTGAAACAGGCTATTTTTTGTATGTCGATGGCGATCGCTTCACAGATCGAGATTTTCTGAGCGCCCATGAAGCGCTTATGGTTTTTAAGACGACGCTTATTCCCTATGCGGTGGATGTTTCTTGGATTGCTCCAACGTTGAAAAAAATCAAGGCCACTTTAGACGCGAGTGTTCGCCCTGAACATTCCGACGGTTGCCAGCATGGAGATTTCTTGCAAGCCTCAATATTAAATGCCACGAAACTAGAGGCCGAAACGCAGAAACAGTAGAAGGCACACTAGAGGTGACCGGGCGGGAGATAATGGGAGCCGATTTAATAACAAAATGGTGGCCGCAGATAACAGCGCTGTTTGTTCTAGTCTTTTGGATTAGCCGCACTGTCAGCGAATTGAAGGGCAAAATTTATTTGTTTAGACCAACAAGGTATCTTAAGAAGTTTATCGGGCGACCCAAAGATTTTTTTGTCATTTGCACAAAGTATCGGCCTTCGCCAAGGCATGCTCCAGCAAATAATAAAAGCGCGTAGTACGTTGTCACTATAATTAGTGCTTGAGCCAACAGGCTATGGATCTTGTCGTTTTCTAAATCAAAAAAAAGTGTCACAATGTGGCGCGAAACCAACAGCGACGCAGAGCCAGCTATTGCAAATGCCAACCAAATTTTCAGCAAATGGCTTAGAGATTCTGCTTTAAACAAAGATAATAAAGCTTTTAACATGTCAGGGTTTATATAAGATATTCAACACTGAATGGCTCGAGGTTTATCTTGGATTGGACTTGATAAACATCCATTAAGTTCTTTTCAGTGATGACTTCTCTAGCCGGTCCAATTTCTACCAACTGGCCGTCTTTTAGAAGCAAGACAAGATTGGCCAGCAATCCTGTTAGATGGATGTCATGGCTCACACAAACGACAGTTAGTCCAAGTTCAGACCTTTTTCTTAGAATTTTCATCAGAGAGAACTGATGAGCAATATCTAAATTAGCAAATGGCTCGTCAAGAAACAGGTACTGCCTCGGCACATCTGGTCCTGATGCATCAATTTGATAAAAGGCGCGGGCAATATGAACCCTTGCTTGCTCACCACCTGATAGCGAGTTGTAGTTTCTGCCTGTAAGATCTTGAAGGTTCAGTTCCTCAGTAATCATAGAAAGATCCTGATCTTTCTGGGAGTAGTGGTTCAAATTATAGGGACGTCCGAATGCTATAATTTCGTCGACCGTAAATTTGAGGTCAACCGGAGTAGACTGAGACACCATACTTCTCATTTGCGCTTTTGAAGCTAGGCTTAGAGAATTTACGTTCGCGTCACCGTAAAAAAGTTGGCCCTTGTCTGCCGTCAAATCTCCAGCCAGCAGTTTTAAGAGCGTCGATTTTCCCGACCCATTCGGTCCAAGTATGGTTAAGAAACTACCTTGCTCGAGATTAAAGGATATATTCGAAACAGTTGGTTTTGCGCCGTAATTGAAACATAAATTTTCAGCCGAAAGCGTCATCTTTTTCGAACCTTGATTACGATAGCCAAGAAAATGGGCGCACCAATTGCGCTTGTAACTAGTCCCACCGGGATCTCTGCGGGAAGTAATGCCACACGTGCCACCGTGTCCGCAAAAAGAGCTAGAACGGCACCTAATAATGAAGATCCAGATAATACATAAAGGTGCTGGGAGCCACCCAACAAACGGACCATGTGCGGAACAATTAGCCCGATAAAACCGATTATGCCAGCGAAAGCCACGCCTGCACCGATTATTAATGCAGTCAGGACGACCACCAAAAGGTTTATCTTTCGGTTATCTACTCCAATGCGGGACGCTTCGGCTGGACCGAGCTGAAGAATATCCAGTTGACGCGAGAAGCCGATTATAACGCCCCCTGATATACAAGCTAAAAAGAAAACCCACCAAATTGCCTCTGAAGACGCCGCCCCAAAACTTCCCATCATCCAGAATGTTAAACCCCGAAGTTGGCTATCATCACTAACAAAAGTTAAAAACCCGATCCCCACGGTAGCGAGGGAATTAATGGCAATCCCCAGTAATAGTAGATATGTGAGATCGGCTGCACCTGACCCTTGCGATAGGCTTAAAAGGAGCAATATGACAACTAACGCACCAGTCATGGCAAATACTGGAAGAAAATAAATTCCAAGCAGGCCCGCTAGTGATGAGCTTGAAAAAAGTACAATTCCCACGACTGCTCCCAAGGCCGCCCCCGCGGAGACACCAATCAAACCCGGATCCGCCAAAGGATTTCTAAAAAGACCCTGGAGCGCCGCGCCAGAAAAACCTAGTGAGGCGCCAACAATAATTGCAAGCAATATTCTTGGCATCCTAATTTCAAAAAATATTCTCTGCTGCAGTTCTGTTAAGTTGCCGGAGAGGACCTCGCTGAGAGTTAATTTAAAACCGCCAAAAGATAAGCTGGCAAAAATTGTAATTGTGCAAATGGCCGCGAGCGAAAGTAGGATAATGAGTTGAGTGCCGCTTAAAGCTCTATGACCTAACATGCCTAATTTAGTCTCCCTTTGCTATTTCTAGTGACCTAGTAGCGGCATTCGCGGCCTCTATAGTACGCGGTCCAAATCCCAGCATCGCCATCCCATCATCTACATGAACTATGGTATTCCGATGGTCATGGTGAGCAAAAACACCTAGCTCAGACAGAAAATGTTCATGATTTTCAAAGTTTCGAAAAGCTCGCCTCGTTAAGACAATGATATCTGGGTCCATGGAAACAAGCGTCTCCTTGCCTACCGAAGTCCATCCCGAGGCTTCTCTAAATGCATTTTCAAATCCAGCCATCTGAAGAAATTTTGACCCAGATGTGTTCTTGGCAGCGACAATAGGTTCAGTTCCACGCATCATTAATACAAACACTGCTGACGATTTATTTTCGGCGTTTTTCGAAGTTGAAGCCTTTAAAGCGTCGGACTGCCTTTCTATTTCATTCACTAAAAATTCCGTTTCAACGGGAACAACGTTCAGAATCTGGGCCACACAATTAATTTTCGCCGTGATCCCTGATAAACTATATTCGGTATCAATAATTCTAAGATCTAGATCAATATCTCTTAACTGTTTTACAACATGTTTTGGCCCGATATCGGCCTCCGCAAGTATCAAGGTAGGTTCTAAAGAAAGGATGCCCTCAACAGATAAATTACGAATGTACCCAATACTCGGCAGCGCTTTTGCTTCCCTGGGGAAATTGGATGTAACATCCGCCCCCGCAAGTAGATTAGACTTCTTCAAGAGGAATATTGTTTCTGTTATTGACCCCCCCGCAACAACTGTCCGGGAGGAATTTTTGGCTTTGCTGCAATCCGCTTCGACGGGCCCTACGAGTCCTATTAACACTAATATTATTGCAAATAGCTTACCCAATGAGATCATTTTTGCCCATTTCTAGGTCAGTTGTAGTAAATCGATAATCGAGAAAAATAAATATTGCACCAAGCCAAAGTCAACGAAATCACTAGGTGCCAGAAAAGCATCCCAAAAAATACAAAACGGCCTTCTAAAAGTTAACCCATCTATCTGATCTGCAATAATTTCGCCTGGTAATCTGACACTATTGACAAAATAATGCGAATAATTATTACTTGCAACAGTTAGAACCTTTTACGGCTTATTACAATGAAATTCTTTTTGTTATCATTAGGTTCGATATTTATTGTCGGCAGTAGCGCGTTAGCTCATCAAATAAGTGCAATCAGTCAGGATAATGTGGTTGAGGTTCTTGCAAGCCATTTTCATTCGTACTTTTTACTTGGTGGATTAACGTTCGCTCTTTGCCGACTGACCACCCTCACGGCGTTTGTGTTATTTAACCTTATATTAGTCATTTTTCTGTCGAAACACGGGCAAGAAATTGTGGGCTCTGGCGAAGCGATACCAATCATTATTTGGTTGAGCGGCACTATCGTTACGACTTGGGTTGGGTTTAAAGTTTCGAAAAGTATTCATGGTCTATTTTTTGAAGCATTCATGTCTAAAAGGCCAGGAGAGGAAAAAGATTATGCAAAAGAAAAATAGAGACAGGACTAAATCATTTTTGAAAATGTCAATTGTTGACGCCCACGCCCATTGCGATATCCCTTGCAAAATTTACGATCCGTCAACCGCTCAAATTGCAGCCTTAACGGTTATTCGTATGATTGACATAATTGAAGAGGCGATTGCCGATGAGGGCAGTAGTGAAGTAAAAACCATTAATACAATAAACCGCGCTATTGCGAAAAAAGAACAAGAAGCGGAGAGAGTTAAGCACGAAACCCGCATAATTTGGGGCGATTATTTCAAAGGAGCTCTGATTGACGATGCGCCTGATATCCATACCTTGGCACACAACATAATGCTTACAGCCAGTGCAGCCAAACAGGCAGTTGACAGGCCGACCGCCGAGAAGCTTTTGCAACAAGTTAACCAATTTGCAGAGTTATTCTGGAAATCTAAGGGAATTAATGTAAAAACCGCCACATGCCCATACCCACCTAGCGAACCAACCGTTTACCCTGTTATAGAAAATTGAACTTTTGACATTTCGTGTTCTTAGGGTGAACGGTCAGAGTATGGCACCAGCCTTACAGACGCGTGACTTAGTAATATATAAGATTTTTGATGGAAATATTGAAAATCTGAAGGTTGGCAATTTTGTACTCGCTGATTTACCCAACTACGGCCTAATCGTAAAAAAAATAATTAAGATATCTCCTTCGCATATAGAACTTTCAGGACTCAGTCCGAGTTCTCTTGCTCCCCAACATATTGGACAAATACCTCATTCCTCCATAATAGGTAAATTGGTCGTAAAATTTTTTCCATTGCCTTTTGTCCGGCTAGCCTAGTGTTGTGCATTGAGATTTGGTTTGCCTTTTGTCAGTTGTATGCCAATTACTACGAATAACCAATAACACGTGTCACAACTTATTCTGTGTATGTAGCGATAACGGTGGTTTGTGCGCTTGGTAGTATAAAAATACAGGTTCGAAACCTTCCGAGCTTACCAACCATACCAAACGAATGATTTTCACTTTATGAGGGTATCCCATTTGCTTGCCTAAAAGAGCTTGTTTTTTTCAACATTCGGAGCAACGATTAGACGAAGCAATTCTCTACGTATTCAGAATTATAGAGGACTAACCCCATGCATGGCCCGAAAAAATACCGCGCGAAAGCGATGGGATTGTTTATGGGAGAACATTATGCGCTATAATGACCAATATCAAAGCTGGCGCAATGACCCGCAAAAGTTCTGGGCCGACCAAGTCCAAAATCTACAATGGCAGACAACACCTGAGAAGATTTTCGAGCACAATGAGAGCGGTGATCGCTGGTATGTCGACGGGGTAATGAACTCATGCTTTAATTGCGTCGATCGGCATGTTGAGGCTGGCCATGGCGCGCGCATCGCATTTATTCATGACAGCCCGATAACTGGCACAAAAAGCCAAATCAGCTATGCTGAGTTACTCGACCGTGTTCAATGCGTTGCCTCCATGATGCAAGATAAGGGCATTAAAAAAGGCGACCGTGTTATTATTTACATGCCGATGATTGTCGAAACGGCGATTGCGGCCTTGGCCTGTGCGCGCCTCGGGGCCGTTCATTCAATTGTATTTGGCGGTTTTGCTGCGGCTGAATTAGCCACACGGCTTGACGATGCCAAGCCGAAACTGGTGCTGGCTGCGTCTTGCGGTTTGGAACCGGGGCGCATTATCGAATATAAACCGCTGCTTGATGGGGCTATTGAATTGGCATCACATAAACCGGAGGCTTGCCTAATATGGCAACGCAATGAAGCCCCAGCTCCGCTATATGATCGCCGCGATTTTGAATGGCAGGCATTGGAAGACCAGGCACGAGCATCTGAAAAGCGCGCCAACTGCGTGCCAGTATTAGCAACTGACCCGCTTTATATTCTCTACACATCTGGCACAACGGGCATTCCGAAAGGCGTTGTGCGCGATAATGGCGGGCATTTAGTGGCGCTTAGCTGGGCGATGGAGAATATCTTTAATATTGCGCCGGGCGAGGTGTTTTGGTCAGCCTCAGATTTTGGCTGGGTGGTCGGACACAGTTTCATTCTGTATGGGCCCTTGGCCATTGGCGCTACAAGCGTCATTTATGAGGGAAAGCCGATTGGCACACCCGATGCCGGAGCGTTTTGGCGCGTCGTTTCTGAGCATAGCGTCAAGGCACTTTTCACGGCGCCGACTGCTTTTCGGGCAATTAAAAAAGAGGATCCGCAAGGTAAGCTGGTCGGCGATTATGATATGCGCGCCTTTCAAACGCTGTATCTGGCTGGTGAGCGGGTTGACCCTGACACGATAAATTGGGCCGAATCAGCACTTGGCGTTCCGGTGATTGACAATTGGTGGCAAACCGAGACCGGTTGGCCGATATGTGCCAATCCGGTTGGCATCGAATTGCTACCGATTAAAAAGGGCTCACCCAGTGTTGCAATGCCGGGCTATGAACTAGCTGTGCTTGATGAGGGAGGCAAGCCGGTCGCCGCCAATGAAACAGGCGCCATTGTCGTCAAAACGCCGCTGCCGCCCGGCTGTCTCCCTGGCTTATGGCAAAACCAAGACGGTTTTGAAGCCGCCTATCTGGAAGATTACCCCGGCTATTATAAAACTGGTGATGCCGGCTTTATCGATAAAGATGGCTATCTCTATGTCATGTCGCGCACAGACGACATTATTAATGTCGCCGGTCATCGTCTGTCGACCGGCGGCATGGAAGAAGTACTAGCCGGCCATGATGATATTGCTGAATGCGCTGTGCTTGGCGTCAATGATGCGCTGAAAGGTGAACTGCCTTTGGGGCTATTAGTTTTCAATGATGGGGTCAATCGCCCAAATACGGAAATCGTGGCCGAATGCATTCAAAAAGTTCGCGATGAAATCGGACCAGTCGCCGCGTTTAAACTGGCTGTGCGCGTGGAAAGGTTGCCGAAAACGCGCTCAGGCAAAATCTTGCGAGGCACGATACGTAAGATCGCCAATGGTGAAGATTGGAAAATGCCGGCAACAATCGATGACCCAGCCATATTGGATGAGATTACCGAGGCGCTCAAAATCATCGGCTACCCGACCGAAAAGACTGCTTGATAAAATACGCAAATGGTTCGGCAACCAACGCTGCCTACCAACCGCTCTTCGGTAGCAATCGAGACAGACGCATTTGTTGTTAGCCGAACCGATAAATCATATTCAAAATAGATGGAAACCCAATGGCTTGACATTTAAAGGAAAGCAACTGTTTAGAGGGATAAAGGTAATGAAAGTCTTCGTTTTTGCACTTATTTTAATGATTGTTCCGCTTCAGACTATGTCTTTAGAAGTTCGGCCGGGAATTATGCGGACGCCGGATTCGATGTTTGAGAACCTTAAAGACTTTGACTTCGAACCAAACTACATGAACATCCAAGGCCTAAGGATCCATTATTTGGACGAAGGTCCCGAAGACGGTCAACCCATTTTACTCCTTCATGGCCAGCCGACCTGGGGGTATTTGTTTCGACACATGATAACGCCGCTCGCTGATGCCGGATATCGAGTGATTGTGCCCGATATGGCGGGCTTCGGAAGGTCGGACAAACCGACAAAAAAAGAAGCCTACAGCTACCCCAAGCACATCGAAATAATGAGCGAACTCGTTCAGCGGCTCGAATTGAGTGCTACTGTTTTTTTCGGTCAGGATTGGGGTGGTCTTGTCGGTTTACGGGTCGTGGCTGAAATGCCCGACCGGTTTTCCCATATCGTCGTTTCCAATACGGGGCTCATTTCTGCCGAGGGCATACGAGCCCGCATTGGCTATTCACTTCTCAAGCTGGCTGTCTGGTGGGAGGGTGAAATGACATTTGAGGAAATGATTGAAAGAGCCAATTTTCGATCATGGATTGCTTATGCCTATTACGATAAGAATTTGGCTGTCGGTAAATTAATGCGCGCGATGGGTCGTATTGATGATGAACAAATCATAAAGGGATATGAAGCTCCGTTTCCGTCTTCGGCGTACAAGGCAGGAGCACAAATATTCCCGTATCTTATTCCTTCGCAATTGGCCGAAAATGCCGAAGTTTGGAGAAACATTTACGAGAATTGGGAGAAGCCGTTTTTAGTCGCTTTTACAGACGAAGACCCTGTTTCCAGTGGCACCGACATGGCAGATCAATTTGAAAAGCGAGTTCCGGGAGCAACACGAGTAGTCATCGAAGGGGTGGGTCATTTTGTGCAAGAAGAAGTCGGCCCTCAATTAGCGATGTTGATAGACGATTTTGTGTCTGGACGAAGTGTTAGCGGGTTTGGGAAATAGGGTAACTCCGCCGTTCGCCTGTAACGGGGGTAAAGTTTACGCATGGCTTAGATAAAATGGACCCTAGGCGGGTCCGAACCCACCAATTTTGGCAAAAATCTTCAGTTGTAGAGCGAAATATACTGATTCCATTATTTTGCCTTAATAGGTGATGCTGATTTTCTCGTGCGCCTCTTTTGCACTTGAGATATCCGGAGCGAATATAATGCCGAGGCGTCGATTGGGGTAAGCGTCCGGTTTTCCAAACAACATGGTTTCAACGCCCACCTCTGCTTCGGCTTCCGAAATGCCATTCACGGTGTATGTATCGCTATACGAGTCTGCATTAATGGTGTGGCAGGCACCGGGCCTCAAAGTAACGATATCGGTAATCGGCAGATGCAGAATGGCGCGGGCATGCAAATCAAATTCTGAAAGATTTTGGGTATAAAGCGTCAAGAGGCCGGTATCGTGCGGGCGTGGGCTCAGTTCGGAGAAAATCACCTCTCCATTGCGAATAAAGAACTCCACACCGTACAGGCCGTAGCCGCCTAAATCATCGGTGATGAGCTTCGCCATGTTTTGTGCCTTTTTCTCAAGCGCTCCCATGTCGAAATGGCCCTGTTCGCTAATCTTGAAATCGCCGTCAAATTGCTGGTGCTGAACCACAGGGCAATAGACTGTGTCAGCGTTTTTCTGGCGGATGGTCAAAAGCGTGATCTCATAATCAAAATCGATAAACTCCTCGACAATGACTTTGGGGCGGTCCCCGCGCATATTCTCAACGGCATGGTGCCATGCCTGTTGCGCCGCTCTCGCATCTCCCGGCTCAACAATTGACTGTCCCTTGCCGGAGGAACTCATTACCGGTTTGACGACGACCTTGCAGCCCATGTCCTCGCAAAGCGCCAACATTTTCTCAAGGTTTTCGGCATAATCATAAGTCGCGGTTGGCAAACCAATCTCGGCCGCGCGGTCGCGAATGCGGTCGCGGTTCATCGTCAGATCAACGGCCCGTGCCGACGGCACAATGGTTCGATTGGCGGCTTCATCGGCTTCCATATCAAGCAATACGGCGGTGTTAATCGCCTCGATTTCCGGCACCACCAAATCCGGATCGACCGATTTAATGTGGCCTCGCAATTGCGCGTCGTTAAGCATATTAAAAATCAATGCCTTATCAGCCACCTGCATGGCTGGCGCGTTTTCGTAACGATCGCAAGCGATGACCGTGCAGCCCAGGCGTTTTAAACTGATTGCAAGTTCGCGACCAAGTTCCCCCGATCCAAGCAGCATGACCTTTTTCATATTATCCCCCCCTTGTGCGGACCGATTTTTTCCACCACCTAGATTTTTAATAGCATGCCACGCCACGATAATATCGATCAATTATTTTGAGGTTGTAATCTTGTTAGCCGGCAATCAATTTTTCCGTGACTAGCGCAGAAGAGTTCGATAACCTTCTGATAACAGGAGACTGTTATGGAAACTAAACAACAACGTGCGCTTATTTCTGAAATCAAACGCGATACTGAGTTGTCCGAGGCCTTCGCCATGCCAACGCTGGCTTGGCCGACAATTGTCATTCTTTTGATAAGTTTTACAGGCTTTGGCCTGTCGACTTATGCCTATCTCATGGGGCTCTTGAGTCCCCTGATTACTGTGCCTTTGAGCTCATTTTTCGTGTTCTGGAGTTTTACGCCATTGCATGAGGCGGTGCATCGCAACCTTTCAACAATATATTGGTTAAACGATTTGATAGGCACGGTAAGCGCGCAATTGTTCATTCCTGGATTCACTACTACCCTCTACCGCTATTTGCATGTGACGCACCATTCGCGTACAGGCCAAGACAATGACCCTGACTTGAAGTTTACCCATAAAAATTTGCTTTATTGCTGGTTGAACGGAGCTTTTTTGGATTTGCTGTGGTCTAAGTTTTATTTCAGTGAATGGTCTGAGCGCCCGAAGGGTGAACGTGCCCGTTTTGTGCTGAGCCTAACTTTATATGTAGCTCTGCTAGTTGTCGCTTTCTCGTCTCCTTTTGCCGTCGAATTTGTTCTCGCCTTCTTGCTGCCAATTTTATTTGGTCGCGTAATTACTGTTCATCTATTCGCAACCATTCAACATAGACAAGGGCACGAACAGCGTGTCGACCCGATTGGTGCAACCTCTGTTCAAGATATTCACTCAAAGTGGTGGCAGCATCTCTTCATGCTTGGTCAGTCGCAGCACTTGATCCATCATTTGTATCCCGGTGTGCCTTGGTACAAATATGATTCAATCTGGCGCGCTTTAAAGGGAAGAACACCGTCTGAAATGTTGCGTCCGAGTAGCTATCTCGCGCGCAATCACAATCACTGACCTTGTTTCAAGCTAAAATTATTATTTGATTTTTACTGGGTTACCCGGGAGCCACGAAAATAACTTGCAGAAGCAAGTCATCAAAAACGATGATTAGCGGTTCCGGAGATGTAGTACCTGCGCTGCCATAAGTTTTAATAAAGCTTAATGCTACCGTTACAATTTCATTACTGTTTTCCTTGAGGCTAGGCAGTTTCTTAATTGCTTCATAGCGCAAAAACTTCAAGGTTGGACCAGAGCCCGACGTAGACCACATCCTAGTTGATTTGCTCCTAGACATTTTGCACGATTTGACCAAGATGACCGAATGTCCGCACCGCAAAAATCAATACTAACTATCGACACGCGTTTTTTTTATGGGCTGGGCGCCGCTCCATACGGCATTAAAGACAACGGCTTTAGCTATTTTCTGCTGATCTTTTATTCGCAGGTGCTTGGGGTCTCGCCCGTCATGACCAGCGCAGCCCTCTCGATCGCGATTGTGATTGACGCTATTACGGACCCCATCATTGGCTATATTTCAGATAACTGGCGCTCGCGATGGGGACGGCGTCATCCGTTCATGTATCTGGCAATAGTGCCGATTTGTGTGAGCTACGCGTTTATGTGGAACCCGCCGGCGGATGTCATGGCATCCGAGGGGGCATTGTTTGTCTTTCTCGTGGTGATGGCAGTAACTGTACGCATATTCCTAACCTTTTTCGAAGTACCAAACACCGCACTGATTTCGGAACTGACCGAAGATTATGATGCCCGCACGAAACTAATGGGCTTGCGCTACATGTTTGGCTGGCTGGGTGGTATCGGCATGGCGTTTCTGGCCTATTCGGTATTTTTGCGCGAAACCGAAGACGGAGGTGGAGGCATTTTGGCTGCCGCCGGATACGGCTATTACGGCATCGCGGCGTCTTGTCTGATGTTTGTCGGCATGTTGGTGTCATCGCTTGGTACTCATCGGCATATAAGGCGCCTTCACGTGCCGCCGGCGCGCGACAAAATAAAAATCGGGCAAGTTTTTGCTGAATTGCTGGAGACGATGAAAAATCGTTCGTTTCAATCGCTATTTCTTGCGTCGATATTTTCCGGCACGGCTGCCGGCATGCAAGCAGCATTGAGCATTTATTTCGCGACTTTTTTTTGGGGGCTGAAAGCGTCTGAGCTTGCCATATTTCCGATATTTCAGGCATTGGCAGCGTGTTGTGCGGTACCGATCGCGCATGTGCTCGGCAAGCGCTTTGACAAAAAACGTGCGGCCATTGGCAGCTTTATTTTTATGATCAGTTTCGGCCCCCTTATGCTGTTTGGCCGACTGGCCGATATTGTGCCGGAAAATGACAGCCCGCTTATGCTGCCTATGTTGCTGGCGCATAATTTTGTTGAAGTTTGCGTAATAATTGTTTTTTCGATTTTGTTCGGCGCAATGATGGCAGATGTTGTGGAGGACAGTGCAGTGGTTACTGCACGACGCAGTGAAGGGGTTATTTTTGCCTTTCGCGGTTTTGCCGGAAAAATGGTATCTGGCCTCGGCATATTGTTGGCTGGAGTTATTTTGTCGGCCGCCAATTTACCACGCGAGGCGGCACCGGAAGACGTTGATGGACAGGTGCTAATCGACCTCGTGCTTTACGCCGCGCCCGGGCAGATTTTGCTGTATTCGTTGGCTCTGTTGATGATTACGCGTTACCGAATATCACGTCAAAAACACAACGAAAACGTTACCCAATTGTCTATATCCTAGACGCTTAGACCTCAACTGACTGATCGTCTGATGCATTCAGAGTAGCAGTCATTTTTTCAGCGAGCGCTTTGCGGATCAGGCGCTTGTTTCCGGCATAGGCTTTTGCGTCGAGCGTTTTGAAATAATCTGCTTTCTCACGCACACGGTCAGTGAATTTGTCGGCCTCGATCACTTCATCTATATAGCCAATATCGCGTGCCATTTCGGGGTGATATAGATCGGCACCAACCGCGGCCATGTCGAGATATTTCTGATTGAGCTTAAAACGCGCGAGATCGATGCCAAAGGGTGGGAGCACCATGCCAATTGCTGACTCGTTCAGCCCGTATTTAAAATCACCGGCAATGCTGATGCGATAATCTCCCGACAACATTAACAGCGCGCCGGCGGCAATGCCGTGGCCTGTTGACGCTAACAATATCGGCTTTGGACTAGCGAATATGCGCACTAACATTCGCCCACCTTGGTTGACGAGATCTATCACGCGGTCCGGCTCGTTTCGCATAACTTTCAAATCAAACCCTGCGGTCATGACGCCTTCGCGCCCCGTCATAACGATAACGTCTGCGCAGGCTTCTGCTTCATCCAGTGCCTTGTTGATGTGTTCGATCATGGTAAAGCCAAGAGCATTGGCCTTGCCGTCATCCATTGTGATGGTTGCTATGTTGTCTTCGATCTCCACTTTTGCCAATTCGCTCATGCACGTTCTCCCCTCATCGTTAACTGTGTGTCATGCTAGCGGAAGTGCGCTCGCTACGGTAGGATGTTTTGACGCAAGGGAATTTGCGCCGATGCAGGGTATAAACCCTGAAAGTTGGAGTTATTCATGACTTATAAAGCACCTGTTAATGATATCGTTTTTACCCTTACTCATGAGGCTGGTTTTGACCGGCTCGTGCAATCGGGGGCCTATCCTGACCTGTCCGATGATTTGGTGGACGCCATTCTTGATGAGGCCGCCAAATTTGCCAACAATATTGTCGCTCCGTTGAGCTGGGAAGGCGACCAGACAGGTGCACGGCTTGAGAATGATGGTGTGAAAGTTCCGGAAAGTTTCAAAGAGGCTTATGCCAAATATGTTGAAAGCGGATGGTCAACTCTTGCCGCACCGACGGATTATGGCGGGCAGGGGCTTCCGCTGGCGCTATCGAATGCCGTGACAGAAATGATGAACTCGAATATCGGTTTCCAGCTTTGCCCGATGTTGTCGAATGGCGGCATGGAAGCACTGGCGGCGCATGCCTCTGACGAGCAGAAGGACATATATCTGAGCAAGATTGTTTCCGGCGAATGGTCGGCGACGATGAACTTGACCGAACCCCATGCCGGTTCCGATGTGGGCAATATCCGCGCCCAAGCCACGCGGCGAGACGACGGCAGCTATCTGATCCGTGGTACCAAAATTTACATTACCTATGGTGATCACGACATGGTCGATAACATTGTGCATCTGGTTCTCGCGAGAACACCAGGTGCGCCGGAAGGCACGAAAGGCATATCGCTTTTTCTTGTCCCGAAGTTTCTGGTGAATGATGACGGCACATTGGGTGCGCGCAATGATGTTGCCTGTATAGGGCTTGAAGAAAAGCTGGGGATCCATGCAAGTCCTACTTGCGTTATGGCATTCGGTGAAAATGACGGCGCAATTGGCTGGCTCGTCGGTGCCGAAAATCGCGGTATGGCTTGCATGTTCACAATGATGAACAATGCGCGTTTGCATGTGGGCTTGCAAGGTGTTGGGGTTGCCGAGCGCGCCACCCAACACGCGCTGGCTTATGCCGTTGAACGCAAGCAGGGAAGAGCGCCCGGCGCGGATAAGGATGATAATGAGGCGGTTGCCATCATCAATCACCCTGATGTTCGGCGCATGTTAATGAGCATGCGGACAATGACGGAAGCGGCGCGCAGCATTTGCTATGAAAATGCTGTCATGGCGGATTTGGCGCACACAAGCGGTGATGCCGCCGCGCAGGCCAAATACGACCTGCTGACCCCAATATCAAAAGCCTTCAGTACCGACATTGCCAATGAAGTTGCCGCACTCGGCGTTCAGGTGCACGGAGGCATGGGCTTTATTGAGGAAACTGGTGCCGCGCAGCATGTTCGAGACGCGCGGATTTTGACCATTTACGAAGGCACAAACGGCATTCAGGCGATAGATCTCGTAGGGCGCAAACTGCCGCTCGGAAATGGCGAGGTGGTGCATGCGTATATTGGCGAAATGCGCGAAACAGCTGAAATGTGCCGCCAGTCCAACCATCCGGTTTTGACACAAGTTGCAGGCGAGCTTGGCGATGCCATTGACGCCCTTGAAACGGCAACCGACTGGCTGCTGGACCGCTTAAAATCCAGTCCCAAGGATACACTTGCCGGTGCCACCCCCTATTTGCGCCTGTTTGGCCTCGCGGCGGGCGGGCATTATCTTGCCAAGGGCGCACTTGCGGCAACGCAGGAAGAGGCGCTCGATCCGGCCTTCGTCAATCGCAAACTTTCCTCAATCCGCTTCTTCGGCTCAAATATGCTGATCGCTTGCGGCGGTCTTGCGGCCTCGGCGATGGCCGGCAATGATGTCGTCGACGATACTGGTCTGGAAGCGCTTGCCGGCTGACACCCTACTAACCGACGCGTAACAATTAGCAAAACTGTTTGATTTCGGTTCTCTCCGACTCTGATATAGACAGAGGGGTATAACGTGCATCAAAGGAACAGTTATGTCCCAGACAGCTACTGCACCAAATACTGCAATAGTCATTCTGGCCGCCGGCAAGGGCACGCGGATGCGTTCAGCAGTGCCAAAAGTTCTGCATGAAATTGCTGGTCGTCCCATGCTGGGCCATGTCATTGCCGCTTCACTGGAAGCGGGGATGTCACGTCTTTGTCTGGTAACGGCACCCGACCAAAATAACGTGCGCGACTACGCGCTAATCGAAGCACCGGATATCTCAAACTGCATTCAGGAGAACCAACTTGGCACGGGCGACGCCGTGCGCGCCGCCATGTCGGCCTGCGAGGGTGTGGCGCGGGTGGTGATTATCTTCGGCGACACACCGCTCATGCGCCCCGATATTCTTCGTCAGCTTGCGGCGTCCGAGGCAGATGTTTGCGTGCTGGGGTTTGAGCCTGAAGACGCCGCTGCCTATGGGCGCGTCATTATGGAGGCAGACACGCCTTCACGCATTGTCGAATATAAAGATGCCGATGCGCAGACACGCGCTATAAGTTTGTGCAATGGCGGTGCGATGGCCGTGCGTGCCGGCGTGTTAAAGGAATTGCTGCCGCAATTGCAAAATGACAATGCACAAGGTGAGCATTATTTGCCGGATTTGGTACATCTTGCTGTTGCTTCCGGCCATTCGACAGGCCTGGTGTTGGGCGACACAGACGACACATTGGGCGTAGACAGCCGCAAAGGTCTGGCGCATGCCGAAGTCCGCATGCAGACGCGCCTGCGCGCAAAAATGCTCGAGGCCGGGGTCGGCATGCAAGACCCCAATACGGTATATCTGAGCTATGATACCGATATCGAAGCGGATGTGACATTGGAACCGCACGTTAAAATCGGACCCGGTGTTCAAATCGGTGAAGGCACGCTCGTTAAAGCGTTTTCCCATCTTGAAGGTGTGCATATCGGCGCGCGCGCAGTCATTGGGCCATTTGCGCGTTTGCGTCCCGGCACAGTATTGGGAAATGAGGTACGCATCGGCAATTTTGTGGAAACCAAAAACGCCCGATTGGGTCACGGCAGCAAGGTCAATCACCTGTCTTATGTCGGAGACGCCGAGCTGGGTATTAATGTCAATGTCGGGGCCGGCACGATCACTTGCAATTATGACGGCTTCAAAAAACACATTACGCGCATTGGTAACGGCGCATTTATCGGTTCGAACAGCTCGTTAATTGCGCCTGTCACAATCGGGGCAGGCGCGTATCTGGGATCCGGCACGGCGGTATCCGGCGATGTGCCGGCGGACAGTCTAGCGGTGACGCGCGCGCCAAGACGCGATGTCGAGGGTTGGGCGCAATCGTTCCGGCGCAAAAATCAGGAGGCCGACTGATCCATGTGCGGCATTATCGGTATCATCAGCGACAAGCTAGTCGCCGATCTAATATTTGACGGGCTGAAGCGGCTCGAATATCGCGGTTACGACAGTGCGGGTATCGCCACGCTGGCTGGCGGACAATTGCACCGCCGCCGCGCCGAAGGCAAGCTGGATGCACTGGCTTACGAACTGAAAGCCGCGCCGCTGTCAGGATGTGTGGGCATCGGCCATACAAGATGGGCCACCCACGGCCCAGCGATCGAGGCCAACGCGCATCCGCACCGGTCGGAAAAGGTTGCGGTGGTGCACAATGGCATTATTGAAAATTACCGCGACCTCAAACAGCACCTCATGGCGGATGGTATTGAATTTACTTCTGACACGGATACGGAAGTCATCGCGCATTTGTTTTCGCGAAATCTGAGGGCAAAAGACGATGTGATGGCAGCAGCCGCGGCCACCTTCACCGCGCTTGATGGAACATATGCGATCGCTCTGATTGTCGAGGGATTGGAAAACCGTATGATAATTGCGCGCAATGGCAGCCCGCTGGCGGTGGGTTACGGAAGCGGTGAAATGTTCATCGGTTCTGACGCTTTCGCGCTTGCGCCCTTCACCAATCGCATTGCTTATCTTGATGACGGTGACTGGGCAGTGGTTTCCGATACGGGTGCGGAGATTTTCGCTGCCGACGGGTCAGGCGTCACACGCGAACAGGTGGTGGTCGATGCCGCGTCTGCCATGGTGGACAAAGGCAACTACCGGCACTTCATGAGCAAGGAAATTCATGAGCAGCCGGAGGTGTTGTCGCGCACGTTCGGGCAATATGCCGATCCAGAAAATCGCTGTGTGACCCTGCCGGAAAATGACGTTGATCTGGCGTCCGTCAAGCGGGTTATTCTGGTCGCCTGCGGTACGGCATATTTTGCTGGGCTGGTTGGCAAAAACTGGATCGAACGCTATACTAGTATTCCAGCCAGTGTCGATATCGCTTCCGAATTTCGTTACAGCGAAGCACCACTAGACCCCGAATGTTTGGCGATATTCGTGTCACAATCTGGCGAGACGGCTGACACGCTCGCGGCCCTCAATCATTGCAAGGTAAACGGGTTGAAGACCATGGGCATCGTCAATGTGCCCGACAGTTCCATCTCCCGCGAAGTGGACGTAACACTTCCAACCTATGCCGGTCCCGAAATCGGTGTGGCCTCGACCAAGGCGTTCACCGCTCAGCTTGGCGCGTTGGCAGCCTTTGCCATCAGCTTGGGCCGTGCGCAACAAATACTTTGCGCAGACGAGGAGGCACGCCTAGTTGATTTATTATTGTCAACGCCGCGGCTTTCTAATTTGGTGCTGAATTGCGAAGTTGAAATTGAGGGGCTTGCCAAGCAAATCAGTACCGCCTCCAGCGCGCTGTTTATCGGGCGTGCAACCATGTATCCACTAGCGCTCGAAGGCGCGCTGAAACTGAAAGAAATTTCATACATTCACGCCGAGGGTTTTGCCGCTGGGGAGTTGAAGCACGGCTCAATCGCGCTGGTTGACGAAAACATGCCCGTTATTGTAATTGCGCCCGACGATGCCCTGTTTGAAAAAACCGTATCCAACATGCAGGAAGTTATGGCCCGCGGCGGCAATACCATTCTGTTTGCCAGCCAAAATGGGGTGGCCGCGGCGGGTGAGGGGTGCATGGCGACCATTGCCATGCCCGAGATGGATGCCTTCATCGCGCCCATGCTTTACGCCCTGCCGTTGCAGCTCCTAGCCTATCATGCGGCGGTAGCCAAAGGCACGGATGTCGACCAGCCGCGAAATCTCGCAAAATCGGTAACGGTAGAATAAATGGAGGTGAATATGCTTATTTCCTCAGCTTTACTATTAAACAATGTTTTTCTAATGACCTTTTTTCCAAACGGAAAAAACCATCTTACCCTCAGAAAACTGTGTGGTCAGAAATGGTATTAAGTTATGAGAAAAAATTTAGAAGGAGATAATATTTGACCACATACAACACATCTTCTGACTCTGCTAATACCATGATTAGGGCATTTTTAACAAAAATTGGTGAGGAATACTTAGGTCACTCCTTCAATACAGGTAGTGGAAAAGGGAAGGAAATTTGGACTAGAATTAAAGAAAAAACTTTTAATAAAAAATGTGCTTTTTGTGGGTCGTCATCTGAAAATTTGACCATAGAACATCTAATCATGTTCAACCGTGACCAATGTGGGTTAAATCATCCTGGTAATATTGTTCCTTGCTGTAAATCGTGTAACAAACGCCTCCGCCATTCAGATACAAAAAAATATTATGATTGGCTTGAGCAACTAGAAGCAGTTTGTAAAACTATTGAAGATCTAAAAATAAGGAAAAAAAAGATACTTAAGCATATAAAAGATGAAAAATATCCAGACTTAACTGATGATGAAGTAAATGCATTAAGAGCGGTTGCGATGAGTCTATATGAGAGAACATCATCCGAGTTAGAAAAATCTATAAATTTATTTAAAGATATTGATAAAACATTGGTTCGCAGGAGATGATTGTATTCACCTCTCAAAAGCACTCGGTGAGTGTAAAATAACTTATTGTTTTTATTTTATAAACATATACTACAGACAGATTATGTAAGCGTTTCTGTAAGCATCTTGTTTTGAAAATTCATTTTACTGATTCACCCTCGACCAATCACCTACCAGTGCGCTTCGACTGTTCTGGTGTGGGTTCATATCAAAATGAAATCAGAGGACTTTTAGGCGTGTTTAAGCAATGGATAAGTCAAAGTCTGCAATAATTGGATTATGGTCACTTCTAGAGATCACTTCTGGTGTCTCCATTACTTCTAAAGATGACATTGATCTTGATAGTGTCTCTGTTGCAAACATATGGTCGATTTGCCACGGGAAATCGCTTCTATTGTGACGATGTGTTTGGATGTAATTTGGATGATGAAGTTCTAAACAATCGACAAAACCTAATCTTTTAATACTGTCAAAAAACATATTATGCCGCCGCTCTCCAACCTTGGAGAACTTCGTTCCTGTTGGATTATCATCCATTCTCCTGTCCATGTTGAAATCACCCGCTATAAGAATGTGTTCTGCACAATATAGTTTTCTCAATGTTTCCGTATACAGAGTGAAAACACCCATCAAATGTATGTCTAGATTGTCACCGAAACTCAAATTCCCATAAACGCTGATGAAAAAAATCTTTCCATATCCATCAAAGTTGAATGCTGACACATTCACTCCCATACCGCCGTCTGTTGGGAGTTTGACTTTCTCTGGCGGTACATTTTTTCCATAAACAACATTAGTAAGGTTCTTTTTTACTATCACTTTTGATGAGTTATTTTTGATACTGTCATCATCAAAAGGTGATGCCTCTTGCAGTAACGCGACATCAGGTTCAATTGCGTTGTTAAGAAAATCCCAAGAACCTCTTCTTCTATTCATGTTCCAAGAAACAACACGCATTTCTATCTCAATACTTCTGCTTATTCGCTATCCAAGCTTAAATGGGTAAAAATATAATGAAAGTCTATTCACTGTTTCAAAACACTCCGTCACCCTAAAAAAGCGACAGCCGAATTGTTTATCTTGCTCGGGCCAATATGTCGGTCGGTGCGGCGCCGAGCTGCATTAATACTGTTCTTACCCGCACGCGGTATTTCACCGCATTTGCCCGATGCATTCTCATGTCTATATTTTTGCCATGACACAGGAAACAAATAGTTCCGAAAAAGCCGCCGTCGCGGCCGCGGCGGCTGCACTGGTGCAGCAATATGGCGATGACGCCGAAGTGGTGGCGACCTTGCGTGCCGCTGAATTTGCCGCCGCTGGTGACGTAGAGGCGCTTGCAGCCTGGGACATGATTATCGCGTATCTGGAAGCCATGCGCGATGGCGCAAGTGCTCCGGAAAATACGGGCGCACTCAACTGATGTCGGTTCAGCTGACCGTCTACTTTAATGGCGCTTGCAATATTTGCGCGCCGGAAGTCGCGGTTTATCGCCGCCGCACGCAAGCCCACGGGTGCGCGCATATCAGCTATTGTGATATTTCAACCGCCGACCTGCCGACGGGCCTGCCTGCGGGTACAGTTCGCGATGATATGTTGCGCCGCCTGCACGTTCAAAAAGATGATATTTGGTATAGCGGGGTTGATGCATTTATCCACCTCTGGGCCGAAGTGCCGGGCTTTAACTGGCTGGCGCGACTGGTTGGCTTGCCACCAGTGCGCATGATTGCCGTGCCGGTATACGATCATGTGCTCGCACCTTGGCTTTACCAACGGCATTTGCGCCGCGCGGCCCGCGTAGTTTCCTAAATCGCCAGCCTTAAATAACCGGGATAAACTGCACGCTCAAAGCGCAGGGCGAAAGCAGTGTTGCCGACAGAAAAGTGATAATGCGTTATGCCATTTTCCACACCGTTTTTTTTTCGTTATGCAGCGGAGCAGGTTGATTAAGCGTTAACGCAATCCAAACTGGCTTCAGATGCCGGGCACAAAGGGAACGCCGATTGAAAAGGCCGCCAGCAATGTTGCGGCTGACAAAAATATAATGATGTGGTGCGCCTTCGTGTACTCCATTTTTCTTATTCGTGGCTGAGGTTAACCTTCTTCAGGCCAGCCATTGGTTTGCGCGGTTTGATAGCCCGCATAAGTTGGCTGGTCGATAGCCAACTTGCCCATGGTCGCGCGTTTCAGATGATCCATCAAGGCATCATCTTCAGGCCCAAGCGCACCTTCGGAAATTTTGTCACACAAAATTCGGTTCAACACTTCAAGCGTGCCAGTCTCATTCAGCAGGCCCTCAAGGCGCGCCTGTTGTGCCGCGCGAAAGCGTGGGCCCAGATCCAATTCGCGCTGCATAAGTGCCAGAACATTGCCAGCTACACGTGCCGAAAATGCTGCATGGCCGGAAAGCTGGGGCGCGATTTCCTCACCGACAAAATCCTTTACGGCCTGCAACAGATCGGCCATGTCGGGCTTATCCTGCATGATTGATCCCCGGCATTAGTCTAATCCCTCAAGCATGCGCAGCAAATCAATCTCGGTTTCCGAGGCGCGCCGCCCAATGGCGGCACGCTCGATAGTGCGGTCGGCGCCGGATAAGAAGGCAGTTGCCATCATGGTGCACATAATACCCCACTTGAGCGTGCCCAAAATTTCCCAAAAGCGGACCGCCGCGCGGTCAATTTTTCCACCAGCTGCTTCATAAGCGGCGTAAAATTCTTCGCGTTGGCCGAAGCCGCCAACCGGATTTTGATGCTGACCAAAGCGCCAGGAAGGCACGCACGGCCAGCCTAGATCTTCCATTGGGTCTCCAATATGGGCCAATTCCCAATCGAGAATGGCAACCACGCCGCTTTCCGGCGTAACCATCAGATTGCCCATGCGGAAGTCACCATGCACAAGGCAGCGCGCCTGCGATAGAGGTACATTGTCGGCTAACCATCTGATTGCCAACTCAAAAACCGGATGCGGGTGGCCGTGGGCACGCAAAATCTCGGTGTATTTGGCCAACTCGCCTTCGGCATCAGAGCTTGGTAGACCTTTCATTTGGTCGCTTTCAAGCCCGTGCAAGCGCGCCAGCATGGTGCCACATTGCGTCGCCAGCTGCGGCCGCGTGTCTGCAAATTCACCGTCGCGCAGAATTTTGCGCGCAATCGTCTGCCCCTCAATGAAGCGCATAATATAGCCCGGGCCCAGCGCATCTTCGGACGCGCAAATATGCACGACCTGCGGTACGGCGACGCCCGCCGCATAAACACGCGCCAGCGTGTGCGCCTCATCCGTCATAGAAAGCGTGTTGCTGCCCGTTGTTTTGGCGACGCCACCGGGCGGGCGGCGAAGTACGAAAATCTCGCCCGCGCAGGCAAAACGATAGCTTTCCTGGCTCGCGCCGCCCGAAAGTCGCGCACATTCGCTCATCGGCCCCCCCCAAATGGGTGCTGCATAGAGCGTCGAGCGCGCGGGTGAAATCGGATGCTTCTTGCGGAGATGTCATGGTTAATTGCCTATTACCCGATATTCTGGCATGTATATAAGAATGCAAGAAGAATCGCCACCGCGCCGCACGTTGCTGACCATTTTACGCACCTATTTCCTTACCGGGCTGGTGGTTACTGCGCCGATCTTCATCACCTTTTATCTCGTGCTGTGGTTTGTCGAAATTCTCGACAATTGGTTCACTCCATGGATCCCGACGCAATATCGGCCGGAATCCTATCTGCCGGTTGAATTACCCGGCACGGGGCTGGTGCTGGCGCTTATCGTGCTGACCATTATTGGCGGTTTCACGGCCAATTTTCTGGGTCGGACACTGCTCAGCTTCAGCGACCGCGTTATCCGGCAAATGCCGGTAGTTGGCTCGGTCTACACCGCGCTCAAGCAGATATTTCAGACCGCCATGCGCGAAGATGACCAGTTTTCGCAAGTCGCGCTGATTGAATATCCCCGCCGCGGACTGCATGCAATCGCCTTTGTAACCAAAACCGCCGATATTCGCGTGAATGAAGCAACAGGCGAGGAGATGATAAGCGTATTTCTGCCCACAACGCCAAATCCGACCTCCGGCTTCCTACTTTTCGTGCCAAAGGCCGAAATTAAGATACTTGATATGACGGTTGAAGAAGGCGCGCGGCTCGTCATTTCCGCGGGTCTAGCGGACAAGGAATCCAGTTCAACCTGATGTCAAATAGCGAATTTCTGCATCTCTTTGAAATAAATATAGCAATATTCTGATTGCTTTACCTCTATTACTTTGAAGTGTTGGATCGACT
>CACNWB010000015.1 GCA_902624095.1 uncultured PS1 clade bacterium
TACAAAGCCTTCTCCCTCGTCAGCTGAATAAATCTGCGGCACGCCTACCGCGCAATTGGCGAGATGGCGCGAAATCCGGCAATAGGCGTCGGCGGCCTCGGCCAAATGCGCACGCTTTGAATAGCTTTGCCCATCAACCACGGGTGGGCCATCGGGGCCTGCATGCCAGTCCATCAGCACGGCGGTTCCGGTTTTCTCATTAGCTCGATGCAGTCTCTCATAGCGGCGCGTTGAAGCATCACCGGCTATTTGACGGCGGGTGACGTTCTCGCCCGACCATCCGGCATTGGCAAGAAATGTAACTAGGCGGGTCTCGCGGGCATGGAGGGCGGCCAAGGGCTCAAGGCGCGCAGGTGTTTTAGCAGAGATGCGAAGCCGGCGTCGCTCACTCGTTCCAATTTGTGAAATCGCGACGGTGAAATCTGGCCGCCGCAAAACATGGCTGCCAATTTCCGGCCATTCGACAAGCATGATGGGCTCTGTTTGGTGGCCTTTTTGATGGTCTGCCTGATGATCAGTCAGCCCCAACTCATACACCTCATCCGGTTGCGTTATGCGATAGAGATCTACATGCAGGAGCGCGCCCTTCAGCGTGTCGTAGGGTTGCACCAATGTGAAACTGGGACTGGGCACCACCGTATCCGGATGGTCTAGCGCCTGTATAAAGGCGCGCGCCAGCGTGGTCTTGCCCACGCCTAGGTCACCGAAAAGAAAAAAAAGATCTCCGCGCTGGCATATTTCGGCGAGCCAGCACGCGCATCTTTGCAACGCAAACTCATTGTCTGCGTCAATGACGAGATCGCTCTGGTCGCCTGTATCCATTTAAATTGTTGTACTTTGCGCGAACCAGCGCGGCAAGACGCCTTTAATAGCGATAATGTTCCGGCTTGAACGGGCCCTGCTTGCCAACGCCGATATAATCGGCCTGTTCGGCGCTCAGTTCGGTTAATTTCGCACCAAGCTTGCCAAGGTGGAGGCGCGCAACTTTTTCGTCCAGATGCTTTGGCAAAACGTAAACCTGGCGATCATATTTGTTGCCATTCTGCCAAAGTTCGATTTGCGCCAGCACCTGATTGGTGAACGACGCACTCATCACAAAACTCGGATGACCCGTGGCACATCCCAAGTTCAACAGTCTGCCCTCGGCTAGCAGAATAATCCGCTTGCCATCGGGAAATTCAATCTCGTCAACTTGCGGTTTGACATTGTGCCACTGATAATTTTTCAGCGCCGCAACCTGAATTTCGCTGTCGAAATGGCCGATATTGCCAACAATAGCGCGGTCTTTCATTTCGCGCATATGGTCAAGCGTGATGATGTCCATATTGCCGGTTGCGGTAATGAAAATATCGCCAATCGCGGCGGCGTCTTCCATCGTTGTCACCTCATAGCCTTCCATGGCCGCCTGCAGTGCACAAATCGGGTCCACTTCCGTCACCATAACACGTGCGCCTTGCGACCTCAGGCTTTCAGCCGAGCCTTTGCCGACATCGCCAAACCCGCAAACGACTGCGATTTTACCTGCCATCATTACATCCGTGGCGCGTTTCACACCGTCAACAAGACTTTCGCGACAGCCATAAAGATTGTCGAATTTCGATTTGGTCACGCTGTCATTCACATTGATTGCGGGAATTTTCAGGGTGCCGTCCTTTGCCATTTCGTAAAGACGAAGCACACCAGTTGTTGTTTCTTCCGAAACGCCGACGCACTCGTCCAGTATCTCGGGATATTTTTCATGCGCCAACTGGGTCAGGTCGCCGCCATCATCCAGCAGAATATTCGGCCGCCACCCGTCAGGGCCCGCCAGCGTCTGCTCGACGCACCACCAATATTCCTCTTCCGTTTCGCCTTTCCAGGCAAAAACCGGCACTCCGGTCTCGGCTATGGCAGCGGCAGCATGGTCCTGAGTCGAAAAAATATTGCATGACGACCAACGCACTTCGGCGCCCAGTGCCGTCAGCGTTTCGATCAACACAGCGGTTTGGATCGTCATGTGCAGGCAGCCGGTCACGCGGGCACCGACCAGCGGGCGCTCATTTCCATATTCATCGCGCAAGGCCATCAGGCCCGGCATTTCCGTTTCGGCAATGGCAATTTCCTTGCGGCCCCAATCGGCCAATGAAATATCAGCAACTTTATAGTCTACAGTCATAGTATACCTCTTTCCAATTGCTTGTTGTTTTACCAGCCAAAACTGCGCTATGCAAGAACATATAAAGAAATCTTTATATTGTGATAAGCTTTGCTGTAAATCAGTGTCTCGGTGCTCAATGCTCGTCGAACTTATCCTCAATAAGCCGGGTGAGTGCGGCCAGTGCGTCTTCGGCATCCGGTCCGGTTGCCTGCAAAGTGATTTGTGAGCCAAGGCTCGCGCCCAACATCATCAGTCCCATGATTGAGGTTGCGACAACCACATCATCATCTTTGAGCACTCGAATTTCGGCCTGATACGCCTCAGCGCATTTCACGAATTTCGCCGATGCCCGCGCATGAAGACCGCGTCGGTTGACAATCTTCACTTTGGTTTCGATCACGAATTTCTACTCTTGGGTGCCGGCAAGAACTTCGCTGGCGACGGAAATATATTTGCGCGCCGCGTCTCTGGCTTCCAACACCGCAACATCAAGCGGCTGGTTATCACGAATACTGGCCAGCTTGATCAACATCGGCAGGTTAATTCCGGCCACGACCTCGACCTTGTCCTTTTCGAGCAGCGAAATGGCGAGATTAGACGGCGTGCCGCCAAACATGTCGGTGAGTAGGGCAACACCGTGGCCCGTATCGACTTTGACAATGGCATCGACAATATCTTCGCGGCGCTTTTCCATATCATCATCGGGTCCGATGCAAATAGTGGCGAGATTCTCCTGCGCCCCGACAACATGTTCGAGCGCGGCGCGGAATTCTTCTGCCAGCGCCCCATGTGTGACCAAGACCATGCCTATCATCTATTTCATTCCCCGTTTAATGCCCATTAGCAGGACAAAACCTCATGCCAATTTGCCGCTTGCTCCGGCTAATGACAAGCCTTATGCCCCCCTATATACCCTAGCCATATATACCGTCTTCGCGAAACCCGCCAATGGCGATATGGGTAAGGGCCAAATCGATTTTGGCGTGAATGTCGCTGTCAAACGCATGCAGACGGATGAGCGGCAAGTGACGGCCAACGCTTTCCAAATGATTCGGTTCGGCGATACGCGGCACGGCATCTGCGGCGACCAGTTCAACCGCAAGGTCAAGTTGCGCACGCGCCAGATAATCCATCCGCAAAATTCCGATGCCCCTTACTTCCATCAAACCAGCAAGGCGCGCGGGCGGCTCTGCATAAAGCGCGTTTTGATGTGCGACCAGACGCACGCGGTCATCGGCGACAAGGCGCGCGGCGGCGCGCGCAATCAAACGATAGGCGAGGCTCGACTTGCCTACCCCGGACGGGCCCATAAGCAACACCCCGCCGGCCGGTAATGAAATGGCTGTGGCATGAACTGTGGACGGTTTGTTTTCGGTTTTCCCCGCGACGGTGTCTTGTGCGCAGGTCATGTGCCCGGGCTCCGGTCGCGCGGGAGAATGAGCGTAAAAAAGGCACCGACACCGTCCGGTCTGTTGTCAGCCACCAAATCGCCACCATGCGCGCGGGCAATCTGTTGCGAAATGCTCAAGCCCAGCCCCGAATGCCCGCTGGCCGGAAGCTCTTGCGCCTGCGGCAGGGTCGGCGCGCGGGAACGGTCGCTGTAAAAGCGTTCAAAAATGCGCTCGGTCATTTCCGGGTCAATGCCCGGCCCCTCATCGGCCACGACCAGCCTGATATTGTCTTCTCCCACCAGCACGCGGAGATAGACTTTTCCGCCGCTCTCTGTGAATGATACGGCATTGGAAACCAGATTATCGATAATCTGGGCAATGCGCGGTTTTTGGGCAATAACCGGCGCTGGGCGGTCGGCGCTAGTGACCAGTTTGATATTATTTTCCTCGCTAATATCGGGCGCCAGCGCCGCGCCAATCTCATTGACGAGTGCGGCCAAATCAAACGGGGCGGTCTCGCCACGGTTTAATTCTGCATCCAGCCGCGTAGCATTTGATATGTCGGAAATCAAGCGATTGAGGCGTTGCACGTCACTTTGAATAATGCGTTTCATCTCGCGCTGCTGGTCTGGGCTGGTGGCCGTTTCAAGCGATTGCACGGCGCTGTGCAAAGAGGTCAGTGGATTTTTCAATTCATGGGCAACATCCGCCGCGAAGCGGTCGATTGTGTTGATGCGCGCCAGCAATTGTTCGGTCATTTCGCGTAAAGCCACTGACAAGTCGCCGATCTCATCGCCGCGCCGCGACAAGTCGGGAATTGTCTCCAGCCCCGGAAGGGTGGGCGAGGCGCGATTGAATACGCGCATGGCACGAGCCAGCTTGCGCACTGGCTCGGTAATCGTGCTGGCCAGCAGCAGTGAGGTCATCAGGCTGACCAAAAGCGCGATGAGCGCCAATTCAATAACCACGCGGCGTTCGGCTTGAATAATTGCGTCGATCTCTCCCGGCCGGGTCGACACCATAAGCGCGCCGATAATCGCTCGATAACCCTGCACTGGCACGGCGACGGTCAATATATCTGCGCCATCTTGGTTCTGTCTTTGCAGGCTTGCCGAGCGTCCTTTTATAGCCGACATCACTTCAGGCAGATTATACCCTTCCGCTGCACTGATCTCCGTCAGAACGGGTTTTTCACGCCGGAAAAAACCGCGAACCGAAGACACAATACGCCGCGGCCAGTCCTGACGTACGGAGGTGCCGGGAAGTGGCGGCAATGCGCGCGAAATGACATTTATGGAGCGGTCCATGTGAGCACTGTCGAGCACCAGCACACCATCACGCCCGTAAAGGCGAATCCGCGCATTCGTAACGGATGCAACTTGGCGCATGATTTTGGTGGCCTCACGTATCTCCCAATCGGGACCGTCGCGCTCGCCGATCATTGGGCCGAAAAAAGACGGGTCAAAAAACTGAAAATTGCGATTGATAACCGTCTGGCTCAGCGCACCAGCGACAATGCGAGCCTGGGCTTCCAAACTTTGCTTATACGCATTGGTAAGAAATTGCCGCGATTCCGACAGAACCAGAAAACCGCCTGCGAGAATAATGAGCCCCAGCATGTTGAGACCGATAAGGCGGGCCAGCAATCGGCGGCGGCGCTGGGTGCCTTCACGCTGGCGCGGCTTCATGAGGCTTTATACCTATAACCCACACCATAAAGCGTTTCGATGGCGTCAAAAGACGTATCGACGGCGCGGAACTTACGACGCAGTCTCTTGATGTGGCTGTCAATCGTCCGGTCATCAACATAGATCTGATCATCATAAGCGGCATCCATGAGCGAATCGCGGCTTTTTACCACGCCTGGGCGCTGGGCGAGCGCGTCAATAATCAAAAACTCGGTTACCGTTAGATTGACAGGCCGGTTTTTCCACAGGCAATCATGGCGTTCATGGTCAAGATGCAAATGCCCCTGACTGATGGTGGATTTTGATGCGGCCGCTGGCGTGTCAGCGCGCGCCGCGCTGCGCCGAAGCACGGCACGGATGCGTTCAATCAAAAGGCGTTGCGAAAACGGCTTGGTGATATAGTCGTCAGCGCCCATTTTCAGGCCGAAGACTTCGTCTATCTCATCATCCTTGGAGGTGAGAAAAACCACAGGCATTGTGCTGTTCTGGCGCAATTTTTTGAGCAATTCCAGCCCGTCCATTCGCGGCATTTTAATGTCGAACACACCAATGTCGGCGGGTTGGTTTTCGAGCGCCGCTAGTGCCGAGTGGCCGTCTGTATAGCTGCGCACGCGGAAACCATCCGCCTCCAACGCGATACGCACCGAAGCCAGAATATTGGCATCATCATCGACCAGGACTATCTCAGCCATAAAATTTCAATCCCGTTTTTCAGCGCGCATACGTGCATCAGACACCTAATCTGCCGGCTTTTTCAAGGGCCTCACAACATTAATATGAAATGTGTTTATCGTGAGGCAGTCTGCTTGCACTGATGCGCCATTGTTAATATAGTCCCCGTTCGATAGCGAGGGATTTTCGCGGCAAAAGGAGTAATCCGTGATGGAACAGAGCGGCTTTCATATCAGTAAAAACGGAATCGACCGGCAAGGTCTTGGCAATGCCAAAACTGTTCACTGGAATTTGCGCCCTGCTGAAATTTACGAGATGGCGCTGGCGCGCGGCGAAGGCAAAATTGCCGGCAATGGGCCGCTCTTGGTAAAAACTGGCCAGCATACGGGCCGCTCTGCGCAGGACAAATTCATTGTGCGCGACGCATTTACCGACGATTGCGTGTGGTGGGACAATAACAAATCCATGACACCTGCACATTTTGACGCTCTTTTGGAAGACATGCTGGCCCATGCAGAGGGCAAGGAATTGCTTGTGCAGGACCTGTTCGGCGGCGCCGACCCGACGCACCGTCTCGCAACGCGCGTAGTCACCGAACTGGCCTGGCATTCGCTGTTCATTCAAAATCTGTTGATTGAGCCAGTGCCGGAAGAACTGGACGTGTTTGATCCAGAATTTGTTATTATGAATTTCCCAAGCTTCAAAGCCGACCCCGACCGCCATGGTAGCCGCACCGAGACGGTCATCGCGGTTAATTTCGAGCGAAAAATGGTTCTGATCGCCGGCACTTCTTACGCTGGTGAGACCAAAAAATCGGTTTTTTCCATGCTAAACTTCACCTTGCCGGCCAAGCGCGTCATGCCGATGCACTGTTCTGTCAATGTCAGCAAAGACGGCGATTCAGCCGTCTTTTTTGGTTTGAGCGGCACTGGCAAAACAACTTTGTCGGCCGACCCGAACCGCATTCTGGTCGGGGATGACGAGCATGGCTGGTCGGAAAACGGCGTCTTCAATTTCGAAGGCGGATGCTATGCCAAAATGATTAATCTGTCGGCTGAGGCCGAGCCCGAAATTTATGCCACCACGCAACGCTTCGGCACAGTGCTTGAAAATGTGGTTATGGACCCGAATACCCGCAAATTAGACTTTTTCGACAATTCGCTGGCCGAAAATTCGCGCGGTGCCTACCCACTGTCCTTTATTCCAAATGCCTCCGACACGGGCCGCGCTGGACATCCCAGCAATATCATTATGCTGACCGCCGATGCCTTCGGCGTGTTGCCGCCAATCTCGCGGTTGACGCCCAGCCAGGCCATGTATCATTTCCTGTCCGGCTATACGGCGAAAGTCGCGGGCACCGAAAAAGGCATCACCGAGCCGGAAGCCACGTTCTCGACCTGCTTCGGCGCGCCGTTTATGCCGCGTCACCCGTCAGAATATGGCAATCTTCTGCGCGATCTCATTGCCGAGCACAGCGCAAGTTGCTGGCTGGTAAATACCGGCTGGACTGGCGGGGCCTATGGCATTGGCAAACGCATGCCAATCCGCGAAACGCGCGCGCTTTTGTCTGCCGCACTGGATGGCAGCCTAAACGCGGTGGATTTCCGCACAGATGAGAATTTTGGCTTCGAGGTGCCGGTTTCTGTGCCGGGCGTTGACGGGTCAATCTTGAACCCCCGCGACACTTGGGCGGAATCTGACGCCTATGATACGCAGGCTGCCAAACTTGTTGCAATGTTTGTTGAGAATTTCGCCAAATTCATCGATCATGTCGATGATAATGTTCGTGCCGCTGCTCTGGCTGCAGAATAGTATTATTTTAAATTATTACTGACCGTGGATTTTCCTGATTTATTAATTTCGGTAAATAATAAGTAATACTAATGCGCCTCGTCCCAGTTATTGGCGGCGCAGGCATCAACTACCAGCGGCACAGAAAGCGTCATCCTTGGGTGGCAGGCGGCCTCCATTACTGAAACGACACTAGATATCAACGCATCGGCTTCATTTTCGGCCACTTCAAAAATCAATTCGTCATGCACCTGCAACAGCATGCGCGCGCTCGAAAGCGGCATCAGTGCCTTAGGCAGACGTATCATGGCGCGGCGGATAATATCGGCGGCCGTTCCTTGTATCGGCGCATTGATAGCGGCCCGCTCAGCAAAGGCTCGGCGCGCGGGGATTTTGGAAGTGATTTCGCGCAGGTGGACTTTCCGGCCAAACAGCGTGGACACATAGCCTTGCGCACGGGCTTCGGTTTTCGTAGCTTCCATATAGTCGCGGATGCCCGGAAATTTCTCAAAATAGGCATCAATGTAGGCCGCCGCCTCGCTGCGCAAAATGCCCAGCTGATTGGCAAGGCCAAATGCGGAAATGCCGTAAATAATGCCGAAATTAATCGCTTTAGCACGACGGCGCACATCCGGCGTCATTTCACCAAGCGGCACGGCAAACATTTCCGAGGCTGTCATTGCATGAATGTCTAGCCCGTCGGCAAAAGCCTGTCGTAGGCTGTCAATTTGCGCCATATGCGCCAAGATACGCAACTCAATCTGACTATAATCAGCACTCACCAGCTTGTTTCCAGGGCCGGCCACAAACGCCGTGCGGATGCGCCGCCCGTCTTCGGTGCGTACCGGAATATTCTGCAAATTCGGGTCGGATGAAGAAAGCCGGCCGGTTGTTGTCGATGCCATTGAATATGAAGTATGAATGCGTCCCGTTTCTGGATTTACGAAATCCGGCAGCGCGTCGGTATAAGTCGATTTGAGTTTCGCCAGCCCGCGCCAGTCTAGCACGGTGGCGGCCAGCGTGTTGCCGCCCTCGGCCAGCCCTTCCAGTACATCGGCACCAGTACCCCAGGCGCCGGTTTTGGTTTTCTTGCCGCCCGAGAGACCCATTTTGTCAAAGAGAATATCGCCAAGCTGCTTGGGGCTTGCAATGTTGAATTTTTCACCAGCCAGCGCATATATCTCATCTTCCATACCCGCCATTTTCTGAGCAAATTCACCCGACAGGCGCGACAGCACCGCCCGGTCAACCAGCACACCCTCGCGCTCCATATCCTTGATCACCTGCACCAGTGGCCGCTCAGTGCTTTCATAAACACCCGTCACACCCTCCGCCGCCAGCCGCGGTTTCAAATGCAACCACAGGCGCAGCGTGACATCGGCATCTTCAGCCGCATATCGGGTCGCCTCATCGACCGGCACGCGGTCGAAGGTAATCTGGTTTTTGCCCGTCCCCAGCAGTTCCTTGATCGAGATTGGCGTATGGTCCAAAAACCGTTGCGCTAACTCATCCATTCCATGACTGTGCGCTCCGGCTCCCAGCGCATAGGAAATCAGCATGGTGTCATCAACCGGCGCAACTGGCACGCCGTGGCGACCCAGCACTTGCAGGTCAAATTTGGCGTTTTGCAAAACTTTCAAAACGGACGCATCCGCTAGCATTGGCGCTAGCAGGGCGAGTGCCGTTTGCTTGTCTAGCTGTTTGGGTGTTTCAGCACCCAAATCCAGCCCGTCACCAGCCCCGTGTGCAAGTGGCACATAGCACGCCTCGCCCGGCGCCACGGCCAGCGAAACGCCGACTAGACGACACTGCATGGCGTCCAGCCCATCGGTCTCAGTGTCCACCGCGACAACACCAGCACGAGTGGCGCGCGCCACCCAGTCCAGCAATTCACCTGGTTTTGTCACGCATGCATAGGCCGACACATCCACCGCCGGCATTTCGGCAGGCGGACGGGCGCGGGCGCCCTGCCTGAAGGCCTGCGCCGAGCCGGATTGCGCGCTTCCGGCATCTTTTTCGGACCTGCCCGCCTCAACCGCCAGCGTTTTTGAAGCCGCATAGGCATCGGCGTCAATCTCAAAACGTTCGGCCAAACGCCGCGTCAGCGTGTTGAACTCCATGGCCTTTAAAAAGCCCATCAGATCTTCCGCCACCGGCGCTGCTCGTGCCATGTCTGAGAGCGCAACCGGCATGGGCGCATCACGGCGCAAGGTTACAAGTTCGCGGCTGATACGCGCCTGCTCGGCAAAATTCACAAGGTTTTCCCGCCGCTTTGGTTGTTTGATCTCTTCGGCACGCGCCAGCAGAGTATCCAGATCGCCAAATTCGCAGATTAATTGTGCCGCCGTTTTGATACCAATGCCTGGCACACCCGGCACATTGTCCACACTGTCACCGGCCAGCGCCTGCACATCAATAACGCGCTCGGGCCCAACACCGAATTTTTTAATGACACCGTCAACATCAATCTTTTTGTCTTTCATTGTGTCGACCATATCGATGGTGCCACCAACAAGTTGCATCAAATCCTTGTCCGACGATACAATCGTCACCCGCGCTCCGGCTTTAGCTGCCTCTTCAGCATAAGTTGCTATTAAATCATCAGCCTCAAAACCTTCTTCTTCGACTGCCGGAATATTGAAGGCGCGCACCGCGTCACGCACGAGCGGAAATTGTGGTACCAGATCTTCCGGTGCAGGCGGCCGGTGGGCTTTATAATCGGCATAAATTTCGTTTCTGAAACTGCGACCTGACGCATCGAAAATAACGCCCAAATGTGTCGGGGTTTCGGCACCGTCCATTTCATCGAGCAACTTGACCAGCATATTGCAAAATCCCGACACTGCACCAACAGGCAGCCCGTCGGATTTGCGCGTCAAAGGAGGCAGGGCATGATAGGCGCGGAAAATATAGCCCGAGCCGTCCACCAGATAGAGATGATGGCCGGAACCGAGTTTTGCGCGCGCTGCCATGGGAAATCCTTCATCAACTGAGTCGGACTAAACTTTAGCAGAGTTAAAGGGCGAAAAAACCCACTGCCGCATTCCGTCCCCAACATCCGGTGTGGGTGTTTGCCCAACGCAGCGCGCAATGTTAAATGTGATAAAGGAGTTTTTCATGGATAACCCCCAGCACCCGCCCATCGCGCTGTCGGCGCGCGACTTGCAAAAGACCTATAAGGCTGGTGGCAACCAGCCGTCAAAAGAAGCGCTGAAAGGCATTGACCTGGAAATTCCGCGCGGCGCTATTTTCGGCCTACTTGGGCCCAATGGGGCGGGCAAATCGACCTTTATCAATATTCTCGCCGGGCTGGTCATTAAATCGGGCGGCAGTGCCAATATTTGGGGATTTGACATAGATGCCAATCCGCGCCAGGCGCGCGCCTCGATCGGCATTGTGCCGCAAGAGCTGAGCATTGATCCGTTTTTCACACCGGCCGAGATAATGGAGCTACAGGCCGGACTTTATGGCGTGCCACGCAAACAGCGGCGCACTAGGGAAATTCTGTCAGCCATGGGGTTGGCCGACAAAGCCCAAGCCTATGCGCGCACGCTGTCAGGCGGTATGCGCCGTCGCCTGCTAGTGGCAAAAGCAATGGTGCACAATCCTCCGGTTCTGGTTCTGGACGAGCCGACGGCAGGCGTAGACATCGAGTTGCGCCGTCAGTTATGGAATTATGTCATCGACTTAAACCGCCAGGGCGTCACTATCATGCTGACCACGCATTATCTCGAAGAGGCCGAAGAATTATGCGACACCATCGCTATCATAGACAATGGCGCAGTCGTTGCCTGCGACAAGACTAACAATCTGTTGCGCCAGATAGACAGTAAAACCCTAATTATTCGCCCAAACTCTCAGTTGGAAGTCGCGCCGATAATTGCCGACCTGCAATGTGCGTTGCGCGATGATGGGCAATTAATCATACAATACAATCCTGGGCAGCATGCGGCCGGCGAAGTTCTGGAGCTGGTGCGGAAAAAAGGTATCGAAATAGCCGACCTCGCCAGTGAAGGGGCAGATCTTGAAACCGTTTTTATGAAACTCACCGGATCCAGCACTTGAACTCGGAGAACATTATGGACGATTTAAGCAATAAGGTTGTTGCCATCACTGGTGGTGCGACCGGGATTGGCCTTGCCTTGGCCAAAAGCCTAGGCGTGGAGGGAGCCAAAATAATCATTGGCGAACCTCGCCAAGAAGCTCTTAATTCTGCCATTGCAAGGCTTTCGGAATTAGGCATCGAAGCCATCTCCGCCCCGCTGGATGTGGCAAATCTTTCCAGCGTCGAAGCCTTTGCCGATGTCGCTTGGGAGCATTATGGCCGGGTCGACATGTTAATCAACAATGCAGGTATTACAGGTGCTCACGGATCAATCTATAAAGTTGATATCGCCGAAGCTCGCAAGTTACTCGATGTGAACTTTTTTGGTGTTTGGCACGGTTGTGCGGTATTTAGCGCCCGCTTGATCGAGCAAGGGACGCAGGCAGCGATTTATAATCTTGGCTCGGAAAACTCGCTTTTTGTCGCTGTGCCCAAAAGCGTCGCGTATGTTGCGTCAAAACATGCTGTTTTCGGTCTAAGCGAAAGCTTGCGCAATGATTTACCCGATTTTATCCATGTCGGCACAATTTTTCCCGGCTATGTCGACACCCCGCTGACCGCTCAAGCGGAGGGAGGCATGAATGCAGATGATTTTGCCGAAATTGTTAAACGGCAGATAAAAAACGGTGAACATATAATAGTCTCCCATAGCTACAATATGGTGCATATTGATGAGCGCCATGCCGAGTTGAAAAACGCTTATGCATCCTATGCCCCACGCTATAAGGGTGATGACGAATATGATGTAGCCACACTGATTGGCGCCCAAGTCAAACAAACAAAAGAAAAATCTTAGGGCGGCAGACAAGTTTAATGAAGGTTAGGGAGGCCCATAGCGTCCACCCTACGTTTCTAATGATTGACTAACTTCGTTTATAGCAGGTGGATTAAGAAGCCCAGTTTTCGATTTGGTAGTCATCACCAAATGATGTAAAACCACCATGAAAGCACCCGTAGCTCAGCTGGATAGAGCGCTGCCCTCCGAAGGCAGAGGTCAGAGGTTCGAATCCTCTCGGGTGCGCCAGTCTCACCAACGCTTTCAGCTTCAAGCCAAATCATTGGAATGCAATTGCTCCAATTATGCTCCAATGAGGTTTCAGCATGGCAACAATTACAAAACGAAATGGCAGGTGGCAGGCACGTGTCAGAAGAAAAGGCTTTCCAACACAAACAAAGACTTTCGCAAATAAAACAAGCGCACAACGCTGGGTAAGACATACCGAAGTCCAAATAGAAACGCACGGACTAGCGAAAGACAAACCTGACTACCCGAGCTTCATCGAGGCCATTGAGAGATATAAAGAAGAAGTTTCTCGGTTTAAAAAAAGCTTCGATGTAGAAAAATACCGCCTCGACAGATTGGCTCAATTGGCGTGGGCCAGAAACACCATAGACAAGATTGACGGAAGTCACCTGGCAGGATTGAGGCTTAAGCGTCTGCAAGAAGTCTCGCCCGCCACTGTGCGCAAAGAGCTATATCTCATCTCAGCAATCTTTGAGACGGCCCGAAGAGAATGGGGCTTTTCTAATTTGAAGAACCCTGTTGGCGACATCCGTATACCGTCAGGTGCCAACCCCAAAAGGTCTCGCATTCCATCCGACACTCTCGCCTGCCTACTCGAGGCTACCAGCCAAAGCAGACACAGATACCTGCCCCACATTATTATGCTGGCCTTGGAAACTGGCATGCGGCGTGGGGAGATATTGAGCCTCACTTGGGGACAATATTTCCCAGAAAAGCGGCTATTAGAGCTAATAGACACGAAAAACGGACATGGTCGTTTCGTGCCATTATCCGACACAGCAATGGCAGCAATTAGTCATGGTGCAAAACAAAATGAAAGAATATTCCCAATGACAGGAAACGCCGTTCGATTGGCCTGGGAACGACTACTTATAACACACGATATTAGAGGTTTACGTTTCCATGACCTGCGTCATGAGGCCATCAGCAGAATGTTTGATGAGGGAATGACAGTGCCGCAAGTAGCAGCTGTATCAGGACATAGGACCATATCTATGTTGTTTCGCTATGCGCACACAACGCATAATGTAAGAGTCCAAAGCTAGCCGGAGTTTAGTTCTATGAGTCAATTGACATTGAATGCCGCTTTCAAGATTGAAGCCGACATTGAAGTCCCTCTTCAGGTGCATGAGGGTAAAGCAATTTTCAATGTGCCGTCTGGCAAGCTTATCGACCATAAGAGCAATGATGTAATTGGAGAGCTAGTCAGCCCATCTGGAGACTGGCTAGAAATCCAACCATCAGGGACGATGAATTTGAACATCCGAGATGCATTTAAGTTGGAAGATGGTCAAAACCTTCTGGCAACCATCACAGGGCGTTCAGTGCCAAATGAAGTCGTTGTGCCTAAAATGGAAAGCGGGTCTCTGGTCAAGGGTGATGAAATGTATTTTGTCCTCTCTCTTCTTATGGAGACGGACTCTGAAAAATACCGTTGGGTAAACGATAGAGTATTCCTTGGTCAGATGACCGAGTTTACTATGCCCTCTGAAGGGCCAGGCAAAATTGCTTATGATGTTTTTGTGGTTGGTTATTAGACATAATCGCAAGACATAAGCTGTTTTGCTTACTTATTTCACGAATTAAGGAGGGTATTAGGCATGGAAAAATTTATCAAAGAGCGGTCTTTACTCTTTTTTGTACTTTATTGGTTTTTCGTTTTGATGATTATGCGAGAGCTTCCCCCGCAGGGTGTTGCTTGGAATCTTTTCGCAGTGGTATCGGGCGGGCTCTTTTTATTCATTGCGCTCAAATACTGGGGCAAAGAATAATCGCAAGCTAAATTTTAGCGCCCATACCTTGGGGCAACCTTGTGGTTCTATTTTAATTATGACGCTCTCATTTTGCAGCCTGCAGAATCAAAACAGACCGCTGAATGTGCTGTCCAGCAGATTAATATGGACTGCCGGCGCAGCAGGCCCCGGACCGCAATCACCTGTGAGTAATTACCACTCATAAAGAGTTGTTTCACTACTGATGAGATTTTTACTAAGACTAAGTGAAACTCAACTCCAGCTCTCGGTCTGAACGAAAGCCAGATTAAAACTGGAGGTAAGAGGGATTTTTATTTCTGTTCAGGCAGAGACTACTAGTTATTATTATTGAGACAGTAATATCACGGTTCGGACTATTTTTCAAAGTAAAACAATGGGTTGGAATGGGTAAGCATGTATTTTTTATTGCCCAACGCAGCGCGTAAGAGCCTCCACAACACTTCATATGAAAAATATTTTGATAAAGTCAGGCTATTTCCACCCGGGCAGCATTGACATGCTCGCCGACAGCTTCTATCTCCATGCTATGGCAGTTAATCACCAAATTGTGCGCCGGGCTACACAGCCGAAGCACTAAAGCGGGATACACACATCATGAAGTACTACTAACTCATTCTCCAGTAATCCTACACAGACACCGCTAGCGCGCTAAGTGCTTGGCGCGTGAGGGTTTGCCTATACAGTTTTTCCTACCTCTGTGTGGTCGCGACGCTTGCGAATAACGAAGCGCAACAAAATGAGGCAATCAATGCTCTCACCTGCCCGGAGGTACACGGTTGATTCCAGTCCAATGGCAGCGACGCGAGCAGTGTCTCATCGGCTTGCTGACATGAGGTCGGCAAGTCGCCAACATAGTTAGGAGAATGAAATGGATAATGGAATTTGTTGGGAACCAGAGATAATTGAAAAACACACCAGGCGGCAGATTGCCTCGGCTAGTTTTTCTCAACCGGTTTTGACAGTGGTGCCGACCTACCCCGAACGAAAGGCGCTCATAAACACGGTGGGTGATATCTCCAATGCAACGGACCTAAACCCCAACGAGGGTTCATTCATCTTCAGAGGACGGCAGATTTTTTACACTGCCTATTGGGATGACGTCACAGAACGGTGGTATTTCGCTACAGGAGCGAAATGGACCATCGAGGATACGGACCGCTGGATAGCTAGCCTCGATATCGAAGTGGTTGATGCAACCTAGAGAAAGTGGAGCCGCGGGCGGTTTGCCGTCCGCGGCCTCAATCTGCTGGCTGGAAATCGGATTTCATTCTCGCTCAAACCACAGCTTCATTATTGCGCTAATAAAATGTTAATTGCTTTTTAGACAGGGAACTACGTCAGGGCGGACAGAGGGCTGCTAAGGAGTTGTGACATAAATGTAGAGCACAAACGAAAAAATCAATGGCCAAAATTAAAGTCACCTATCATCAAACAATCTGACTTAAGAAAATCGGCGTAATGACGGATAGCTTCCCACTCTAAACAATTTTCGCCTTTAACACCCTTGAACCTGCCCTGCTTACACGCCCAATAAAAATTCCAAATGGCCAATACACACCACTTTAGAATGCCGCTTTTTTCAGTCGACAAGCGACCAAAGAGGTTCGACTTGAGTGCGTCGCCTCTGAAGGTCTGATTAAAGGGAATAACCTTTATTCGCCGCCAGAAGCCATGCGACCCGTCTCTGGCAAAGGGTAGGTGGTTTGTCAGCAGCCATATTTTGAACTCTGGCGAGAACTGGAAGGCAGATGATCGCAACGCCGTACCTCTGAGGGTGTCGCCGCTGGTGAGCTTCTTGATCAACGCTTCGTCGAACCTTCGAGCGCTGTCGATCTCTGACGCGAGGGCGAAGCGTATGCCCCTAAGTTCCAATTATGCTCCACTGAGATGTCGCAAGACAGCTGAATTCCCAACCGAGACCCAATTGACCCGCACAAGTCTATTCACTAAATTTTAATCGCTGAAATTTATAGGTGACTTGATGTCTGAGCATAGACCGATACTTGAAAGCCATTTACTACCTAAAGAGTTTTTCGATGCTGTTGAAAACTAACAATAAAATTAAGAGTTTAGCGTTGCTTTTTATGGCTATTGCTTCGCTGGCCTCAGCCAATGAGGATTTGGAATGCAAGGTATGGGCAGTTCCTAAAGTTTCTTGGAAAGCTTATGAGTTACAGTCATTTCAATATTCAGCGAAAGTACAGTTATTTGAAAATGGCAACAAAGGGACTGAGCTAACCCTAAATAATCCGACCGATCAAACCATAGAGAGAATTGATTGGGTCAATTACACGGGCGAAAGTGAAATGGTGGCGGTGAACATCTCACCCCGGGCTACATTTGCTGAGAATTTTCTGCACGTAACTCCGCCCAAAAAGGGTGCGCAGATTGAACTCATTTATCGACAAGAAGATGAGCCGAAGTGCCTTGAGTTCTTCGAGGATGGCGAAATAGCGCAGCTACCCATTTATGACAATTGCTTGGCCTCGCGCATGCCGCAGGGCGTGGTTGAAAAAGAGGTTAAAGACTCTGTTATCCGAACTTGCACGCGAATAGCTGAAGACCCTAGCTTTGGGGACCTGCTAAGATACAACGCATGGTGAAGAACAAAACTTCAAGTGGCCTGAAATATGAAGTGAAATCCCGTTTCTAATTCTCATCCCTTTTTTTTGAAAAAAGCAAAGGTCCTTCCAACATTCTAGTCTTTTTCAATGACATCATACCCCTCACCCAGTCGGTGTTAGCGGCGGGGTGTTAATTTCTTAGGTGCTGAGGAAACCCAAAAAATAAGGTTACAAAGACCTGGCAAACTTACGGGCTTTTAACATATGCTTTTCAAAATCTCGCGCAGGCATATTGGGTAAAACCGAAAAAAATCTTAGATATCTTGTTCTCAACCCACCTAAAAGAAAAACCGATTTTTTCAGCCTTCTGTAAGGAATGTTTGCGAAAAAAGAAAAACTCGAATAGCTGAACATCGGACCTCCATATGTTATTGAGACTATTCCTAGTTTACCTTTAAGTGCTCCCGGAACTGGGTAACCATAATTTTTGAAAAACTTACTCTCAGGTAGCAAGCTCTTGTATGAGAAAAACCATTTTGGGTGTAAAACCCAGTCGACCCAATTTTCGATGATTACATTCATCCGCAAATTGTGGCAGGCGCCCATAAGAAACATTGCATCGGCCATTTCCAGTCTCCGTCTATAGTCGAGGACTAATTGTGGCGGAGGATTCATATCCGCTCTGTAGAAAGGCAGCTGCTCCTCTTCGTCAAATAAATTGATTAAGTCAACCGTGTGCCCCTGTTTCTCAGCTTCATCAATAAACGTGTCCCTTAACACTGCATTGAACGAATTCCTCGTATCATAGTGGCCAAATATTAAGCAAATTTTCAATTTTTTAACCCTTATTTTGTAGCTCGTACTAATTTAGTGAACGTTCCCCAAATTTTTTTTTAAATACTGCCCCGATTCACTACTTTTTTATAATACCATCCGCTCAACAGATTCGGTCTATAAGAGTTATACGAGGCGCCATGAGTAGAAAAGAGCTAGCCGAAAAATTAGGTTTATTAGTAGAGATTTCTAGGAACATCATTTTTGCAGCGGCTATTGCTGTAATAGCCAGTTTAAGTAGTCCCCCAACTGTTCGAGCTCAGCAAGCTAAGGTCGAGGAGACTACTGACTCTGAAGTAGAACCTCAGGTTTCTAAAGAAGAAACCAAGACGAAAAAAAGTGACAGCGAAACATCTGAACCTAAAGAGCCCGATCAAATTGAACCGCTTTCAAACTCAGGTGAACCGGAACCCGGTGGAAATAATATTTATGCGATTGTCGGCGGATTGACTGCCGTTGCTGCTGCTAGCGGTGGCGGTGGCAGCGGTGACGGTGGCGGTGGCAGCGGTGGCGGTGGCGGTGGCGGCCTCTCAGACGGCCAATATCGCAACACTGCAGATGGCGTTTATTCGACGGAATTTAATTTTCAATCAATGCTCGGCAGCATTAACGCATTGTCGCTAAATGACTATGGATATTCGGGAGAAGGCGTAAGAGTAGCTGTCGTTGACAGCGGCATTGACTCGACGCATCCGGAATTTGACGGCAAAACAATTAATGGGCACGACTTTGCAAATAGCCTATCTGGTTATGGTGCCGACGAAAACGGTCACGGCTCTCACGTGGCCTCAATCATTGCAGGAGAACGCGACGGATCGGGTATGAGAGGTTTTGCATATGACGCTACCTTGTATGATTACAAGGTAGATAATGACGGAGCCGACGGCCTCGACGCACTAAACACAGATTCTGAAATAGCAGCAGTGTTCAATCGTCATGTTACCGACAACATTCACGTGTCAAATAATAGCTGGGGGTCTGGATCACCGGTTACTGTGGACACTGAAGCAGCCGTGCGTGCCATCTTCCCTGATACAATTACTGCAATAAGGGCGGCGCAAGCCAATGGTACTTTAATTGTGTTTTCCGCTGGCAATGAAGGCTTTCCGGATCCTGATAGTTCTGGCGGCTTGCCCTACGTGATACCTGAGTTAGCCAATGAATGGCTTGTGGTTGTGGCAGTCGATTCTAACTTAACTGAAACAGAATACACAAATAGATGCGGGGTAGCTGCGGATTTTTGTGTTACAGCACCGGGTGGTGGAGACGATTCTTCAACAGATGGAATCTTGGCTGCACGGGCTAACGGTACTCTTGGCGATGAGTATGTGCGTTACAGCGGCACTTCAATGGCCGCGCCGCATGTTTCTGGACTTGCGGCAGCTCTGATGGAAAAATTTCCTAGTTTAACACCTGCGCAAATTGCAACGCGCATCAAATCAACTGCTAGCCATAGCCGTTTAACTGGCAAAAGCGGTGAGACCTTCGCGAATAGTACAACAAATGAGATGCAAGAAATCTTTGGTCATGGATTAGTTAACGCGACAGCCGCATCAGCGCGTATCGGAAACTATATATATGCAGATGGCGGCGACCTTGAGGACGGCAAAGATGTCACCGCTGCAAGGATTGCAATTCCTGCGGGGCTTCCAGCATCGGTCCAAAATCAGATAGTCGATAGTAAGTTTATTGTATTCGACAGTTTTGACGGTGCACGTTTCTCCGTTGATGGCAGTCAAGTTTTCTCCAAGTTTTCTCGAGCTTCAACACCATCTTTCTCAACAGATACCATGATCGATACACATAGCAATCCCTCGCTCGATTTTGCATCATCTAAAGGGAATTTAAAAAATATCGAGTGGATGCCGCGCTTCATCGCTTTTAGCAGTAATAGTCGAGAAACTGCTTCTAAAGCTTTTTGGGGTGAATTATCTTCCTTATTTCCAGCTCCAAAAATTGTTCAAGACGAGCCTTCTGCGAGTTACATTTGGAACCAAACATACAAAAGGCTAAATTTTCAACCCTTCGTCCAATTCCGTAATGAAAACTTTGGTGGGACTTCGACCTCTGGCAACGGAGAATCTTTCAATTTGCGATCTGACGGAGGCTTGAGTTTTCAACAACTGGATCACTTGCGCGATGAAAATAATAGCGCCACCTCCGTTTCAGGTTATGGGGCATCCTTCAATATTGAATTTGATCGTGGCTTCAAATTTACAACTGGGTACAAAGTCTCGAATAGTTGGATGAATAATGGCATCAAGCAACATGAAGCGTCTAATGGACATTCGCTAAGTACCGAGTTTGGTTTCGTTCAAAAGGTAGGCAGTTCTAGTGATTTGTTTTTTAGAGCCACAAATAACAGGTTTCATGATATCGGTGCGACCCACCGAACATTTGGCTTGGAAAACGCAGAAGCTGAAAGCTGGACGCTAGGATATAGAACACATGGCAAACTTGGAAATTTCGCTTGGGGCGTGTCAAAGGCTAACCAGCTTTCACAAGGCAGTGTATCTCTTATCACGCCCACTGGTAGGACTAGGGCAGGCGATGTTCTGTACATTGAACAACACTTCACAATTTATGACGATAAAAGGGTCGAGAGGTTCTTTGCCTACAATTATGAGTTTTCGGATGGGCACCTGACTTTTGGCATTGTTGAAGATCAGGATGACTATGGTTCAATCGGGGCAGCGAAATTAAACTTTTCTATGCAGTTTTAGTTATTTTACTAGTTGTCGATACAACCGCTCAACGCGATTGCGGCTCCATTGAAATTATTGAAAAAACCTCAATGGAAGAACTCTTTCATGTTGGTCTGATAAATGATGCGAAAACCAAGGCTCTCCTCCTAAAGGGGTTCCCAGCACTCTCAGAAAACGCATCGGATTACTCAGTATTTATCTCCGAGAAGCATGGCAACAGCGCGGGAAATTATGAATTAGCTGACATTCAAATCGACGGAAGTAAGATACGTTTAGAAATCAAGTTTGAAAAAGAGCCGTCGGAAATCGGTTCCGCTGTGATGAACCGTCGTATTTTGTTCATTAGAACTAGAACACACTGTCAACTGTTGAGTGTTGTAACCCTTAAGACGGCCTCAAGATTGTCAAAAAAATAAAAAAGTCGCGAGGGTTTGGTTATTTAAACGCCGATGCCTGGCGACAAATGGTGAGTTCACAACAATGGGGTATTCGGCCTTTTCAGAGTGCCGATCAAATTTGCGTCGAACGACTAATCAGGACAGTTTATTCCAACCTGTTTTTTTTATAGCCTCGCAACCCCGAGTAAAGAAGGTACACACCAGCGCCAGCTGATATTAAGAAGAAAATGACACCTCCCGTGGCAACCTCAACTGGGCCTGTTAAATCAGTACTTCTGAAAATATTCCCTGCCAAGCTTATAAGTATTCCACCTCCGAGCATTTTCAGCATATCTTTAAGCATTGTCAGTCCTAACCTTTTGTATAATCAACCAGGCAATTCACTAGGAATAAAACTGGGTAGAATTGTCACTGAACAGATAGAACTTTAATTTTCATCGCCTCGAGTGAGGTTTCGCAAGAAGCTAAGATGCTTGCAAACAACCCTTGCCACTTTTTATCGCCATCCATCCAAGCGCTGGCCTTTTCAAAGTTAGACATAGACGCATGCACATCCACAGCGCCGATATCGCCATTTTCAAACTTTACTTGAACCGTCTTGTATTCCACGGGGCTATTTTGGTGTTCATGATTAGCCATCTCAGATAACGTTGACAGAGCGTCGGCTTGCCCTTTGGCAGAACACGGCATCCTATAAATAATTATGCTTTGCCCTGATTTGGCAGCTGGAGCTATTTCGTGCGGAAGATGCCCACCTGCATTTACAAGATTAATCGAGAGCAGAAAGACAGGCAGAATCAGACTAAGCCGAAAAAACATTTCACTGGTCCTTTCTAATTAATTTTCAGACAAATGTTAATATCCCAATAAAATTTTGCCAAACATTTTACGAACTTGCTACTTTTAACCGTGTTTCGTCTCGCATTAACTTTTTATTTGGTAATATACAGCCCGTCATTTGCTAGCGTAGTTGGCACCGGGATTTGGTGTGAATACACAGTCTCCAGCGGAAATAATTACTTCGAAGGATATTTTTTTACTGGCACTGACGTTTTATTTTTCGACGGCGCGCCAGAAAAGCAGCCTCGATTAACAGAGAATTATAGGCTCGCTGAGGACAGAATTTCATGGAAAGTAGACAACCAATTGAAGTGGGGGAGATACAATTTTCAACGAAACTCTCTTACTATTCAGAGGGCAGGCAGATACCCTGATATTTTAGCTACAGGCAAGTGTGAGAATGCATCACTCCAACAAATAAAAACAAATACTGAAGCTTTAAGAAAACAGGATTGACCAAAAAGTAAGATGAAGGTGATAGACTGAAAAATTAGTTACGTTTCTATAACTTTGCAGGTCCGAGCGGAACACGAATATCAGGGATCAGAATGCCTGCCAAATCATTCAACCCAATGCACCAGGAGGATGATAATTCAACTAATGACAGAGCCAAAATTAGAGCCCACTTTTAAAATAGAGGCGGATATAGAAGTCCCAATGCAAGTCACTGATGGAAAGGCAATACTCAATGTCCCTTCCGGTAAATTGATCAACGCAGATGACGGCTCTACGATTGGAGAGCTCGTTAGCCCCTCTGGAGACTGGCTTGAAATTCAAGCCTCAGGCACCATGGACCTAAACATTAGAGAGGCCTTCAGATTAGAAGATGGACATTCTCTATTAGCCACTATTACCGGTCGCTCGGTACCGAATAGTAACGTCACTCCTAAATTCGAAAGTGGAGAAATTATAAATGGCGACGAGATGTATTTCATCTCATCAATTCTGATGGAAACGAATTCAAAAAAATATGAGTGGGCAAACGATAAAGTTTTCATTGGCCAAATGCAGGAATTTGTAATGCCTACCAAAGTTTCAGGCAGAATAGAATGGGATGTGTTTGTGGTTTCATAGGAACTATAAACGAACGACTACTGCAAAAAAAATTTCTCAAAGGCATGTTTAGAAGAATGCCATTGTCCGGACCTCGATGCTCTCGCGCGGGATAGCATTTTCGGGTGTGTCAGGATCCTCAAAAGCCGAATGTGCCATAAATCGCGCTCTGCCATCAGTTTCAGAATCATAAGTTTTAAGCAACAGGGCATGCGAACTACGCATTTCGGGGAAATAGATCCACTTATGTTTTGGAGAGTAGCGCAACACATAAATCTCACCATCTCGATCACGATATTTGAGATTCATCATCAGCAAATCCCCTGGCTGATTAGAGGAAGCGTCGCATACCGCTAACGGCAGTTCTTCCACTTTGCTAACCAAAGGTTTCCAAACATTATAAAACGCAACCCGTTTTTGCAGCAAAACTTCCGCGTCGTCGGGGAGCAGGTCTCTAACACGCTTTGGACCAGACTCGTGTGTGTAATCACAGTGCGCCAATCTTACCGCTGGTCTACGCACCTCTGTTTGTTCTTCTATATCCTCTGACATACGTCGGCGAATGGTGTGATCGAAAATTTCTACTCTTTTTGCGCCAGTATTTTTTTTCACGAACGAAATTACTTGTTCATAAAATATCGTTTTAAGCTGTGCTTCATTGTCGAACGCACTGAATTTGCCCTCAAAGTTTTTCAACGCAAATCCCTGCTTGTCAGGATCAAATGTCTCGACTAGATCCCACCCATTCTCAACTTCAACTTCTCGTACATCGGTTCCGGCTGGATTAAAATTTTGCTTTTCGCTCGGGTCAGGTTTGTAGAAATAAAAATTTGGGGCCCTCCCGTTGTCCAAAGTATAATTAATTTTGGTACGGACAGTCTTCGATGTCATAATTCCCTCCACATCGCTTTCACTCATTATTGAGGCACTGACCATAATGGTCAATGTTGCCCACCAACGAAAGGAACCCAAAAAGTGTATGTAAGAATCGAAAAGGAAGGCCCAATAACGACAGTCATCATGGATCGGAAAGAAAAACGCAACGCGGTTGATCGGGTTATGGCGGAAGAGTTACGCGAGGCAATTATGGAATTCGAGGCTGACGAAAATCAGCTTGCAGCGGTCCTTTGGGGAGACAATGGCGTTTTCTGCGCAGGCGCCGATTTAAGTTCAATGGATGACCCAGATCGAGTTTTAAAAATCGAGGCTGATGGTAGCGGGCATGGACCAATGGGTCCTAGTCGCATTTGTTTGACAAAACCTCTTATAGCAGCGACGCCCGGTTATGCGGTTGCAGGTGGGCTGGAGCTAGCTCTGCTCGCCGATATGCGGGTAGCAGAAGAAAGTTCAATATTTGGGGTATATTGCCGGCGCTGGGGTGTTCCACTTATCGACGGCGGCACCATCCGACTCCCGCGGATAGTTGGAATGGGTCGCGCAATGGACATGATTTTGACTGGCCGCCCCGTTAACGCACAGGAAGCGCTGGAATTCGGGTTGGTAAATCGCGTTGTACCGGATGGACATTCGCGCTCGGAGGCGGAAAAAATTGCCCATGAGATTTCCAAATTCCCGCAAGCATGTATGCGCGCCGATCGCTTCTCAGCCCATGAACATTGGAATTTACCGCTTGAAGAAGCGTTGCGCCGTGAAGGAAGTGCTGGACAATCAATTATGGACCAGGAAGGAAAAATCGGTGCGGCGCGGTTTGTTGACGGCGCGGGCCGACACGGGCAATTCTAACATCAAGGCCAAATCTCAACGATAAGAGCTAGCTCTTGTTTCGGCTCAAATTCTGCAACAAAGATTACGGCTGATTGGAGCCAAAAATGCCATTCACGGCATCAGATCTATGCGCTTCTCTACCCCTTTTAAACGACCGTTCTGAATTTGATCTAAAAACACCGCATCACTGCCGCTATGGTCCGTCGCAGAATAGCTGTGGGTAGGTGTGCCAATACCGTCATCAAACTGGCTGAAGCTTTCAATCGCTGCCACCAGTTTGTCTGTGGTCAGATCAGGGCCAGCTTTCTTCAGGGCCTCGATCGTAATTCTGGTCGGCATGTATGCATAATGCGTCGCCACCGTCGGCACTTCACCATATCGCGCTTTGTATTTTTTTATAAAAGCAGCCTGGCCAGCAGTAGCTGTGTCCTCGTAAAAAGCCCGCGCTCCACCTGCAATGTAAAGACCTTCTGTCCCGCCTCCCGGGGCGGACGCTACCACCTGATCGTTTGAAGCTTGTCCTGCAACTATATCGGCTGTAATGCCCAACTCACGGGCAGCTGAATATCCTAATATGGCGTCCTGAATTATTGTGCCAAAAACAATTAAGTCACAATTAGCTTTCTTGAGAGAGGTCATAGCGCCAATGAATTCGGTTTCGGTTGGCTTGTGTTTTGTTTCTCCAACGATCTCAAGCCCTAAAGCATCTACTTCTTGCTGAATAGCATCTCGAATTTCCTGACCATAATCCGTGTCCTGATAAAAAGCACAAATTCGCTTATGACCTCTCTGGCGGTGGAAATAACGGATAGATGCCCGAGCCTGTTGATTGTAAGAGGACAACGCCTGAAATTTAAATTTGTGAAAAGGTTCAACCATTGAGACTGCACCAGTGATAGGAAATAGATTGGGAACGCCCGCGGCCAGCTGGCGGCCCAAAACGGCATTATTGTGAGGCGTCCCAATTGAGAGAAACATCGCAAATACTCCATCGCGATTGATGAGTTTATTTGCAGCCCGTACTGCCAGTGGCACTTGATACTGGTGGTCTTCAACCACCAGGCGAATTTTTCTACCATGAATGCCTCCGGCTTCATTGACCTCGTCGAATAGAAGGCGTGCAGTGTTGATTGAAGCAACTCCCCAAGTCGAGGCCGGCCCCGATAACGAAGTGTGCGATCCAAGAAGAATTTCAGTGTCAGTTACGCCCCTGTCAGCCCATGCCGCACCAGAAAAGAGCAAAGATGCTATAAAGAAAAACCTACTAATTTGAGCAATAAACGAAATATTCACCGCACACCTCCCAATGTGACCCTTAATACATACTGGTTATAAGACTAGAGTATTTTTTTTCCACAGTAGACCTTTTTAGCTTCATCGTCGCCGTAAGCTCTTCATCATCTGCAGTAAGCTGCTCATCAATTATTTTGAACTTTTTTATCGTTTCCACACGGGCAAATTTCGCGTTCACGTTTTCTATTTCGACACCGATAAGGTCAACGATTTCCGGTCTAGCAGACAGGCTGGCAAAATCAGTAAAGGGAATGTTTTGATTTTGAGCAAAATTCAACACATTTTCATGATCAATCATGATCAGGCAAGTTAGGTACTTCCTCTTATCGCCTATAACCACGGCGTCTGATATGTAGGGCGAGAACTTGAGCTGATTTTCTATCTCGGAAGGTGAAATATTTTTGCCGCCAGCCGTGATGATAATGTCTTTTTTGCGGTCGGTGATGCGCACAAACCCGTCCTCATCAACCGTACCAATGTCCCCCGTATATAGCCAACCGTCTATGACGGTTTCAGCGGTTTTTTCCGGATTGCCGAAATATCCCTTAAACACATGAGGGCCCCGGCACAAAATCTCACCATTTTCGTCAATACGAATGTCGACATTTGCAACAGCTTTGCCTATCGTGCCGATACGATTTTCGGCTTTGGTATTGGATGTTGTGATGCCCGCGCATTCCGTCTGCCCGTAAAGTTCAAGCAGGTTCAACCCGAGCGCACGATACCAGGCGATTAATTCGGGAGAAACGGGAGCCGCGCCAGTAAAAAGAATCCGTGCACGATCCAGACCCAGCATTATTTTCAAATTCCGGAAAACGGTTTTCTCGGCAACCCATCGGCCCAGCCGCAACAAGAGATTGGGTTTGCCCCCCGCGTCAATGTATTCGGCGTATTTTCCCCCGATTTTGAGTGCAAGCTCATAGGCAATGCGGCCCAGCCATACGGCCTCGTTTATTTTAATCACCGTATTCGAATGCATTTTCTCCCACATGCGCGGCACGCCGAAAAACAGGGTCGGGGAAACCTCCATCGTATTCTCAAAACTCGTCTCCGGCGACTCGACAAAGTTCACGATCCATTTGAAATTCAGCGGCAGAAATACCGAAAACGTCCTTTCCGCAATATGGCATAAGGGCAGTATTGATATGATCTCTTCGCGCGCCTCGTCGCCTATCCAGCTGGCGGCATTACGCGCCTGAAAAAGCAGATTTTGATGCGTGAGCATCGCCCCTTTAGGCGGGCCTGTGGTGCCGGATGTATAAACCAAGATGGCCGTGTCCTCCGGGCGCACATTGTCGAGACGCGCTTCAAATTCATTTCGCAATTTTTCGAAATTTTTCCGCCCCAATTCGTAAAACTCATCCATGAACATTACTTTTGGATGGCTGAAGGTTTTGAGCCCGTCATCATCGAAAACAACAACCTTTTGGACCAAAGGCAGTTCTTTTTCGATTTCGAGAAATTTATCAAGCTGCTCTTCGTCTTCGACGAACAAAATCCGCGTCAGGCTGTCAACGCAAACATGTTTTAGCTGGGAATATGAGTCCGTTGTGTAGACGCCATTGGAAATGCCGCCCACGCACATTGTGGCCATGTCGACAAACAGCCACTCTTTGTTGTTTTCCGATAAAATCGAGGCCACCTGACCCGGTTCCAAGCCCAGCGCCATGAGCGCAATCCCAATACATTTTGCTTTGTCGTAATAATCATTCCAAGAAAAAGAATGCCAGATACCGAACTCTTTTTCGCGCATCGCAATGACTGTTCCCAATTCATCACACCGACTGCGGAACAATTTTGGCGTTGTGTCACAGCCGTCTATCATCGCCAGATTATCCACGAACCTCTCCCACTCAAATCATTGCCATTTGCGGATTTAAATTTAACGCCATGTTTTGCGTTGTTTCCAACGCCTTTTGCCGCGAGCGCTTTCTTCTTTCTTGCCCAAATAAAACTCCTGAATATCCTTACTGTCCAAAAGTTTTTGTTGCGCGCCCTCCATGACAATACGCCCAACCTCCAAAACATAGCCAAATTGGGCCACCTTCAAAGCCATACTCGCATTTTGTTCGACGATAAGGATCGCCATATCCAATTCGCGGTTTAGCCGCTCGATGATTTCGAAAATCTGCCCGACTAGCAAAGGCGAGAGCCCAAGCGACGGCTCATCAAGTAGCATAAGTCTGGGTTGCACCATAAGCGCGCGACCAATTGCCAGCATTTGTTGCTGGCCGCCGGAAAGATACACAGCCTCGTGATTGTAAAGCCTTGAAAGATCCGGGAAAAAATCAAACACCCTATCCATCTGGTGTTGCACCTGTTTTCTGTCCGGTTCACTAAAAGCGCCGACCTCAAGGTTTTCCCGCACGGTCAGAAAGGGGAAAACCTCCCTTCCCTCCGGCACATGGCGAATGCCGGCCCGCGCGATTTTATCTGGCTCCATGCCTGTTATCGCCTCGCCGTCAAACTCGACAGACCCTTTTTGCGGCTCAATCGCGCCTGAGATTGTTTTGAGTATGGTTGTCTTGCCGGCACCATTGGAACCCAAAATCGTAACGATTTGACCTTTGCCAACCTCCAGGGTTACGCCGCGAATAGCCATGACCGGCCCATAAAAAGTCTCTAAATTTTTTACCCTCAGGACCGTTTCCGACATTATGCGCTCCCAAGATAGGCAGAAACGACATTGGCGTTATTTTGTACCTCTTCGGCCGAGCCTTGCGCAATGACTTTGCCCTCGCTCAAAGCGAGAACCCGATCGGACACTTCCGTAACCAAACTCATATCATGTTCAATCATGACAACGGTAATTCCCAAATCATGCCTGATATCTTCGATCCAATGGCCCACCTCCTCGGTTTCCTCAGGATTGAGCCCCGATGCTGGCTCGTCCAGAAGCAAAAGAGACGGTTCGGCGCAAAGCGCGCGCGCGAGTTCGACTTTTTTGCGCACGCCATAGGGCAAATTGGCGATTAGATGGTCGCGGTAATGGGCCAATTCCAGAAAATCGATCACTTTTTCGGCAGCCTCGCGATGCGCGATCTCGGAATTTCGAACTGTTTTGTCGAAGATAAACTGCCTGTAGACAGGGTGTCTATTATGAATGCTACGCCCAATCAAAAGATTTTGCAAAACGGAGCTATGTTCAAACAATTCTATGTTCTGAAATGTCCGTGTAATTCCTAGCTTGGCTTTTTCATCTGGTTTAGTCGCGGTTATGTCTTGCGCGTCAAAAAATATTTGTCCCTGAGAGGGTTTGTAAAAAGAGCTGATCACATTGAATATGGTCGATTTTCCTGCCCCATTGGGCCCGACAATTGAAAAGACCTCGTTTTTTGCGACGCTGAAACTCACATCATCTAGCGCTTTGAGGCCGCCAAAATTCACCGAAAGATTTTTTACCTGCAAATGGGTCATTTGAGCCTGTCCGTGCGCAAGTAGGTTTTTTGTCGCTTGAAGGTATTGCGTCTATAGAAAGGAAAATTCTCAAAAAAGTTTCGCAATTTCAGCCAACGGCCATATACGCCCTCCGGTTCAAAAATGATAAATAAAACTAAGATGAGACCGAATAATCCGGGCTCCAGCCCTGGCTGATTGCCAATGGCCCCGGGCAAATAATCTTTCGAAATTGAGATTAAACTTTCCAGCAATCCAACCAGAAACGCCCCAAAAAAGGCGCCATGAACCGTGCCAAGCCCGCCAACCACAATCATTAGTAATAATTGTATTGAAAGTAGGATGCCGAAAATTTCAGGCGACAAATATTGAACATAATGGGCCATTAGGCCACCTGCCAAACCCGTGATGCAGGCGCTTATAAAGAAAGCCGTAATTTTAGTACGGGCGACCGATATACCAAGGCTTGAAGCCGAAATTTCGCTGTCGCGAATCGCCAACATTGCGCGTCCAAATGGCGCGCGCAGAAGGTTTAAAACCAAAATCGTGCTTAAGAATACGCCAGCCAGAACAATATAGTAAAATTCAACGGCGCTATAAATTTCATAGCCAAAAAGACTGGGCGGCGGCACTGGCATACCGCGATTACCGCCGGTCACGCTCTCCCAGTGAATAGTCATATCTTCAATAATGATTGCGAAAGCAAGTGAGGCAATTGCGAGATAGAGCCCAGTCATTCGGCTAGCGGGCACAGCAACCACCAAACCGACACAGCCGCTGGTAAAAGCGGCCAAAAGAAGAGAAATAACAAAAGGCATTTCATGCGAAATGAAATATGTATGCGCATAGGCCCCAACGGCCAGAAATGCCGCATGACCAAGCGAGACCTGGCCTGTATATCCCGTTACTATCATGAGACCAAGACCGGCCAGCGCAAAAATCAGAAAGCGCGAAACCTCATTAAGCCAGTAAGTGTCCACCAATAAAGGGGCGGCTATGGCCGTCACTAGAAGGAGCGTGTACCAGAAAACATGGCCCCCGTGCTTGGCCAACCGGATGTCTTGCAGATATGACGTTTTGAATATTACGCGCATCGATTAAACTTTTTTCTGGTAGAGCGACGCGAACAGCCCTTCGGGCCTAATCCACAACACAACAAACATAATCAGAAACGCAACAATATTTTTTATTTCAGGCAAGTAGGCGGCCGCAAAAGGCTCTGCCAAACCTATAATCAACCCGCCCAGCAAAGCGCCGGGCAAAGACCCAAAACCGCCAATCACAGCAGCGGCAAAGGCCTTGATTCCCAAAAAAACCATTAAGCGTGCTTACTAAAGTGACCGGCGCAAGCAAGACACCAGCAATACATGAAATGGCCGCGGCCAGTCCCCAGACCATGGAGTAGACCGATTTCACTGGTATCGCCGAATAAAATGCCGCGAGCTGGTTTTGGGAAGCAGCCTGCATGGCCAGCCCCCATCGTGAATATTTGAAAAATGTCCAAAGCAGCGCGCTGACAAGTATTGTTCCGACCACGATTGCAATGCGTTCATTGCCGATGACCAACGAACCCAGGACAAAATTGCCAGTAAAAGGCGTTTCCATGGTTCTGGGACTCTGGCCCCATATCATGCCAGCACCCGAACGAAATACAAACCCCAGACTGATTGTGAGTATTACGATTGAAAATTGCGGCTGACCAATGATTTTCCGTATAAACACCCTGTCTACCAAAAACCCAAAAACCGTCATGATCAATATCGCGCATAAGAACGCGATAAAAAAATTGGCCCCAGCCATTGTTGTAAGCGTCAGGGCCACGAATGTGCCGACCATCATGATATCGCCTTGCGCGAAATTCACCATTTCGGTGGCCTTATAAATCATCACAAAACCCATGGCTATCAATCCGTAAATGCAACCTTGGGAAATTCCAATTATAGCCAGTTGAGCGATTTCTAACATTTGACCCTTCTAATCTACCCTTAATTGCCGACACGGTAACTCAAATTGGCCGTTGGAGCTATAGTCTGTCTTGCTTGCAAGCCTGTTTAATCTGCCCCTCGCCAAATCGACCAAACTGGGCATGAATCCCGAATATTTTGATGCTGCCCAAAGCCTTGGCAAACGGTCAGACTACCAGTAGAACTTATTTGCTTTGAGGCCGTTAGTAGTTGCGATTTTGCATAAACGCGTTCACCAAATCCTAACAAGCATTTTTTGCTTCCTCCTGCTGACACAGTCAACAATTGCGTTGGCTTGCCACAGCATCGGCGACGTTTATGTCATATGCAAAGAAGGTCATGTCGCAGTTGTCCTGATTGACCGTGAGACACATTCGGAAGTGTCACAGGGAGCAGAAGATTGCTGGGCCAACATAATTGTGTCTGCTGGCCGGGATCCGCGGCAAGCCAGCACGGATGATTTTTAATGATGATCAGGCAAACACTATGGAACCTCAATCGGAGACCCGTGCAGACACAAGCCGGTACGCCGGCGCTCAATTTCCGGTTTAAAGCTGTGCGTGCGGAACCAATGCCTATGAGGTTTTTATGAAGGTTGATGTATACGGTGCTGATCATTCTCCCTGGGTGCAGGCTGTCTTGCTGAGCCTGCGTGAAAGGGGCATCGAACCTGAACTACATCTTCTACCGCCGCTCGCCGTCTTCAGAAAATGGGGCATATTGATGCCCGCCGTGTCGATTGACGGTAAACCGTGGCAGATTGAAAGCACTAAAATCCTTGAGAATTTCGACTTCGATCCGATATCGGACAAAGAATTGCGGCTTGTTCAAAACGCCTGGCAAAGTGTTTTGCAACGTCCGCGCAATCCGGTGCGCTTTTTTACCGGCTTTGCGAGGATTCAAAATCCGGAACCCATCTTCTTTAAACGCTATGCAAGTCATTTCGGTTTCAGCTTTATCTGCTTTTACATGTTTGTACTGATTAATTTCATCAAAATCATTTTCAGGCCCAAACCCCCGTTAGATTTTGGCGATCAGTTTTTGTATTGGGAGCAGGCGGTGGCGGACTCCGACGGGCCTTTTCTGGACGGCGGAAGCCCTGGCACCCGCGACATGCTACTCTTCGGCATCGTGCAATGCCACGCGTCAATACCCGTGGCGGCGCTTCATGCGCTGCGCTATGATGCGCGCCTTGACGGTTTGCGCCAGTGGATTGGTCACATGCAAGAGCGGTTTAAAGACTATCCGCATCTTTATTCCGGTGTATATTTCGGGCCCTCACAGCCCCAACCTAAAGAGGCAAATTTTGCCCAGCGTTTCATTTTTTACATAGGCCTGTTAACACTGTTCGCTTTATTCCCGCTGACACTGGCGCTGGTATTTGTGCTGATGAAGCGGGTGCCCCGCTAGGCGACAAAAGCGTGTTGTATAAATTGACATTCTATATGTCAATTGTTGACTTTCAAACTATCCGCATTACTGTCGTTCCCATGAAATTTCGCGAGACACCAGACCATCGGTTTGTAAACCTGCCCGATTACGACTTCGCGCCAAATTATGTGCCAGTCGATGATGATGAAGGCGGCATACTCAACATGCATTATATCGAAGCCGGGCCGAAAGATGGTCCACCCGTAGTGTTGCTCCACGGCAATCCAACCTGGTGTTTCATGTGGCGCAAAATTGTGCCTCGACTGGCCGAGGCGGGCTTTCGCACCATTGCCATTGACATGATCGGCATGGGGCGCTCGCAAAAGCCCACACGCATGAAGGATTATACTATTGCGCGGCATGAGAAATGGGTGCGCGAAGCGCTGTTTGACAAGCTCAAACTCGACGGCGTGCATTTCGTCCTGCACGATTGGGGCGGCATTATCGGACTGCGGACCGTGGCCGCGCATCAAGAACGTACGGCCAGCGTCACGATTTCCAATACCGGCTTGCCGGTGCGCGACCCGAGCGAACCCATCACTCAAATGGCGATGCCGGGAAAGGGGGCCTCTTTTTTACGTAAATTTCAGCTATATGTGCGCTTCAACCCGTTTTGGCGACATTGGAACATGCTGGCCGCAATATGTACGGGCAAATTACCGAAGCAAGTTGTCGCCGGCTATGCTGCGCCCTATCCCGATTTTCGCTATCTGACCGGCAACCGACAATTCACGCAAATGCTGCCAACGCGCTTTGACAATCCGATGCTGGTCGACAATTTCTCCGCACGCGAAAAGCTCGCCAATTTCGACAAGCCGTTTTTGTGCCTGTTCTCTGACAAAGATATTGTTGCCCCGAAGGGCCATGAAAGCGTGCGGCCCTTTATTGCCGGTGCGGGCAAGCGCGAACCTGTTATCTTGGAAGGTGGCAGCCATTTTCTGGTGGAAGATATCCCGCAGGAATATTGCGATGCCCTACTCGAATTTCTGACGGAAATCAGGTAGGCCTTATCGCCAAATCTCACGATAATTTTCACGTTCGACGCGGCGCGTGCTCCGCGTTGTGACGAGTGCCGACAGGCCGGTATCGGCGAAAAGCGCATCCACCGCTTCGCGTGCGGGCGCGTCCAGCGCGTCGTAGGCGTCCTGAATGCGTTGCAACATGAAAATACGGTAGGGCATAACCACCGCGTTAATGTTCAAGCCGCGCCAGTTAAATTGACACATGCCAATGCTGCGGCCCAGACTTTCGCCGCCCACAACTTCGTTCGGCCCCGGATTGTTTTCAGCAAGCCAGTCATTGGTGAACGCCATCATGGCTTTGATCTCCGGCAGGTAATCCGATGCGACACGTGCCAACAGAACCTTCAGCGTTTCAGGTATGGCATCATCAACCAGAAGGCTTTCATCACGGCCTATAAATTCAACCATATCGGGAGAAGGATTGCGCATGCGCTCAGTCCAGCGCAACAGCATTTGCGCTTTTCCCTGCATCAGGCGTAGGGGGTGCGGGTCGCGCCCCAAATGTGCATAAAGCGAGGCAAACAAACCATAGTCACCGATTGTCGGTGCGCCGCCCAACAAATAAGGGTGCAGAGCAAAATGCGCGTCAAGCTCGGCCATGGTGTCGTGATAGGCGGCTTCGATTTCTGGCGCCGTTTCGGGGGTGACACCAAATGCAACGGCAGCTTTGCGCATGCGGCTGGCGGCATGAAGTGCCATATCGCGACGTTCTCCGGGTGGTACTTGCGGTAAGGCAAACAGCCCGAATTGCTGCAAAATGAAGTCGAGATTATCTTCATCAAAATTCCAGCGATAATGCATGGCCGGACGCAACATACCCTCGCCGCCGAACAGTTCCATAATTAGCGAAGCAATAAGATGGCATGGGGTTTCCGGATAGGCCGACAGGCGCGCCATATTCTGTTTCTCAAACCAGTCGATAATATCTGTGCCGTCTTGCACAATTTCACCCTGCGGCGTTGTCATAACGGGAATAATCCAGCGCCCAATTGCGGGTCGAATGTCGGCATCATATTCTGGGCTTGCGGGCGAGATATCATCAAAATCAATGTGTTGCTTGATGAGATAAGCGCGCGCCTTCGCGGAATAAAGCGAGACACTCCATGTGTAGAGTTTGAAACGATCATTCATGGGCGCATCAATCATTTCCTTTCCTGCGCGTCAAGTTGAGGATATGAGCCAGCGCAGCCATTAAGAAAATAAAAAGCGCGATCCAAATTCGAGGCGATAACAGCGCCCCACCAATAGATTGTGCAGGGATAGCAAAAGTCGAAGCTATCGCCGCACGCTTATATATATGGATGTCATTAAAATCCTCCTCGGTCGCCAACATCAGAAGGTCGCGCCGGCTTCGATAGCGCATTAAGTTTGCAATATCCCAGCCGGGATTTGCCGCTACACCCCACGCCTCAATATAGCCCGACAGTGTAAGGGCAGAAAATGCTGGATATCCACCCCGGGCAAGAATTTTGACTGCAAAGGGTCGGAAATAGCTCTGCACCAGCTCGCGCGCATCGACCTTTGCGCCAGTCTCGGGATGACTTGCGGGGCCCTCAGTAAACCCGACAAGATTAACCATGAAAAACTCACCGCCATCGTCATCGCGCATAAATATTTCGAAGCGCGCCAGCTGCTCAGAAGAAAGCCCTTTGCTCTGTGCCCGCGCGGTAAAGGTAGCAATCTCGGATTCGGTCAAGGGGCCCCGCCAGTTTTCGTGCCAGCCCAGAAAAACCAGATAAAAAATAAGAGCTATGCCCCAAATGGTATAACCGCTTCGCATTGAAATACCCAGCGTGACAATTAGAGTGCAAGCCAAGAGTTTAGAAATTGACATTTAATATGTCAATTTTTATTATCCACGTCTCTACTAGGGGGCTATTTTGAAGTATCAAAGTCACGATTTTATTTTCAATCCGGATGATTTTCGCGATTCAAAATTCGTCTCCGGCGTAAACTACGAGGCCGATGGGCTCGCCGATGGCGAGGTTATTATCGAGATTGACAGGCTAGCACTGACGGCCAATACAATTTCCTATGGCATTGCCGGCAAGTCGGGGCTCATTCGGTATCTGGAAAGTTTCCCCGCCCCGCAAGGCTACGCCCGCATGCCGTTTTGGGGGTTTGGCAATATCGTTGCCTCGGCCCATCCTGAATTGAGCGCTGGCGAGCGGCTTTACGGCTTTTATCCACCATCGACCTATCTCCTGACGAAAATGGACAAGGTCAAGCCGACATCGTGCCGCGACATGAGCCCGTGTCGGAAATCAATACCCACTTTTTACAGCGAATATGCGCGCGTGGCGGCCGAGCCCGGGTATAGCACCGAGTTTGACGATATGCAGAGCCTGTTGCGGCCGGTCATCAGCACCTCGTTTCTCCTGGAAAACTTCATCACGCGCCACGAGTTTTACGATGCCCGCAATGTCATCATCACCAGTGCGTCCAGTAAAACCGCCTTCGGTTTCGGACATTTTCTGGTCAATAACCACGCCAACAGATGCAAGGCCATCGGTCTGACCTCGGCGGGGAACAAGGATTTTGTCGAGAAAATCGCCTGCTACGATCAGGTGCTGACCTATGACGACGTGGAAATGCTGCCAAAGGAGCCCAGCGTTTTGTTCGATATGGCCGGCAATAGCACAGTGCGCGGCGCCATTCACGATCATTTGGGCGAACAGATAGCCTATAGCGGCACGGTGGGCGCGACGCATTGGGAATCTGTTGGTGCGGATGATGCCGCATTACCGGGCCCAAGGCCGGTTTTCTGGTCGGGGCCGGATGAAATTGCGCATCTGGAACTAGAAAGCGATGATCCGGCGCAAATGCTGAATTTAATCAGCGCGCGTATGGGCGGTCTGATGCTCGAAGCCTCGCAATGGCTGACTGTAACGCATTTCAGTTCGCCGGAAGACATAAAAGCCGCTTATACTGATATGCTAGACAGCAAGATGACAGCCGAACAGGGCATTATTTTCGACCTACGCGGCGTGCGCGCTAACCTCACGGATTAAATATGACAAGACGCATGAAAACACTCTCCGCTGTCGCGCTTGTTCTGCTCGGCGCACTAACACTGGCTTATATCAACCGTTCCAACATCATCATTGCCGCGGTCGGTTTTGCCCAGCGCATGGCTGTTTCGACCGAACCAAACCGGCCGGTGAATTGGGAAGATGGTAGTACTTGGCAGGGCAATGGCGAAAAGCCTCCTAATATTGTCGTCATTCTGACGGACGATATGGGATTCAACGATGTGAGCACGTATGGCGGTGGGCTGATCGAGACACCGCATATTGATGCGCTTGCAGATGAGGGCGTTTTATTTGCCAATGGTTATGCCGGCAGCGCGGTGTGTTCAACCTCGCGCGCCATGCTTCTGACGGGGCGTTATTCGACACGCTTTGGGTTTGAATTTACCCCCGCGCCAAATGCTTTTGCCCCGATCCTGCGACAACTAACCCATGTTGATCCGATGCCGCGCAAGTTCCGCTTTCCCGAAAGCCTAGAAAACACCACGGGCAATGATTTGCCATTTGCGGCGCGCGGCCTGCCGCCAGAAGAAATAACGCTGGCCGAAGAATTGCGAAAAAGCGGCTATCGCACCTTGCATATCGGCAAATGGCATTTGGGTCGGGACCCGCTTTTGCGTCCCCGGGCGCAAGGGTTTGACGAAAGTCTGATGATGGAGGGTGGGCTTTATCTGCCTGTCGACAGCCCCGAAGTCGCAAATGCCCGCAATGAGTTTGCTGTTTTGGATAAGGTACAATGGGAGATAATGAGCTACGCCGTCAGTTTCAACGACAGCAACCGCTTTGAACCCGACAGCTATCTGACCGATTATTTCACCGACGAGGCGGTGAAAGCGATTGCCGCCAATAAAGACCAGCCGTTTTTCCTCTATCTGGCGCATTGGGGCATTCACACACCTTTACAGGCAACTCGGCAGGATTTTGAAGCTGTCGGGGACAGCTTCCCCAATCACCGCACACGCGTCTATGCCGGCATGATACGCGCCGTCGACCGAAGTGTCGGTCGTGTCGTGCAGGCACTGAAAGATAACGGAATCGACGAAAATACGTTGATTATTTTCACCAGCGATAATGGCGGCGCAAACTATATTGGCATGCCCGACATCAACAAGCCCTATCGCGGCTGGAAGTTGAGCTTTTTTGAAGGCGGCACCCATGTGCCTTTCGTGATGCGCTGGCCAAATCAGCTGAAGGGCGGCACTACCTATCCGTATGCCATATCGCATCTGGACATTATGCCCACCGCGCTAGGCGCGGCATCACAGAGCCCACAGGCCGAATTGATTGACGGGGTCAATCTGCTGCCACATCTGAGTGGGCAGATCACTGCGCCCCCGCACGATATCCTCATTTGGCGCGAGGGCCATTATCAGGCAATTCTGTCGGATGGCTGGAAAATGCAGCGGAGTGCCAGCCCGGAAATGGTCCGTTTGTTCAATCTCGAGCAAGACCCTTTCGAAAAAAGCGATCTAAGCGCGGCACGCGGCGATAAAGTGGCCGAGTTGGGCAGATTACTCGACGCTCATAATGATCGCCAGGCCGACCCAATGTGGCCGTCCAATGTTGAAATTCCCATATGGATCGACAAATCGCTGGGCGATCAACCGACACTTGACGATGATTTCATCTATTGGCCAAACTAAGCAGATCATAATGAATGATGAAGCACATATAGAAAGTATTGACGGTCGCCGCAAGCGCAGCGCGCGCAGCCGCGCTGCGATTATCACGGCGACGCTGACACTGCTCGAAAATGGAAATTTGTCACCGACGGCCAAACAAATAGCCGAAGAAGCCGGAGTAGGCCTGCGGTCATTTTTTCGGCATTTCGTGGATATGGACGCACTTTTGGAAGCCGTCGACCAGCAGGCACGCCAACATTACGAACATTTGTTTCTTTTGCCCAAGCCCGATGGTGATATTGAGGTACGCTTGTCGGATTATATCGACGTATTGTCGAATGCCTTTGAGCGCCTTAAGCGGCCTATGCTGAGCACACAGTTCCATATGTGGCAATCAAGGGCGTTGCAAAATAACTGGGCGCGCAATCAACGCCAATTGCGCAAGCATCTGGAAAAATGGGTGCCTGAACTGCAAACTCTGCCGGAGGCCCGGCGCGAAGCCGTGCATGCAGCGGCATCTTTCGACATATGGCAACGGCTCCGCCAGCACCAGAGCCTTAGCATCAACGACGCGCGCGAAGCGATGCTGACCCTGATGCTGGGCGTCCTGAACAATTAACCCTAAAACCCATTTTCGTAATCCGGCCTATTTCCAGCCGCGCGGATTGACGTCCATTTCTGTATTGCGCAAATCCAAAATATTCTTCAGCCGTGACGCCACATCCGGTCGATGGGCTGAGACATCATAGGCTTCATCGGAATCCGTCTGCATGTCAAACAACCAAGGCCCATGAGACCCCCAAATTGGAATAAAAACCGGATCGGTTGCGTAAACAATCGGCTTTCGATCACGATATTTATAGCGCCCTTGGCGTACCGCCATTAATGTGCCGCCACCATAGAAAAATAGTGCTTCATGCGGGCTCGGCCCACCTCGCAAAGTTTGGCTGATCGACCGCCCGTCCAGCTTACGGTCGCCCGGCGCAATGACACGCAATTCTTCCAGCAAGGTGGGCAGCAGATCAGAGCCCATCACCAGTTCATCAGACATGGCGGGATTAAGCTGGCGCGGCCAATGGGCCACAAACGGCACATGCACCCCACCCTCAAACGTCTCCCCTTTGCGACCACGGCCAATGCCGCGCCCTTCCCACCAGGGGCCATTATCGCTGGTGATGACAATCAGCGTATTGTCGAATTTACCGCGTTGTTTGAGCGCAGTGACGATGCGACCAACCGTGTTATCCAACCCTTGCACTACATCTCCGTAAAGGCCAGCTTTTGAGCGGCCCTGCTCATTTGCTGAAGCAAATAGTGGCACATGTGGAAAATTGTGCGCAAAATATAAAAACAGAGGTATGTCCGTCGGTGCCTCGGCGATAAATTGCTCTGCTTTTTGAGCGTAAAGGGCATTCAAGTTGGTTTGATCAACAGGGGCAGGGTAGGCTATTTTCTCCCCCTCACCCGCCACCCCCTCGACGAGGTGAAACGGGGTCATGTCATTGGAATGATAAGTGCCAAAAAACCTATCAAAGCCAAACTCTGTCGGGATTGATTTGTCGTGATCGCCTAAGTGCCATTTACCGACCATCGCTGTATGAAACCCTGTCGCCTTCAGCACTTCGGGAATTATGATCTCTTCGCGTGGCAAACGCACTGGATTGCCGAAAAAGCGATTGACCTGATCTATTGGCGATCCACTTGGAAACGGCACAGCTGTCAGACCATTGCGCGGTGCCATGCGACCAGTCAGCATGGCGGCGCGCGAGGGCGAACAAACAGGCGCGGGCGAAAAATAATTCGTCATCACCACGCCGTTTTCGGCCAGCGCGTCCATATATGGTGTGCGGATCGAGCGATTGCCAGTAAAGCCAACATCGCCGTAACCCAAATCATCAAACAAAATGACCACAATATCGGGGCTCAGCTCCGACACAGCGCGCGGCAGAGCGGCTAGATAGGCGTTCTTGCTCGCCAGTTTTTCGTTATTGTCGAGCTGTTCATAGCTCGCCACCGTCGCAAAGACATAAAGGACGAAAAATAACGCCCCGCCCATCGGCAACGCCATAACCAGCGCAAGCCAGCGGATCCATGTTTTAAAAAATGCCAAAATCTTCCCCCTCATCTCGCTTTATCATGTCGTGTTCTCCTCGCCCAACTGTTGGACAATATCGGCGTGACGTTGTGGCGACAACGGATAGAAAACCATGCACAGCGCGGAAGCCGCTATCCCTACCAGTGGCACCAGCACAATTACCAGCCGCAGGCCATCAAGCGTCTCGGGGCTTTGCACCTGCCCCGCCCGATACCCAATTACATCCAGCAAAAATCCAAGCAGCACGGCACTCAAGGCCACCGCGCCCTTTTGCGCAAAAGTGACAAGACCAAATATTGTCGCCTCGAGCCGAATGCCGCTTTTCCATTCGCCATATTCCACTGTATCGGGAAGCATGCCCCAAAACGTGACCGCAAAAGCGCCGGTGCCAGCGCTGATGGCAACGTAATTCCAAATCACCATTTCGGGGGTGTGCGCCGGATTGACCAACAGCGCCAGCAAAGCCAACACAGACACAAAACTGCCTGCCAGCCAGACAAACCGCTTGGAGGTTTTGATGGTGATAAACGTCCAAATCGGAATAACAACAAGCCCGGTGGCGGCAAACGCCATAAGCGCTTGCGACCCGGCATTGCGGTCGCCCAGCTGATATTCGAAAAAATACAAAATGGTTTTACCAATCAATGTCGTGCCGCAAACCATCAAAAGAATGGAAGCCAGCACGATAAAAAACGGGATATTGCTGCGTAAGGAAGTTAGGCTGTCAACCAGCGATGGCGGCGGCGCAGCGGCGCGCGCATCATCGGGCTCTTTGCATATATAAAAGCAGACCCAGAAAACCGAACTTGCCAGCCCGCCAGACATCAGGCCGATGAGCAAAAAGGCGCGCCTTTCATCGCCAAACGCTTCCAGCATGGCGCCGGTCAAAACCACCACGGTAAAACCACCAGCATAGGCAAACAGCATGCGAGCACCAGCCATGCCCGCGCGGTCATTGGCGTCTTGCGTCAAACGCGCCATCAGCGAGGAATACGGCGTTGACGCCATGGTGAAAAACGTCCGGAAGACAAACTGGCCTGTCAGTGCTAGCACCGCTATGGTGGTTATCGAAACGTCGCCTGGATGCCAGAAAATCAACAAATAGCTAAAGGCCAGCGGCAGCGGCGTGAACAGCAAATAAGGTCGGTACCGGCCCCAGCGCGTGCGCGTGCGCTCGGCCACATAGCCCATGGCCGGGTCAGTTACTGCATCCCACAAAGACCCCACAGCATAAATGATGCCAGCCATGGCATTGGGCAAGCCCAGCACATCGGTATAGAAATAAAACAGGTACAGGCTGACGCCCTGCCAATAGAGATTAAAGGCAAAGTCACCACTGCCATAGCCGATTTTTTGCGTCCAGCTAAGGCGCGCGCTACCCATTTCACCTGTGTCCATGGTTTAGCAAACTCCCCGCACGAACCCCCTGCCAGCCATGACCGACTACACCAAAACACTATAACATGATGTCGGAGCGTGCCCGCGCGAAAACCAAACCTGCTAATTTCTGCTCCGAACGCCTCACAAATGGCTGAAACGCACGCCCAAAAACGCTACACTCCAAGGCATATCCTAAAGCCGTATTATTGAGCCCAGACAACCGAGGAAAACTTGATGGAACCGATTACGATAAGCATCGAAAATAGCGTGGCGACGATTACCAATAATGACCCGCCGTATAATCGCATGACGCTTGAATATATGGACGCGCTGGAAGAAGCGCTTCCCGAACTGGGTGCTGACGACAATGTGCGTGCCTTGATTTTTACCGCCGCGGGCGACGAAAATTTTTCTGTTGGCATGAACCTCAAACAGTTGGGCGAAGGGGTTGAAAAAAAAGGCTCCTTTGATGCGGTTCTCGACCAGCGCTTGCGCGTTTTAAGCATGATAGAAAATTTAGGCAAACCCTCCATCGCCACATTGTTTGGCTATTGTCTAGGTGGTGGGCTTGAATTGCCACTGGCGTGCCACTTCCGAATTGCGGCGGCGCAGGGTGCTAAAATTGGCCTGCCGGAAATGGATTTGGGAACCGTGCCAGCCTGGGGCGGCTCGGCGCGCCTGCCGCGCGTTGTTGGTCGCGACGCGGCCATAGATATGATATTGCGCGGCCGCGTGATTGATGCAGATGAAGCTTTGAGAATTGGTTTGGTTAGCGAAACCTGCCCAGTCGGAGATCTCAAAAAGCGGGCGCAAGAATTAGGCGATGAACTTGCCAAGCAGCCGCGGTTGGCCGTTAAGGGCATGCTCGACACGCTGGTCGGTTTCGAAACCAAAACCTTGCAGCAGTCGATAGAAGCCGAGCGCGCGGCGGTGCACCTCACGCAAGGCACGCCGGACGCGAGGGAAGGCATGCTAGCCTTTCTCGAAAAACGCGAACCGAAATTTAACCAGAGCTCATGACGACGCTCATTACAAAGCGTGCGATATTCCATCGTGCCTTCATCGCGTGTGCCGCTTTTGGTCTGGCTGGCCTTTTGCTGACTGCTTGTGAGCGCGAGGAGGAAGCCGCTCTTGGACAGCCAGAAGAACACGACGAGTGTGAGATTACAGGCCAGGCAATGTCCCGCAAAATTACATTGCCTGCCGGCAGCTTTACCATGGGCGCGCACCCTGTCTACGTGGAAGAGGGGCCGCCGCTCATTGTGAAAGTTCCAGCCTTCGAAATTGATGCAACGGAAGTTACCAATGCCGAATTTGCAGAATTCGTTGAGGCAACCGGTTACATTACGGACGCCGAACGCCCCCAACCCGGCTTTGAACAGTCGGGCGGGGTGGTGTTTCGTCCTCCCACACTTGAAAACCCAAGCTGGTGGCATTTTGTGGAAGGAGCAAATTGGCGCACCCCCGAAGGACCCGAAAACCCCATTGGCAATGCAAAGGCCCGCCCGCATGAGCCTGTGGTGCAGGTGTCTTTTAATGATGCGCGCGCCTATGCCGCTTGGGTCGGTCGCCGCCTGCCCAACGAGACCGAATGGGAATATGCCGCAAATGCAGGGGCCGGCTCGCAATATCCCTGGGGTGAGGAACGCGCGCCCGGCGGTGTCGAGATGGCAAATACCTGGCAAGGCGCCTTCCCCATCCAGAACACGCAAGCCGATGGCTATGCCAAGCGGTCGCCGGTCGGCTGTTTTCCGGCCAATGCGTTTGGTCTCTATGACATGATTGGTAATGTGTGGGAATGGACCGAATCGGTGGCCGCGCAAACCGATTTAGAAATGGTTTATACCATCAAGGGCGGGTCTTTTTTATGTGCGCCGAATTTTTGTCGACGCTATCGCGCTGCGGCTCGCCAAGCCCAAGAAGCCGGTCTGCCCACCAGCCATATCGGATTTCGCACCGTATCCAAATAGAGTTTCATTTGCATATGCCTGCAGGCTCGGTTTAACCTCTAAAAAAATGGGAGTAAGCAATGAGCTATGATCTGATTATTCGCAATGGGCTAGTTTATGACGGCACAGGCACCCCGGCACGCATCGCCGATATTGGCGTGCGCGACGGCAAGATTGCCAAGATAGAATCGGTAATATCCGAGAATGCGCGCGAGGAATTTGATGCCTCCGGAAAGTCTGTAACACCCGGTTTTGTTGACGTTCACACGCATTATGATGGCCAGGCAACCTGGGACCGGCACCTAACGCCGTCCTCCAATCTGGGCACGACCACTGTTGTGGTCGGCAATTGCGGCGTTGGCTTTGCGCCATGTCGTCCGGAAGATCGCGAAACTCTGGTGCAATTGATGGAGGGTGTAGAGGAGATACCGGGCACAGCTCTGGCGGCGGGCATTCCGTGGACATGGGAAAGCTTTCCCGAATATTTGCAGACGCTGGACGCCATCGAGCGCGATATTGATATCGCGGTGTTTTTACCGCACGGACCATTGCGCGTTTATGTAATGGGCGAGCGCGGAGTGAAGCGCGAGGCCGCGACGCAAGAAGATATCGTCCAGATGAAGCAAATCATCGGTGAAAGCCTAAAGGCAGGCGCCATTGGCTTATCCAGTTCGCGCACCCTCCTGCATCTCAGCAGCTCCGGCGAAAATGTACCGAC
>CACNWB010000016.1 GCA_902624095.1 uncultured PS1 clade bacterium
AGCCGCCGCCCGCACGCAGGCCCGCATTGACAGCGGCCGTCAAACCGTCGTCGGGGTGAACAAATTTCGGCTGGAAGACGAACCGCCCGTCGATGTGCTGAAAGTAGACAATTCCGCCGTGCGTACCGCCCAGATTGACCGGCTGAAAACCTTGCGCGAAACGCGCGACGAAAAAGAAACGCGCGCCGCGCTGGATGCATTGACCAATGCAGCAGGCGCGCAAAGCGGAAACCTGATGGCGCTTGCCATTGATGCGGCCCGCGCCAAGGCAACCGTTGGCGAAATATCGGCAGCCCTTGAGACCGTCTACAACCGGCACGAGGCCAAGCCACAGGTTATTTCCGATGTCTATCGGGATGATTTCGGCAAAACCGATCCAGCAATCGTCAAAATCACAAATATGATTGAACGCTTCGCGGCCCGCGAGGGCCGCGCACCGTCAATCTACCTTGCCAAAATGGGACAGGACGGCCATGACCGCGGCCAAAAAGTGGTCGCCACGGCCTTTGCCGACCTGGGCTTTGAAGTGCATACGGGCCCCCTGTTTCAAACCCCCGAAGAAGCCGCAAAGGATGCGATTGCATCTGGCGCGCATATTGTCGGTGTAAGCTCGCTGGCCGCCGGACATCTGACTTTGGTTCCCGAATTGCGCGCCGCACTCAGCGCGCATGAACGCGAAGAAATGATGGTGATTGTCGGCGGCGTAATCCCACCGCAGGATTTTGACGCCCTGCGCGATGCCGGGGCCAAGGCAATTTTCCCGCCGGGCACGGTTATTCCTGAAGCCGCGGTCGAACTTATCACGGCGCTGACCGCACATCTCGGCCATAATGAGGCCGCCTAAATCAATCGTGAAGCCGGATTAGGCCTTCCTGCGACATGGAACAAACCAATGTGCCATCGCGGGTGAACACATGGCCAAAATTGAGCCCGCGTCCACCTGATGAAGCAGGAGAGCTTTGCGTGTAAAGCATCCAGTCATCGGCGCGGAATGGGCGGTGAAACCACATGGCATGGTCAAGACTGGCAATTTGGGTATTCGGGTTCAGATAATTTACCCCATGCGGGCGCAGGCAGGTATCGAGCAGGGTCATGTCGGACATATAGGCCAGCACACATTGGTGAATGCCCAAGTCCTTCGGCATGCCCGCATCGCTCGCCTTGAACCAAAGTTGCTGAACCGGCTCTGTTTTCTCAGGTGCCAGCAGATCCAGCGGCTGCACATGACGAATTTCGACAGGCCGTTTACGGGTAAATATATCGCGCACTTCTTCCGGCAATTTTTCAGCCAATTCCAACCGCCGTTCGCGTTCCGGTTGCAAATCTTCGGGCGACGGCACGTCTGGCATTTCCACCTGATGCGCCAGCCCGTCTTCCTGACGTTGAAAGCTCGCCGCCAAATTGAAAATCTGTTTGCCGTGTTGAATGGCCGTCACCCGCCGGCTCTTGAAACTTTTGCCATCGCGCGCACGGTCTACCTCGTAAACAATCGGCACGCTTGGATCACCGGGACGCAAAAAATAAGCATGCAGCGAATGGCACACCACATCCTCCACCGTGCGCGATGCGGCTACCAGCGCCTGCCCGATCACCTGGCCGCCGAATACGCGCTGCCAACTGTCATCGGGACTGTGGCCGCGAAACAGATTCACCTCAATCTGCTCAAGATCAAGCAGATCGATCAATTCATGTAATTGTTCTGTCATTCTTACTTAGCGCGTTGATTAAAAAGTATTTTTCTTGCCTTTGCAGATTCTTTGGTATTGTCCCCAAGCGTGCCACGCCGCAAGTCCAATCCAAGCGCAAATCCGCGTTTCACCGCTGGCCTGTCGCCCATGCGCTCGAACCATTTCTTGAGATGCGGGAAATCTTCCAGTTTCTGCCCTTGGTTTTTATACGGCACAACCCAGCCCCAAATCGCCATGTCGGCAATTGAATAGCGTCCGGTCACAAAGTCTTTGCCACGCAACTGTTTGTTCAGAACACCATAGAGCCGGTTAACCTCATTGGTATAACGCTTAACCGCATAGGGCAATTTTTTCGGAGTATATTTGCGGAAGTGATGGGCCTGCCCCGCCATTGGGCCCAAGCCGCCCATCTGCCAGAACAGCCATTGGTCAACCTCGGCGCGGGCGCGCTCATTGCTTGGATAAAATTTTCCGGTCTTGCGACCCAGATATTGCAAAATGGCGCCCGACTCAAATATCGAAATGGGCTTGTTGCCCGGCCCCGTCGGATCGACAATTGCAGGCATGCGATTATTTGGCGCGATTTTCAAAAAACTGCGTTTGAACTGGTCGCCTAAGCCAATATTAACCGGCTTCAATGTGTACGGCAGGCCGCACTCTTCCAGCATAATCGAAACTTTCCAGCCATTTGGCGTTGGCCAGTAATACAGCTCAATCGCCTTTTGCTTCTTGTTGGATGCGGTTTTTGTTTTCTTGGAAGGTGACGGTTTTTTATCAGCCATTTTAAATCCTTGATGTGCGGTGCCGGTAGACGGCAGATTTCGAGTGGAACGCAGGCGTAGAATACGAGCTATACTTTAACAAGTCTGATGATGCATCCAAGAAGTTTTAGAGACACTAGGCTTTTTTGAATTTTCCCACCTTGGCGCGATAAGCTGCATCTACGGAAGCGTGCAACCAATTGACCAGCGCATCGGGGTCATCGAGCAGTTCTTCAGGCAATTCCCAAAACGACATGGCAATTGCCTTACCCGCGTTTTTGCCCGATTGCGGCTTGAAGTGGAACCGATCGGCACCAGCCTCTTCGAACATTTCCTGATTGATGGCATCAGCCTTCAGATAAAGCATCTCATTGGAGATCAGCGCAAACATCACATCGCGATAATAAACTCCCGCGCCGCCAAACATATGCTTGATTTCAACCGATCCGAGCGGTTCAAAAATTTCTTCGACAAAGGCCTTATATTCGCTGCTAACAGCCACTCAACGTGCGCTTGCGGGCACGATGGTCACGCTTTCGCCGCAACCGCATGCATCCGTCTGATTGGGGTTGTTGAAAATGAACCCCGACGACATGACGCCCTCTTCATAATCCATTTCGGTACCGAGCAAAAACAAGACAGCCTTAGGCTCGATTAAAATCATGACGCCCTTATCCTCGACCACTTCGTCTAGCGGATCGCGCGCATCGGCATAGTCCATCGTGTATTCCATGCCCGCACAGCCGCCATTTTTAACACCGAGCCTTACGCCAATTTTCGGCGTTTCGGCGCGCGACATAATATGCTTGATGCGCTCCGCCGCGCGGTCGGTCAAACTAATGGCTTTTGGAATTTCGTATTTTTGCGTCATTTGCTTCCAAAAATCTAAAACATCAAAATTTAGAACATGTTGAGCGCCACACGCGCCTCATCCGACATTCGGCTTGGGTCCCATGGCGGCTCGAACACCATATTTACCACGACATCGCCCACGCCGTCCACCGACCGCACGGCATCCTCAACCCAGCGCGGCATGTGTTCGGCAACCGGACAACCCGGTGCCGTGAGCGTCATATCGACGGTCACGTCGCGCGCGTCGCTAACATCGACGCGGTAAATCAGGCCCAACTCATATACATCGACCGGAATTTCAGGGTCGTAAACGCTTTTGAGTGCGCCGACCAGATCATCTGTAAGCGCGGCCATTTCCGGCGTCAATTCACCTTCATCTGGGCTCGATGCCGTAGTCGCGGCTGGAAACGCGTCAGGTTGATCCGCGCCTCCTTCCGGCACAGGACCCGTGTCGATAATCGGCATATCGTCTTTTTTGTCGTCAGTATCTGTCACGAAACCCCCTATCCGAAAAAGCCGATAGCTTTAGTGAGCGCGACGCCCAAGGCTTCAACCTCATCATGCGTATTATACACGGCAAAGGAGGCGCGCGCAGTTGCGGCTACATCAAATCTTTTCATCAAGGGCTGGGCACAATGATGCCCCGCCCGCAGCGCGACACCCGAACGGTCCATCACCATGGCGATATCGTGCGGGTGAATGCCATCAACCATGAACGACACAATCGCCCCCTTGTCCGGCGCAGTGCCGAATATTCGCACGCGGTTGATGCTGCCAACAACATCCATTGCATGTGCGGCCAGCGCTTTTTCATGCGCGCAAATGCTCTGCCAGCCGATCGTCATCATATAATCAAGCGCCGCGCCAAGACCGATGGCCTCAACAATCGGCGGCGTGCCTGCCTCAAAACGGTGTGGCGGGTCGGCATAGGTTACCTCGTCAAGCGACACTTCTCGGATCATTTCGCCGCCACCACGATAGGGCCGCATCACCTCCAGCAATTTCGACTTGGCATATAAAACACCGATGCCGCCGGGTCCGTAAACTTTGTGACCGGAGAATACATAGAAATCAACATCCAGTGCTTGCACATCCGTCGGCAAATGTACTGCGCCCTGACACCCGTCTAGCAAAACCGGAATATTGTTGGCATGTGCTAGGTCGATTATGGTTTTTGCATCCGTCACGGTACCCAGCGCGTTTGACATTTGCGTGAGTGACACGAATTTTGTGCGCGGACCAAGCAACCCGGCATAGGCCTCCATGTCCAGCGCGCCGTCATCTGTCACCGGAACCCATTTCAGCACCGCACCGCATTGTTCGCGCAGTAGATGCCACGGTACAATATTTGAGTGGTGCTCCATCTCCGACAAAATGATTTCATCGCCCGGTTTCAGGCGCGGCTCCAGATAGCTGTGCGCGACCAGATTAATGGCATCGGTCGCACCTCCGGTGAAAATGATCTGGGCATCGCTAGCCGCGTTCAAAAAACTCTGTACAGTTCGGCGCGCGCCCTCAAATGCTTCAGTTGATAAATTAGATAAATAGTGTAACCCTCTGTGAACGTTTGAATATTCTGAATGAAAAACGCGTTGCATGCGGTCCGTTACCTGCACCGGTTTTTGCGCGGAAGCGGCATTGTCCAGATAGACAAGCGGCTTGCCATGCACCTCACGCGCCAGAATGGGAAAGTCCTTGCGGATGGTTTGCGGGTCGAAATCTACTGTCTTTTCCTGTGCGTCAGGCATCTGCCAACTCCGCGTTTACACCTTCGCCGTCATTTTCACAGCCGGGAACATGCGCCGACACATGCGCGGCAACGCACGCGCGCAAATCTTCATTTTCAATATGCGCCAAAGGCGCCGCCAAAAATCCGGAAATAAGCATGTGGCGCGCAGCTGCCTCGTCAATTCCGCGACTGCGTAAAAAGAACAGCGCATCAGCGTCCAGTTCACCCAGCGCCGCGCCATGCGCGCACGCCACATCGTCTGCATAAATTTCCAGTTCCGGCTTGGCCGACATATGCGCGCGCTCAGACAACATCATGGCGCGCGACTGTTGCTGGGCATCAACATGCTGGGCATCGCGCGCGACCACAACTTTTCCCTGAAACACGCCTTGTGCGGCATCGTCCAAAACAGCGTGCAGGGTTGTCAGACTGTCGGTTTTGGCTATCTCATGATTTAATTGTGAGGTCATATCGGCATGCATGGTGCCGTGTCCCAAAATCGCGCCATGCACATCGGCGCGCGCACCCTCACCCAACAGACGAATATGCGTTTCGTGACGCGCAAGATTGCCACCTGTCACAAAGGTAACAGCGCAAAACGCACCATCGCCATTGAGACTCACACGCGTCAGGCCGACATGATGCCCCGCCGATTGAATGCGCACCAAGAGCGCGCGCGCGCCGGGGTCCACCTCAACATCCAATACGGCATTGGTATATCCATTGGCTTGCAAGTTTTCAATGAGCGTCACCGTGCCGCGCTTGACCTTTATGGTGTGACGCAAGTGCGCATTTTCATCGCCGCGTGTTAACAGCTCCACCGCTTGATTCGGCGTGCCATCGATCGTTATGACCGCGCCATCTTGCGCCAGGGCCAAATTAAACGCCGCCATATCATTGTCCGATGCGTCGCCTACATGGTTGCGGGCGCCACTGGCCAGCGCGTGAGCCAAGCTCTCAATGGTTACGCAGTCATCGCCAGCGGGCTCATCAATCAGAAGGCCGTTCTCAAACACCATTTGCAAAGGCGCAAGCGCGTTTGCATCAAAGGCATTGGCCCGCACGGGCACCGCATCGTTTTGTTTCAGCAGGCGCGCAAGGTCGGTATAGTGCCAGCCTTCGTTGCGGCGGGTTGGCAGGCCGGTCTGTTCAGCGCGGGCCAAAGCCGACCTGCGCGCTTGCAAGACTTCCGCCCCGCCGGGCAAACGTTCGTGTATAGTCTCGAAATGTGCTGTCGCATCAAGCATGCGCGGCCCCCACTTCATTGCCCTGTCCGCCGGTTTCCGCGCCCAGATAGGCACCATAACCGGAGCGTTCAAGTTCTTCTGCCAATTCGGGGCCACCCGAGCGCACAATGCGCCCATGCACCATCACATGCACGAAATCCGGCTTGATAAAATCCAACAGCCGCTGATAATGCGTAATGACCAGCATGCCTCGAGCGTCACTGCGCATCGCGTTCACACCATCGGCAACGGTTTGCAGCGCATCAATATCAAGGCCGCTATCGGTTTCGTCGAGAATTGCGAGACGCGGCTCAAGCACTGCCATTTGCAGCACTTCATTGCGCTTCTTCTCCCCGCCCGAAAACCCGACATTCAAAGGCCGCTTGAGCATGTCGTCATCCACGCCCATAGCGCGGGATTTTTCGCGCACCATACGCAAAAAACTGGCGGGGTCCATTTCGTCTTCGCCGCGTCCGCGCCGCACCGCATTCAGCGCCGTGCGCAAAAAGGTCATATTGGTAACGCCGGGAATTTCCAACGGATATTGAAACGCCAAAAACATGCCGGCAATGGCCCGGGCTTCTGGCTCCATATCCAGCAAATCGGCGCCGTCAAACCGCACATTACCATTTTGAGCTTCATAACCATCGCGCCCGGCCAGTAAGTAGGAAAGGGTCGATTTGCCCGAACCGTTCGGCCCCATAATCGCATGTACCTCGCCCGCCTGAATCGTCAGGTCGAAACCGTTAAGAATGGCCTTGTCGTCAACACCGGCGTGCAGATTTTCAATTTCCAGTAAAGCCATTATCCAACACTTCCTTCCAGCGATATGCCGACGAGTTTTTGCGCTTCCACGGCAAATTCCATCGGCAGATTTTGCAAAACGTCACGGCAAAAGCCGTTCACAATCAACGCCACGGCCTCTTCCGGATCAAGCCCGCGCTGGCGGCAATAAAACATCTGATCGCCGCTGATTTTCGAGGTCGTTGCCTCATGCTCCAGTACCGCGGAGATATTTTTGGCCTCAATATAAGGCACGGTATGGGCCGCACATTTATCGCCAATCAGCAGGCTGTCACATTGTGTGAAATTGCGCGCATTGGCCGCTTTGGGATGCACGCTCACCTGCCCCCTATAGGCATTTGACGACCGTCCTGCTGAAATGCCCTTGGAAATGATTTTGCTCGACGTATTGCGCCCCAGATGCAGCATTTTTGTGCCGCTATCGACCTGTTGCAGATTATTCGAAATGGCAATCGAATAAAATTCACCGACCGTTTCATCGCCCCGCAAAATGCAGGAGGGATATTTCCACGTAACCGCCGAACCGGTCTCTACCTGTGTCCAGCTAATCCGCGCGCGCGCCTCGCGACAATCGCCGCGCTTGGTCACGAAATTATATATGCCGCCCCTGCCGTCAGCATCACCCGGGTACCAGTTCTGCACGGTGGAGTACTTAATTTCTGCATCCTCCAGCGCGACCAATTCCACCACGGCGGCGTGTAACTGATTTTCATCGCGCATTGGTGCTGTGCAGCCCTCGAGATAGCTGACATAACTGCCGCGGTCGGCAATAACAAGCGTGCGCTCAAATTGGCCGGTATTAGCTTCATTGATGCGGAAATAGGTCGACAGTTCCATCGGGCAGCGCACACCCGGCGGGATGTAGACAAATGAGCCGTCGGAGAACACCGCCGAGTTGAGCGCGGCGAAATAATTATCTGATTGCGGTACTACCGAACCTAGATATTTACGCACCAGATCGGGGTGGTTTTTCACGGCCTCGGAAAACGAGCAAAAAATAACCCCCGCTTTTGCTAATTCTTCGCGGAAGGTGGTACCCACCGACACGCTATCAAATACGGCATCGACGGCGACTTTTCGCACACCCGCCAGAACTTCCTGCTCCTGCAGCGGAATGCCCAGCTTTTCGTATGTCCGCAACAATTCAGGGTCAACTTCATCAAGGCTTTTGGGCCCGTCTTCCATGCTTTTGGGCGCCGCGTAATAGCACAAATCCTGATAATCGATTTTGGGATAATCGACATGCGCCCAGTCCGGCTCCTGCATAGTTTGCCAGCGCTCAAAAGCATCCAACCGCCACTCGAGCAACCATTCCGGTTCTCCCTTTTTGGCGGAAATGAACCGGATGATATCGGCGTTCAGACCATTGGGTGCTTTGTCGGCGTCAATGTCGGTGGTGAAGCCATACTTATAGTTTTCACCGCCGAAATTTGCGACCTGGTCGACCGTTTCGCGGTCAATGCCTGTTTTTGCTTCGCTCATCGATTTTGCCTAACCCTATTGCGCCGCCGCGTGCTCCACCTTTGCGGCCAGTTTCAGCCAGTTTTCAACTAGCCGGTCGACCGCTGCATCACTCGTGTCCCGACCGAGGCTTACACGTATTGCCCCAATAGTTAAATCGTGTTCAAACCCCATGGCATCAAGCACATGGCTGCGCGACACCTTGCCGCTGGAACACGCTGCACCTGAGCTCACCGAAATGTCGGCCAAATCCAGTGCCATCACAACAGTTTCGCCGAGCAGACCGGAAAGCCCGAAACAGCTTGTATTTGGGAGCCGGGGCGCATCTGCCCCGAAAATGCAGATATCCGGCATAGCAGCACGCAAACCTGCTTCCATGCGGTCGCGTTTGCCGGCAAGTGCCGACACCAACGACAGTTCGCCCACACTCAATTCAGCGGCCAGGCTGAAGCCGATGATACCAGACACATTTTCGGAACCACCACGTCGGCCAAGCTCCTGCCCGCCACCGGCAATGGAAGGCGGAACAACAAGTCCGGGACGCACCACAAGCGCGCCAACCCCCATTGGGCCTCCGATTTTATGCGCTGAAACCGCAAGCGCATCGCACCCCAAGTCTTCCACGTTTAGCGGTATTTTCCCCGCCGCCTGCACGCCGTCGCAAAACAAAATACTGCCATGTGCCGTGACGCGTTCGGCAATCTCGCGAATGGGCTGTAGAACGCCCGTTTCATTATTGGCGACCATCACGCACACAAGCGCCGGGGCCGATGTCGAAAGTGCCGCATCAAGCGCGGCCATATCAATCACGCCGTCGCTATTGACCGGCAAATTTTCAACGCCAAGCCCACTGGCGGCGGCGGCCTGCCTAACGGCGGCGTGTTCTATGGTAGAAACCAGAACGCGCTCTAGCTTGCCAGCAGGCGCCGCCCGCAAACCCAGAGCCAGATTACACGCTTCGGTGCCGCCGGAGGTAAACACAACCCCTTCCGGCACGCCCCCGACAAATTCCGCCACACTTGCGCGCGCCTGCTCGACCGCAGCGCGGGCGCGGCGCCCTTCGGCATGAACGGCGGAAGGATTACCCAATTCTAAGGCTTGCGCCACTGCATTTTGCACCTCGGGGCGTATTGGTGCCGTGGCATTATAATCCAGATAAATGCGGCTCATGCGCCCTCTCCCGCAGGGTGCAAGCCCGAATTTTGCTCGCGTGCGCTTTCAGGAGCCGAAAACGAGTTGCGCAACACCACATCCTCCAGCGTGACGGCATCCAGATATCCGTAAATGTGGCGTCCCAGTCCGGCCCATAAATCATGCGTCAGGCACCGCGAGTTTCGGACTTGGCAACCGCCTTTGCTAAACTGACAACGCGTCACTTGAATCGGCTCGTCGACGGCGCGAATAATATCGCCGATGCAAATCTTGGCCGCCTCGTCTGATAGGCAATATCCCCCTTGCGCGCCGCGAATGCTGGTTACCAGACCAGCACGGCGCAGGCGCGCGAACAATTGTTCCAGATAAGACAGGGAAATGCCTTCGCGCGCGCCAATTTCGGCCAGCGATACAGGCCGTTTGGCGTCACGGCGTGCTTGAAGAGCAAGATCACTCATCGCCATAACCGCATATCTCCCCTTTGTCGAGAGCTTCATAACCCGTTGTTCCTATTGTACAAATACGAAAAACCTTGCATTTCTGCCACAAGTTTGGCTATCACAGGGTCCAGTCATTGGGGTATATTAATTCCGACTATATTAGTCAAGTTTAATTCGCCCGATTTGGAACGCCGATTTGGGGATCAATTTATTATGCCTGAAGTAATTTTTAACGGCCCCGAAGGGCGGCTTGAGGGACGGTTTTTCCAGAGCAAGCAAGCCAGCGCGCCGATTGCCGTTATTTTGCACCCGCTACCGCAACTCGGCGGCAATATGAATAATCCCATCGCCTATCAAATGTATCACATGTTTCTGGATCGCGGCTTTTCGGTGCTGCGCTTCAATTTCCGCGGCGTTGGCCGCAGTCAGGGAGAATTTGACAACGGCATTGGGGAATTGTCGGACGCCGCTTCCGCACTTGACTGGCTGCAAGCCCTGACCAGCGATGCCCGCCAGTGCTGGATCGCCGGATACAGCTTCGGTGCCTGGATTGGCATGCAGCTTTTGATGCGCAGGCCGGAAATTTCCGGTTTCATCTCCATCGCGCCGCCCGCAAATCTCTATGATTTTTCATTTCTGGCGCCGTGTCCGGCTTCCGGGCTGATTGTGCACGGCACGGCTGATAAAATTGTGCCCAAAGAAGACATTGAGCGTCTAGTCGAACGCCTGCAGGCACAAAAAGGCATTACGATTGATTATCACAGTATCAAAAATGCCAATCATTTTTTCGACACGGATATGCCCACGCTTGAGAACTCGCTAACGCAATATCTCGACCGGCGCATTTCCGAAATCGGCTAACTGGCCCTCCAGTTTTTACGGATTATACCTGCGACCACCCACAATGGGGCGGGACACGCCGGTCGTTTGCGGTACACTTGTTGGCAAACCGAGGCAATGACGCACAGCCAGCCACGCGAATGCTTCGGCTTCCAGCGCATCGCCCGCCCAGCCCAGCGCATCGCAATTTTGTACAAACACGCCAGTCCGCTTTTGTAACGCTTCCATCAGCGTAAGATTATGGCGGCCGCCACCACAAACGACTAATCGCGCGGGTTTGTATCCGACAATTTCCAACCCCCGCGCGACCGCCGCCGCGGTGAAGGCGGTTAGTGTCGCCGCGCCGTCTTCGGGCGATAATGCTGCGACTGGCGACGGGTCAAAAGCCAGACGGTCTAGCGATTTGGGCGGCGCACGATCAAAAAAGACATGCGACAATAGCCTTTGCAAAGCCATCTCATTGACACGCCCATTGCGCGCCAGTGCGCCATCGGCATCATATGGGCGACCGGTTTTTGCGCTTACCCAGTCGTCGAGCAGTGCATTGCCTGGACCGGTGTCAAAAGCGCAGATTTTGCCGCCCTCATCCACTAAGGTAATATTGGCGACCCCACCAATATTCAAAACGCCGAGCGACCCGGACTGACTTTTTGCACGGGCCGCATGAAACAAAGGCGCGAGGGGAGCCCCCTGCCCACCACTGGCAATATCGTCCAGCCGAAACTGGCCGACCACCGTACAAGCCGAAACGCGCGCGAGTAATTGCGGGTCGCCAATCTGAACCGTGATACCTGCTTCGGGCTGATGCAACACTGTTTGTCCGTGAAACCCGACCAGCGTAAACGCCACATTATGGTTTGCCCGAAACCGCGTGATCGCCTCAATATGCGCTTCGCTGACCAGAAGGTCGGCACTGCGCACGGGCTCCGGCCAAGCGTCGGACGACGTCCAATCCGACGGCTTCGCATTTCGGGCGGCCTCCAATGCGGCCTGCAACAGGCCTCGGGCTTCTTCATCATAGGGTACATAAAGCTGGCCCAGAGAACGAATGATGTTTTCCCCGTCGGTTTCGATTGCGGCCGCGTCAATGCCGTCGAGCGAGGTGCCGCTCATCAATCCGAGAACCGTATGTAATTTCGTCATATCCGTTGACCTGCAACACTTGTTTGCGTATCTCTAGCCCATCATGACAGATTTCAAGTCAGAATTCCTCTCTTCGCTTGATGCGCGAGGGTTTATCGCCCAGTGCACAGACAATGATGGCCTAGACGCGGAGGCCAGCGAAACCGTGATGACTGGTTATATCGGATATGACTGCACTGCTCCCAGCCTACATGTCGGCAATCTTATTTCCATTTTGATGTTGCGCCGACTGCAACAGACAGGCCACAGGCCGATCGTTGTCATCGGCGGTGGTACAACGAAAGTCGGTGACCCGTCGGGCAAGGACGAAAGCCGCCAAGTGCTGAGCGACGCGCAGATAGCCGAAAACAAGCAAACCATTCGCGCAACATTTGAGCGTTTCCTCACTTTTGGTGATGGGCCGCAAGATGCCATTCTGGTTGATAATGATGATTGGCTGTCGGAACTCGATTACATCGCTTTCTTACGCGATTATGGGCGGCATTTTTCGATTAATCGCATGTTAAACTTTGACAGTGTGAAACTGCGCCTCGATCGGGAGCAGCCGCTGAGTTTCCTTGAATTCAATTACATGATTTTGCAGGCTTATGACTTTCTGGAATTGCATCGGCGCTATAATTGCGTGTTGCAGATGGGCGGCTCCGACCAATGGGGCAATATTGTCAATGGTATCGAACTGGCGCGGCGCACCGATCAGGCAGCGCTGTTTGGTTTGACGACAAATTTGCTGACGACATCTTCGGGCGCGAAAATGGGCAAGACCGCACAAGGTGCGGTCTGGCTAAACGCCGATATGCTGCCCGTCTACGACTATTGGCAGTTTTGGCGCAACACTGAAGACGGAGACATTGGCCGGTTTTTGCGGCTGTTCACCGAATTGCCGGAAACGGAAATTACCCGCCTTGCGAAGCTGGAGGGGGCGGAACTTAACGATGCCAAAAAGGCGCTCGCGACCGAAGCCACAGCCATGTGCCATGGTCGCGATGCGGCGCAAAAAGCCGAAGCCACAGCCCGTGAAACTTTCGAGGGCGGCGGCAAAAGCGCCGACCTGCCCAGCGTGGCACTCGATGCTGGCCAGCTCAATACTGGCATCGGACTTCTGGAAGCCTTTGTGCTAGCAGGGCTTGCGGGTTCTAATAGCGAAGCGCGGCGGCTAGTTCAAGGCGGCGGCGCGCGCATCAACGATGCAGCACAAAATGACATTACCCGAATGCTCACCCAATCAGATATCAAAGATGGTTTTATAAAGCTCTCGGCAGGTAAAAAACGTCATGTTTTACTGGTGGCTGAGGGCTAGTCGTCGAGCTCGTCTTCAACCAGATCGTCGTCCGTCACAGTGACTTCGGGCAATTCACCAATGCCGATTTCGAAAACGCGCCGCAAAATACCCGGCGTTAAAACCGACAGCGGATTAACCAGCAATGACAGATCGTTCGTCGTGCCGCCTACGCGATAGCTGAAGCCGAACACACCCTCGCCCTCGCGCCCTGTCAAAACCCGACCGATCAGAGGAACTTTTTCCAGAACCGAATTAATGCCATAGGCGGGCACAACCGTACCGCCAAAATCAACCTCGCGTGTGCCCACGTTGAAAGCACCTTGCGTCGTCAGGCCAAGCGCTGGCCCGTTGAAGCGCCCAGATTTTAGCCTGAGCCTTCCATCATGCAAGGTGAATTTGAACTGCGCGACATCAAAGGCAATTCCATCACCCGACAAAGTATCGGCAATGCCAGTTAAGGAGCCTAGCGACAGAAGTCGCGCCAGCACGGGCACCTTGCGGGCACGAAATGCCTGCATTTCAAACCACCCATCAATATCCCGCGGGTCACCGTCCGCTGACACGCCGTTATCGAAAAAACTTCCCTGCAACAGTAAGGCACCACCTTCCAGATCAGGCAGAAAACCCAACAACCGTATGAGATTACTTCCATTTTCGGCCTGCAACGAATAGCTACGCAAATTTGGGGATGTACGCGCCAAATCACCGATGAGTTCCGAACCGTCCGCAAATGTGCCCTGCAGTTGGATGCGCTCGTAGCGACCATCCGTGGCATTCATAATGAGCCGAAAACCGTCGAGGCGTTCTTCATGCGACCCATCAAGAGTGTCAATCTGGGCCTCAATCGAAAAATTATCTCCCAAAATTGCGTTAATACTTTCGGAAAACAGCCGGTCTGATGAACCCGCATTCCCAAATGCCGCGGCGACTGGGTCGTTGACAAGAAATTTTGTCGCGCGGAGCGAAACCTGTCGATATCCGCCCATTTCAGTAAGGCCAAAGGTCACATTTTTCATGTCTCCCAAGTCAAAAATGGGCATGGTAATGCGCGACAGGTTGGCGCTGGTAAAATCAGCTCGGCCCGCAACCGGGTTTTCCCCTTCTTCTTCATAGCTAAATGCTAGTGTGCGCGTATCTGCCTCAACCGCATTATCAACGCGACCCGACAAACGAGCGCGGGTTCCAGCTTCCTTGGTGTGGGTAAGGGGCATAAAAGAAACCTCGCTTTGGGTCAAATCGGCATTGAAGTGATAAGCGAGCGGCTTAGTGATCGATCCGTCAAATTTAATGTTTATCGGCACGCCGCCCGTCAGACGGTTGCCAGCCCATTCGTACCCGAGGGCGTTAAAATCCTCACCGGACAGTGTTTCAGATATCGCCAATCGCGAGGGCCGCAGGGGCTCCTCCGGTGCGTTCGCTAATCCTTGCTGCCAGTTAAAATTGAGCGGTACATTATTGACCCTCCCCCGCCCGGCAATATTGAAACCGCGCGCGTCCAAATCTACGAACCCTCTAATATTGTCGATTTGATAAGCACCCAGTCTGCCGGCAACGGCAACGTCCGATCCCGTACCCGAAACCTTAAAGACGATGTCGGCGAGCTTGGGCCTGAAGAGCGGCATGTTCAAAACCGTTGTCGCGCGAACCTGCCCCGAAAGGCGGGTCAGGTCAAAATCGACATTGCGGAGCAATACAAAAGGCGGTCGGTTGAGATGATACAATATTATGCCTAGGTCGCCTGACGCATCAAAGCTGACGACAGAAGGAGCACCTTGCGCACGGTAATCGCGCACTTCTAATTTGCCCGACACTATATCGACCGTCTGGTCGGCTTTCGCATTGTTCGGATCAGACAATATCATTCGCCCGTCGGACAGATCGGCTTGAAAAGAAGTGCCGCGCATAACGAAATTTGCACGAGCATTTGCTATTGGCGGCAGATGCCGCAAGGGCCGAATGCTGATGTCGCTGAATTGCATTGTCAGTGCTAAAGCTTCCTCGCGCATCGGGTTGCCCTTCTTGCGCGACACAAGCTCATCAAGGCTCGCATTTAAAGCGATAGAGGCCCCCTCAATACGACCGCCAGAGATGTTTTCTGTTACCCATTGCCGCGTCCACTGCCCTATTTTGACTGGCCATAAGTTAAAAGCCGTTTCGCGCGCCAGTGTATCGAAGGTCAAAGCCAAGCCGATTTTCGGCAGTCCGTCAGAAAAATCAATATCGCCCGAAAGCGCAGCCTTCTCGTTTTGCACCGAGAGACTACCAGTATCAATAACAAGACGGTTTGTGGCACCAAGAAAGGTCAAACCCAGATCAGCTCGGGCATTGCGTATCGGTGCTGGCAAAAATGACGGCACATTAATATCAATCTTCTGACCGTCGACCCGCGCGGTGACAACGTCAATATCGCCCTCCGGTGTCAGGGCAAAATCCGCTGTGCCTGCAAAGCGTACGCCGACTCCGTCGACATTTATGCGACCTTTTTTCAAGGTTATCGACTGCGCCGCCAGATCGGTTTCCAAGTCCAACTCAATGCGGCTGACCCCGAAGCGCCTCTCGGAAAGCGACACAACACCGTCTTTCAGCCTGATATTGACCTCGCCACGCTTGGGCGTGCCATCCGTGCCTAACTCGAACCCCAATTCGGCATCTACCGGCAATGAAAGCGCCGACAAGGGCGCGAAAAGAGAGCTGAAACCGGCCAAATCTGCAGGGTTCACCTGTTTAATTTGCACATCCACGCGACCGCCCTTGCCGAGTTCGGTATAGGCGCGTCCCGAAACCTGCGTCAGATTTTCGCCGCGAAAATATGAAAGCTGTAGCTCGCTGCGCAGGCCACCATCTTGACGCATCAGCAGAAATTTCGACCCTTCCGGCGGATGCAGGCCATCAGTGCCGCGGATCAAAATATCGCGCACGGAAACATCTTCGATATAGCGCGTGAACTGGGCATCAGCCGCACTGAGGCGCGAAATGGCCGCGAACAAATCATTAAGCGTCGATGTCTGCACGCGGCGTTCGCCAGCCTGCAATTCAAGCCGATTAACGTGCAAATCGGACAGCGCCAACACACCGTCAATCCAGAGCGCCTCGGCACTGGGATAAAGTGTCACCTTGTCAGCCCGCAGCACATCACCCGTCGTGCCAATATAGGAAATGCTGTCTGCCGTAATAAACGGCACTTCGCGTTGCGGCGACCATACGAGTTGCGCTCCATCCACCGAAAACTGGGCATCCGCCTCGAAATCTACCAATTGCCGGATCATGAATTCCGCCGTCAGGCCAAGCGGGATCGGGCGGACAAATAATATGCCGATAGTGCCGACCAGCAGCAGCAGCAAACCCAGAAAAAAGCCCGCAATATATTTCATCAATTAATCGGTCTCCTGACCCTGTAGAGCTCAAAAAAACTTAATTCACAATTGTGACCTTGACATGGCGCCCCTGTCGGACAAATACAGGTAAGCTACCTCAAAGGTTTCATAGCAGTATGATTTGCAAAACGGGAGATTAAAATGCCGCAAACACTTGAAGTTGGTTCAAAAGCACCTGATTTTTCATGTGCAGCCGACGGCGACCGGCAAGTGTCGCTGGCCGATTACGCCGGGAAAAAACTGGTAATTTATTTCTACCCGAAAGACGACACGCCGGGATGCACAACTGAAGCGATTGAATTTACAGCCAAACATGATGCCTTTGCCGCCGCCAACACGGAGCTTGTTGGTGTTTCGGCTGACAGTGTCGAAAAGCATGAAAAATTCAAAACCAAGCACAATCTGGGTGTGACACTGCTGAGTGACCCTGACCATAAAATGCTCAAAGCCTATGGCGTTTGGGTGGAAAAAAACATGTACGGCAGAAAATATATGGGTATTGAGCGGACGACTTTTCTCGTAGGCGAAGACGGCAAAATTCTAAATATCTGGCGCAAAGTACGTGTGAAAGGCCATGTCAAGGCTGTGCTGGAGACCGTCAGCTCGTGAGCGGCCAAGCACATTCCGCCGCCGCATCGCGCAAACCAGCTTACATGAATGATGCGGTGCGCGCGGTTCTGGAAGCACCGGACCCGCGCATCAAAGCCGCCTTGGCGCGACAGGCCGTTGCCGACTGGAGCCATGGCGCGCTTGGCGTTGATACGCAGGCTCCGTCCAATTGGCCCGACCGACCCGCCCGTCCTGACCGACCTACATTACTTGCCCCGCGCAACATGCCGACCCGCAAGCTCGGCAGCGAAAAGGGCCGTGCCTCACAAATTCACGCGCTGGCACATATTGAGCTGAACGCCATTGACCTTGCCTGCGACATGGCCGGCCGTTTTTGCGACCGCGGGCTGGACGACAGCTTTTACGGCGACTGGCTGTCGATTGCCGCCGATGAAGCGCGGCACTTTCTGATGCTGGAAAAACGGCTGAACGACATGGGCTTCGCCTATGGCGATTTTCCTGCCCATGATGGTCTGTGGGAAGCCGCATATGACACACGCCACGACCTTGCGGCCCGCCTTGCAATTGTGCCCATGGTTTTGGAGGCGCGGGGCCTCGATGTGACACCCGGTATGATAAAACGCTTCAACAAAGCCGGCGATACGGCCACTGTCAGAATTCTGGAAACGATTTACGAAGACGAAAAATCTCATGTGTCAGCCGGGGTTAAATGGTTTCACGAGGTCTGTTCGTCTGAAAAAATTGACCCAACACATTGCTTCCACAACAAATTGAACGACTATTTCAAGGGAAAGCTGAAACCCCCTTTTAACGAGGCAGCGCGAACGGCGGCTGGCATGCCACTTGCATTTTATTCGGACACGACCGCAAGGTGAGCCAATACCCCGATTTTCGCAAGGCGGCGGCCCGTTTTATTGCGCTTGCATCCTGAGGCATTTTTTGGGACAAAGCGGGAGAAGAGGAGACAGCAATTGTTTAATATAGCGATTAAAGTGAAGAGAGCGTTGCTTTCGGTCTTTATTGAACGCCAATTGTACATTCGGGCACGGGGCAGCGTCAGCTATGTGCCGCTGTCTTCGCGATCGCAAATTGCTTTGTCTGCCTTCTTTCTGGGGTTTGCAGCCTGGTTCAGCTTCGCGACCGTAAATGTAATTTTCAAAGACGAAATTGCCGAACGCAAAGATCGAGAATTTCTGGAAATGCAACTGGCTTATGAGAACGAATTGCGGCGCATGCAACTGGCATATGATGATTTGAACAGCCAGATTGTTCTGACGCGCGACTGGTTCAGCGAAACAACAAATTCGCTCGAAAAAAAGCACCACGAATTGACCCGCGTACTGGAGCAAAACGCCTCGATCTCGAGCGAATTGAGGCAAATGCAAATCGCCTTTTCTGGCGTAGCAAAGCGCAACAACAAAAAAGGCAATTTGGATATTATCGGACGCGCCGAAGATACGGCGAATGTCACACTTGAAAGCCGCACAGAAAGCGGCGACGCACCAGCTCCCACAGTGGCGTTGGCAAATGAAGGTGTCGCCAGCGTCGGGCGACACGATGAGGATGTGCTGGCAATGCCCTATCTGCCAGAAAACATATCTCGGCGGATTTCAACGCTGGGCACGCGCCAGCGCGACCTGCTTGATGCGCTGGAGGAAAGCCTTGACCATAAAATTGACGAATTCGAGACAGTCATTAATTTGACCGACGTTCTGACGACGGAGGAATTCATGGCCCGCGTACTGCCGGAAAATGAATTGGCCGTCGGCGGGCCTTACATCCCATTACAAGGTCAGCCGGGGCTTAACAGCTCACTGCACCAGCAGCTTTACCGTATAAGCACTAACCTTGACCGTCTGTCGGGCTTGAGCAAATCCCTGGCAAAAATTCCACTGGCACTACCCATTCACGATTACAGCATCACTAGTGATTTCGGGGTGCGGCTTGACCCGTTCAAAAAGCGGGCGGCGTTTCATTCGGGCGTTGATTTCGGCGCAACAACGGGGACGCCGGTTCACAGCACGCTGGGCGGCACGGTCACCCAGGCCGGATATAAGGGCCCTTACGGTCTGGTGATTGAAATTGACCACGGCAATGGGTTCAAAACCCGCTATGGACATCTGGCACGCTCGCGCGTGCGCACCGGCCAGCGTGTCGAATTTCAGCAACATATTGGTGATGCCGGCAATAGCGGTCGCAGCACGGGCCCGCACCTGCACTACGAAATTTGGTTTGACGGGAAGGTTCGTAACCCGGCGGCATTTCTTGATGCTGGCAAGCAAATTTTCAATATCGCTGAAACCCATTCAGCAAATCCCAAACAGTAACAGGCACATTCCTATGAGCGACCAGCGAAAACTGAGCAAAAATGCCCCCTCCATCCTGTGTAAGGATTTGCAGGTGATCGGGCAAATTACCTCAACTGGTGATATTCAAATTGACGGCATTCTTGACGGCGATTTGCGCTCGCATGCCGTGACGGTCGGGCAAGACGCCCATATCACTGGCGAGCTGGCGGGGGAAACCGTTACCATTCGCGGACGTGTAGATGGCACCATTCGCGCACGACAGGTGCATTTGTGTGCCACATGCGAAGTTAATGGTGATATTTATCACGAAGCCTTGGCCATCGAAACGGGCGCGCATCTCAACGGCACAGTCAAGCGCGAAAAAGACCCTCTAAAAAACGCCGCTGTCGGTCTGCTGCTGGAAGATGGCGACCAAAACCAGTCGCCCCAACTCGCCAATTAAGCACTGATCAATTAATCCAGATCTTCGACGGATGTCGCCTCGCCGCTCACCCGCTGGGCAAGCGCGGCTTCCATGAACGGGTCAAGCGCACCATCCAGCACGCCGCCCGGATTGCCACTTTCGACACCAGTTCGCAAATCCTTGACCATCTGGTAGGGTTGCAAAACATAAGAGCGTATCTGGTGGCCCCAGCCAATCTCTGATTTCTGTTCGGCGCTGGCCATCGCCTCCTCCTCGCGCTTTTGCAGTTCAAGCTCGTATAAACGCGCCCGCAGCATGGCCCAGGCCGTGGCGCGGTTTTTATGTTGCGACCGCTCATTCTGGCACTGCACAACGATATTCGTTTCAAGATGGGTGATACGCACCGCACTGTCGGTTGTGTTGACATGTTGGCCACCAGCACCGCTGGCCCTAAATGTGTCAATGCGGACATCGGCGTCGGAAACATCAATATCGATAGCATCGTCGACCACCGGATAACACCAAACGCTGGCAAAGCTCGTATGGCGGCGAGCATTGCTGTCAAAGGGCGAAATGCGAACAAGACGGTGTACACCAGACTCCGTCTTTGCCCAGCCATAGGCATTACGCCCCTTAATCTCGACAGTCGCCGATTTGATGCCCGCTTCTTCGCCATCAGTTTGTTCGATCAGCGTAACTTTAAAACCTTTTTTCTCGGCCCAGCGCATATACATGCGCAGCAGCATGGAGGCCCAGTCCTGACTTTCGGTGCCGCCAGCACCAGCATGCACCTCGATAAACGCATCATTAGCGTCCGCCTCGCCGGACAGCAAGGTTTCAACTTCCATGCGCTCGGCACGCTGTTGCAAGGCTTCCAGCGCGACCTCGCATTCCGCGACAATATCGCTGTCATTCTCGGCCTCACCCAGCTCAATCATCTCGACATTTTCGGTTAACTCAGTTTCCAGTGCCCGGCACGCGTTAATGGCGTTTTCCAGCCGCGTGCGTTCCTGCATCAGCGTCTGGGCACGGTCGGGATTTTTCCACAATTCCGGGTCTTCAGCACTTTTGTTGAGTTCGTCCAAGCGTCGAAGCGCCTGCTCCCAGTCAAAGATGCCTCCTCAGCAGTTCGATGGACTGCTTGATCCGGTCAACAAAATCGGTGATCTCTGCGCGCAATGCCCTCTCCGTGAATATGGCTCGGAAGATACGGGGGTCAGGACGACTAGTAAAGCCCGCCCGTGCCCGCGCCCACCGTCGCTCCCTGCCCGCGCTCGCTTCCTGTGCGCTCGGCGCCCCGCACCACGGCTTGCTTGGAATTGCGCGAGGGTTCAGTGCCAATTTTAAAGGCTTCCAGAATAACTGTTTCATCCACCGGCCTTGCCAGCTTGCCGGTTTTGGCATTGATACGCACGAGACTGACTGCAGGCGGAATGCGAAATGGCGGCGGCATAGTGCTCTCAAGCGCCGATTTCATGAAAGCCCTGAAGATAGGGGCGGCAACGCGCCCGCCTGTTTCATTCCCACCCAGTGAGCGGTTGTCGTCATAGCCGACATATACCCCGACAGCCAGGTCGGGCGAAAAGCCAACAAACCAAGCATCGCGATTGTCGTTGGTCGTACCAGTTTTACCCGCCAGCGGCTTACCCAGCGTGTGAATTTGCCGGCCCGTACCGCGCTTGACGACCCCTTCAAGCATGGAAACAACCTGATAGGAGGTTTGCGCCGACAGCACTTCTTCGCGTGTATCCGGCAAATCAGGAGGGATTTGGTCGGCCCACACTTCAGCATTGCAACCGATACAGGGTCGCGTGTCCTGACGGTAGAGCGTGGTGCCATAGCGGTCTTGAATACGGTCAACGAAAACCGGTTCAATCCTGTTGCCGCCATTGACCAGCATAGCATAAGCCGATGTCAAACGCATCAGTGTCGTCTCTCCAGCCCCCAGCGCCATGGCAAGCACACGCGGCATATTCGGGGTGATGTCGAAGCGCCGCGCATAGGCGGAAATTTTATTCATGCCTATTTCCTGCGCCATTCGAACGGTCATCAGATTTCGGCTTTTTTCCATACCCAGCCGCAAAGTCGACAGGCCATAAAACCTGCGCGCGTAGTTTTCCGGCTTCCACAACCCCTTATCATTGCCCTGTTCCATCACGAAAGGCGCATCCAGCACCAGACTGGCGGGTGTGAAACCGCTGTCGAGGGCGGCGGCGTAAACAAATGGTTTGAAAGCCGACCCGGGCTGGCGATTGGCCTGAGTTGCCCGATTAAACTCGCTGGCGCCAAAGCTGAAACCACCGACCATGGCCAGCACGCGACCGGTATGCGGGTCGAGCGCAATAATCGCGCCGTTAACCTCTGGCATTTGCTCAAGCCTGTACAAGCCCGGCGCATCTGCCGGTGCCACCCACACAATATCTCCAACCGAAAGCACTTGGTCGACGCGGGAAATTTTGGGCCCGACTTGGCGATAGCCGTTTTCGTTATTGGGCGCGGCACGCGCCCATGAAACAGCGTCAAGCGTGAGGCGGCCGACATCTATAGATTCTTCAAATCGGCTTGCGCGGGTCATGCGCGGGCGCAGCCCAATAGACGCTTCATTGGCATCTGCCGACAATACAACCGCCAAACGCCACGGGCGCAAATCTGACGGGATGTCGATTTTCACAATTTCTTCCCACCAGGCTTCCAGACCGTCGAGTTTTGCTACGGGGCCGCGATATCCATTACGCCTGTCATAGTCGCGCAAACCCGAGCGCAAGGCGCGCTGGGCAAAAGTCTGAAAATCCGTATTTAGAGTAGAGCGAATGGAAAGCCCGCCTCCATAAAGTTTCTTTTCGCCGTAAATATCATAGACCCGCCGGCGCACCTCTTCGGCAAAATGCTCCGCCGCGATGCGCTGAACGCCGACCGGACGATCAGTCACGACAAGGTCTTCTGCGCGCGCAAGCCGCTCCTCATAATCAGAGATGAACCCATTTGAGGCCATGCGGCTCAGAACCCAGTTGCGCCGCGCTAGCGCGCGAGCGCGCCTACGGAACGGGTGGTAATTGTTCGGTGCCTTGGGCAAGGCCGCAAGATAGGCCGCCTCTTCAAGCGAGAGTTCACTCAACGGCTTGTCGAAGTAATTCAGCGCCGCCGCCGCCACGCCGTAACTGCCAAGGCCCAGGTAAATCTCATTGAGGTAAAGCTCCAGCAATTGACGTTTGTTGAACGTGCGCTCCAGACGTAATGCAAGTACGGCCTCCTTCAGCTTGCGCTCCAGCGTTACATCGCTGCTCAGAAGGAAGTTTTTGGCGACTTGTTGCGTGATGGTTGAAGCCCCCTCTAACCGTTTGCCTGAAGCCACATTCACCACGTTTTGAAAAACCGCGCGGGCAATGCCTATGAAATCAATGCCGATATGATCATAGAAATTTTTATCTTCAGCGGCCAAAAACGCATTGATTACGTGTTCGGGCACCACATCAATGGGCACGAACAGACGGCGTTCCTGAGCATATTCGGCAATGAGGCTGCCGTCGCCGGCATGTACGCGGCTCATTACGGGCGGCGTGTAATTTGCCAGATGCTCGTAATTCGGCAACCCGCTGCTGATACGCCACAGGGAAAGCACCAGCGCCAGAAGCGCAACCGCACCAAGCGTCGCAAAAACACCGGCCAAATTTCCCAACAATCTCATTCAGTCTCTACCCTTTACTGGTCAAGCGCAGCATAAGCAAAAGAATACGGCAACAGTTTGTACATGCTTTTATTGAGTCATACGCACCTGTTGACTGGATGAAAAGAACCCATTCACAGATTTAACCAGCGATTTGGCAATTTTTCGCCGCCAACTGGCCGAAAGCAGCTGTTTTTCATCGCTGCGATTAGTCAAAAAGCCCAATTCAATTAGCACGGATGGCACATCTGGCGCTTTCAGAACGCGAAATCCTGCAAATCTGTGGGTCCGTTCCAACAAACGTGTCGTGCCGCGAGCGTTTTTCACCACTAAATTGGCGAATTCAACCGACAAATTTTTAGTCAAGCGCTGGGAAAGATCAATCAGCGTATTTGCAATTTCCGGCGGGTGATCATCAAAATCAAATCCGACGATAATATCAGATCGGTTTTCCTTGCGCGCCAGAGCCTCTGCCTCCTTGTCCGAAGCCGTCTCCGAAAGCGTATAAATCGACATACCACGTATATTTTTTCGTTTAATCGCATCGGCATGTATGGATATGAACAAATCAGCCTTGTGCTTGCGCGCAATATTCACACGCTGGCGGAGGGGAATGTAAATATCTCGGCTGCGCGTAAGATACACGTCATATTTGCCTGTTTTACGTAATTGTTGGGCCAGTTCCTTGGAAAACGCCAATGTCACCTGTTTCTCGAGTGTTTTGCGCCCGGTTGCACCAGGGTCAACGCCGCCATGTCCGGCGTCAATAACAATCACGGGCTTGGGATTTGGCTCGCGCGGGCCTTGCGAAATTACTGGCGGCGAAATGACAGACGGCGAACTGGGCGTAAGGGATTTAGCGCGCTTGGCCATCCTGTCCGCAGCAACCTGCTTAGCGAAATTCTCGGCACTGGATGTCTTCAAGTCAACTACCAACCGGTGCGGAAAGCCTGATGCTGGATCCAGCATAAAACTGCGCCATACAATCGCTGGCGCGTTCAAATCAACCACCAGACGCGATTGTGTCGCCGTGAATTGCCCGAAGCGCAGACCACTGATGTGTCCCACCGGTTCTGGGCTTGCACTGACGTCTGGCCAGTCGAGCGACGGTAAGTCGACGACAATGCGACGCGGCGTATCAAGCGAAAACACATTAAAATCAGCACGCCCAGATATTTCCAGCACCAGCCGCGTGGCACCATCTGACGCTCCGAGGCGAATGTTTTGCACGCGCATATCTGCGGCGGACACCGTGCCTAAGCCACCAGGCATCAACCCCAGTAACAAAAACCAGCGAAAAACCATTGTTAGACGCATGAAAACCTCGTATTCACGTTTGTAAAAAACGTCACTACGATTCGCAATATACCCCTTGGCGGACAAAATTGCGATTCCCCCAGACCTAACCTGGCGGACAATCGACTTGCAATCCCACCCTTGTCCCTATACAAGAACCAACGTGTGTCCTGCATCAATTGGCTGGTCGTTTCGCTGAATTTGTCAGCGTGCGAGGCAAAAAACCGCAGCGCACCAGAAAACAGAGAGACTAAAATTTTGGCTGCTCCCGGCATATCCCCTCCGAATTTATTTCACGCTGCACCGACCCTTATGGACGCGCTGGACGATCTGCGGCGTAGCCTCGTCTTTCTGTCCCGACCCAATTATTTTGGCATCGACGTTGACCACGGCTCTTGCAAGCCGATGCGCCGCGGTGCCCCCGGAGATTTTTATGACAAAGCGTATGCTTATCGATGCCGTCCACCCGGAAGAAACCCGTGTGGTGGTTTTGAACGACAATCAAATCGACGAATTTGATTTTGAATCCAGCACAAAGTCGCCCCTGCGCGGCAATATATATCTAGCAAAAGTAACCCGCGTTGAGCCGTCGCTACAGGCGGCCTTCGTGGAATATGGCGGAAACCGGCACGGTTTCCTCGCCTTTAACGAAATTCACCCTGATTATTATCAAATTCCAGTCAGCGACCGAGAGGAGTTGCTGCGCGAGCAAGCCGAAGAAGACCGTGAAAATGCCGCCTCGCATGACGCCGAAAGCGAAGATGCCGACAATGAGGACGGCGAAGACAAAGATGAAAATGGTGAAGCCAGCGATATTGAAGATGTGGGCGGTGATGCACATGAAGAAGCTTCAACGCCCTTAAACCGACGCGCGCTTTATCGCAAATACAAAATTCAGGAAGTCATCAAGCGGCGGCAAATTATTCTTGTACAGGTGTTGAAAGAAGAACGCGGAAATAAGGGTGCAGCGCTTACGACATATTTGTCGCTTGCTGGACGTTATTGTGTGTTGATGCCCAACACAGCGCGCGGTGGCGGCATTTCCCGCAAAATTAACAATGCGACAGACCGCAAAAAACTGAAAACCATCGTTGGAAAACTGGATGTGCCCGACGGGATGGGCCTTATTGTTCGTACCGCTGGTGCCCAGCGCACGCTGGCCGAAATCCGGCGTGACTGGCAATATTTGTGGCGACTTTGGGAAAATGTGCGCGAGATTACGGTCAACAGCTCCGCACCGGCGTTGGTTTATGAAGAGGGTAACCTCATCCAGCGATGTATCCGCGACATTTACAGCAAGGACTTTGAAGAGGTTGTGGTCAGCGGAGCAGATGGGTACAAGCTGGCGCGCAGCTATATGAAACTGCTCATGCCCAGCCACGCCCGCAAGGTTAAGCAGCACACTGACACAGACGCGCTATTCCGTCAGACGTCGGTTGAGGACAAGCTCGCTGCCATGTTCAACCCTGTGGTGACACTACCGTCCGGCGGTTATCTGGTGATTAACCAAACCGAGGCACTGGTGGCAATCGACGTGAATTCGGGCAAATCCACACGCGAATATTCGGTGGAGAAAACCGCCCTTGCAACCAATCTGGAAGCGGCAACGGAAGTTGCGCGGCAAGCGCGCTTGCGCGATTTGGCGGGTCTGCTGGTTATTGACTTCATCGATATGGATGAGGGACGCAACAACCGTGCCGTCGAAAAACGCCTGAAGGAGGCGCTGAAAATAGACCGCGCGCGCATTCAGGTTGGCCGTATCAGCAGTTTTGGACTGCTTGAAATGTCGCGCCAACGAATGCGCTCAGGTGTTCTGGAAGGCAGTTCCGAGACTTGCCCGCATTGCAATGGCTCCGGCATGTTGCGTTCGGTCGAAAGTCGTGCGCTACATGTGCTGCGTCAGATCGACGAACGCGCAGGTAAATTCGACGAGGGCGTACTCGCGGTTCACGTGCCCGAAGATGTGGCGACATATCTCCTGAACAACAAGCGGACACAGCTACTCGATATTGAAACGCAAACGGGTCTGCGCGTGATAGTTCAGGCTGACCGCGACCTGACTGCCATGGAAATGGCTTTTACCCTACCTGACCAGACCGAAAGCGAAGGAACCATGCGCATGGTGGGCGACCCAGCAGCACTGGCCGATGAGGCCGCCACCGCAAAACCTAAGCGCAATCGTCGACGCCGCAGCAATAAAATACAACAGGAACGCAGTGAAGAATCCGCGGCCGAAGATGCTGAAGAAACCGTTGAAGCGTCCGACGCGACAACCGCCGACAGTGAAGACGGTGACGAAGGCAATAACAAGCGTCGGCGTCGCCGCGGGCGGCGTGGTGGACGACGTAGGCGGCGGAACGAGGAAGGCGAGGCCACGGCTCCCGAAGAAAATTCAGACAAAAATGGTGCCGATGTAATTGCATCAGACGCAGAAAGCAACATTGCACCTGAAGCCGAAACAGGCGATGAGGCCGAGCCTACTAAGATGAACGTCCCGGGCACTAAAAATACCGCAAATGATATTTCGGCTTCGGATGAAAACATCGATACCGTGGTGGAAATTGCCGGTGCGGAAACAGCCGATGAGGCCGCAAATGAGGCTTCGGATGAAGCGGAGGTAGGCTCCGCCCGTAAAGGCTGGTGGCGTCGCTCCTGAATTTACTGCATTGTTGTGTCATGGCTAGCGTGACCCACGCCCCCCTAAATGTTGCCACAACCAATGGCGACAAATTAAGGAGGCATGTGGGGCAAAATTCGGGGGTTGAATTATGCGATTAATTCGTCTGCTTTTGGTGTTTATTGGTTTTGTAGCTTCCTACCCAGCAGCACATGCGAGCGGTTTCATTCGCGATGCCGAGATCGAAAGCCTGCTGGCCGATTATAGTCGCCCGCTTTTTCTGGCCGCCGGACTGAACCCGAACACGGTCGGCATTGCACTTATCAACAACAAGTCGCTGAATGCTTTTGTTGCCAACGGACAGAATATTTATTTCCACACTGGTCTCATTCTCGAATCCGAAGACCCGAATATGGTGATCGGCGTGATCGCGCATGAGATTGGCCATATTATTGGCGGCCATCTGTCGCGCAAAGCCAGCGCCGTTGACGAAGCCCAACGCCCCGCGCTGGTTACAACAATTCTGGGTCTGGGGTCACTGCTAGCAGGGGCCCCTGATGTCGGGCTCGCGCTTATTACGGGTGGGCAGCAAATTGTCCAACGCAAGTTTCTGTCTTTCAACCGCGCGCAGGAATCAACTGCCGACGTGATTGCCTTGCGGCTTTTGGAAGATACGGGACAATCGCCCAATGGCATTATCCGCATGATGGATATGCTGGCTGATCAAGAAATTCTCTCCGAGGTCAGCCAAGACCCATATATCCGCTCGCACCCCTTGTCGCGTGAGCGTGTTGCCAGCTTCGAACGCGGGGCCGAGCTTTCCGCTTATCGCGATGTCGAAGACACCGCCGAAATGAGCCATCGCCATAAAATGGCGCAAGCCAAAATCAGGGGGTTTCTTGACCACCCGTCGACCACGTTGCGCCGCTATCCGAGCAAAAATACCGATATGCCCTCGCGCTATGCCCGCGCCATTGCCCTGCACCGACAGGGCCAGGTGGACACAGCTTTACGCGAAATCGACGCGCTGATTGCCCTGACACCAAACTCACCCTGGTTTCATGAACTCAAAGGACAGGTGAATTACGAAGCTGGACGCGCCGCTAACGGCTTGGCGGCTTATAAAAAATCAGTGGAACTCGCCCCCGACCAGCCCTTGCTTCTAATAGGTCTGGCGACAACGCAACTGAGCATTGCGGAAACGGGTGGCGAGATGTCGCAAAAATTCAACCTTGCAGCAGAAAAAAACCTACGTAAGGCCATACGGCTTGATCCGGCCAATACAACCGCATATTTTCAGCTTTCCAAGGCATTCGGCCAAATGCAACGTGTGGCCTATGCTGAATGGGCGTTGGCCGAGTATTACGACCTATTGGGTCGGCCGGAATCTTTAAAGCACGCCAGACGCGCGATAAAAGGGTTGCCCGACGGGTCGTCCGAAAAAGTCCGGACAACGGATATTCTGGAAATCGCCCGCGCTGGTGGCGCAGGCCGCTAGGAGATAAAATGATAAAAAAAATCCTGATTACAGGTTTCTTGCTCGGAATCTTCGCCACGTCAACACTGATCAATGAAGTCTTGGCCGATGAAGCCTTTGGAAAAAAGGTCGAAGATTATCTGATGCAAAATCCAGACGTGCTGGCACGCGCACTTGAAAACCTGCGGAATTATTACGGAACCGAGGAAGCAAAGCGACAACGACAGTCTATTCTGGACAATGCCGATGAATTGTATAATAGCGGTAGCGACTTCGCGCTCGGGCCGAAAAATGCCCCTGTCACGATAGTCGAATTTTTCGATTATAATTGCGGCTATTGCAAGCAGGTTTTCCCGTCACTGATGAAAATCGTCGAAAAAAACGATGATGTGCGCGTGGTCTTCAAGGAATTTCCAATTTTGAACGAAACCTCACTCATCGCGGCCAGCTACGCGCTGGCGCTTGGCGAACAACCTAAATTTCTGACCTATCACTCCAAATTGATGAGCAGCCGGAGCAGTATTAACCCGGCCCTGCTGGACCGCACGCTCAAAGAAATTGGCGTCGATGTCAACGCCGTCAAATCGCGCGCCGCCAGCGCTGCCATTTCGGAGACCATAGACCGTACCCGGGCGCTAGCCGACGCACTGGGCATTAACGGCACTCCTGCCTTTGTCATAAATGACGAAATACACCCCGGCGCGCTGTCCGAAGACCGCTTGCGCGAGCTTGTCAGCGAAGCGCGCGGGCGCAAGGCCAAAACCGCGAACTAAATCAATCCGGCAAGCGGCGAACTGGGGTCGGCATAAAGCCGCTTGCCCATACGCCCGGCCAAATATGCCTGTCGACCAGCAATCACCGCATGGCGCATGGCGCGCGCCATCTGTAGCGGATCTTTGGCTTCTGCGACTGCCGTATTCATGAGCACGCCGTCGCAACCAAGTTCCATGGCAACGGCGGCATCCGAGGCCGTGCCTACCCCGGCATCTACTAACACGGGCATCTTGGCTTGTTCGACAATCAGGCGAATATTGACAGGGTTTTGAATGCCCAGCCCTGACCCGATAGGTGCGCCGAGCGGCATGATGGCGCAACAGCCAATATCTTCCAATTCGCGCGCCATAATTGGGTCGTCGCTGCAATAGACCATGACCTCAAACCCGTCATTGACGAGTAATTCAGCCGCGCGCAGGGTTTCGGGCATATTCGGATAGAGGGTTTTTTCATCGCCCAGAACTTCAAGCTTCACCAGCGACCAGCCACCCGCCTCTCGCGCCAGCCTTAGGGTGCGCACAGCATCCTCGCCGGTAAAACACCCCGCCGTATTGGGCAAAAAGGTATATTTTTCCGGGCTTACATAATCTACCAGCATGGGTGCCGACGGGTCGGATAAATTCACCCGCCTGACTGCAACGGTGACGATTTCCGCGCCCGACGCCTCTGCCGCGGCGGCGTTTTCTGCATAATCTTTATATTTTCCCGTACCAATGATCAGCCTTGAGAAAAATACGCGGCCTGCAATTATCAATGGATCCGTGTCGGTTGCCTGATTGGTCATATATGTTTCGCCCTCAGGCGCCTCCTCCGATAAAATGTACAATTTCAATGCGGTCGCCATCACTTAGACCGATTGTGTCATAAGCCGATTTCGGCACAATTTCCAGATTCCGTTCAATAGCCACCTTACCCCCTGCAATGCCAAGGGTTGTCAGTAGCCCTGCTATAGACAGCGGTGCATCAAAATACTGGTCTTCGCCATTTACGATAATTTTCATTGCCTTATGCGCCTCTTCGCCGCTTTTCGTTTCGGCTGATATGTCTTCAAACATATGGTTAGGCTTGCACTTTATCCAAATCTCGGTTACTGCCAAACCATGACGGCCTTGATTTTACACATCGGGCCACGTGATGAGGTGATATCTTGGTTGACAGACCGGTACATATCCTTAACGGGCCTAATCTTAACCTATTGGGGTCACGCGAGCCTGAAATATATGGCACATCGACGCTCGCCGACATAGAGCGCATGTGTGCTGCGCGCCTCGGAGAATACGATCTGGAAATGAAATTCGACCAGAGCAATGACGAAGGCGCATTGGTGGACATGGTGCAGGCCGCCCGCAGCACCGCCCGTGGGTTAATCCTTAATGCCGGGGCCTATACGCACACCTCAATTGCCTTGCACGATGCACTTCAGGCGCTTGAAATACCGGCCATTGAGGTACATTTGTCCAATATCTTCGCGCGCGAACCTTTTCGCCATCATTCATATATATCGCCAACCGTTCAGGGTATAATATGCGGCCTCGGACCGAAGGGATATCTTCTTGCCGTCGACGCAATTGCAACGCTGATAAAGGAATAAGAGGTAGAAACTCATGGCAAAACTTCCCGACAGCCAGGTGATAAAGGACCTGGCAGAGTTGCTCAATGCAACAGGCCTGACTGAAATCGAGATTGAATCCGGCGGCATGCGCATTAAAGTTGCCCGCTCCGGAGGTCAAGCCACTAGCGCTTACGTACCCGTACCGTCGCCCGTTGAGACGCCAGTGGCCGCACCGACAGAACCGCAAGTAACAAAAGCGGCCGCCACTTCGAGTAATTCCATCCCTGCCGAAGATCTGGCCACACACCCCGGTGCCGTTAAATCCCCAATGGTCGGCACGGCCTATCTATCGCCAGAACCGGGTGCCACAGCCTTTATCAAAGTCGGCGACACAGTGAGCGAAGGCCAAACATTGCTGATTGTGGAAGCCATGAAAACCATGAACCCGATCGCCGCGCCGCGGGCGGGCGAAATTACCCAGATAATCGTGCAGAATGAACAGCCAATCGAATTTGATCAGCCCTTGGTCATTATTGAATAAACCATGATCTCAAAAATACTCATTGCAAATCGCGGCGAAATTGCCCTGCGCGTCATTCGTGCCTGTCGGGAAATGGGCATCCAGTCCGTAGCAGTTCATTCCACGGCAGATGAGGATGCAATGCATGTTCACCTCGCCGATGAAAGCGTATGCATCGGCCCGCCATCAGCGGCACAAAGCTATCTGAGCATCCCGGCCATCATTGCAGCATGCGAAATCACCGGCGCGGATGCGGTGCATCCTGGATATGGATTTTTATCAGAGAACGCAAAATTTGCCGATATTCTGAACGCACACAATATCTGCTTTATCGGCCCCAAGGCCGATCACATCCGTCTGATGGGAGACAAAATCGCAGCCAAGGCCAAAGCCATTGAGCTTGGCATTCCCGTTGTTCCGGGCTCGGACGGCGAGGTGAAAACCAGCGACGATGCGTTGGAACTGTCTCGCGATATGGGCTTTCCGGTCCTGGTCAAAGCCGCCTCCGGCGGCGGCGGACGCGGCATGAAAATTGCACACAGCGAGGGCGAGTTGGCCGAGGCCTTCACCACCGCACGCAGCGAAGCCAAAGCCGCCTTTGGCGATGATGCGGTCTATATCGAAAAATATCTCGAAAAACCGCGCCATATTGAAATTCAGGTCGCTTGCGACTCGCACGGCAATGCCGTCCATTTGGGCGAACGGGACTGCTCCTTGCAACGCCGCCACCAAAAGGTTCTGGAAGAAGCCCCCTCAATGGTTCTGGACTCTGCCGCGCGCGCCGCAATTGGCAAAATCGTAACTGACGCGATGGAGGGCATGCAATATCTGGGTGTTGGAACAGTCGAGTTTCTTTATGAAGACGGCGAATTTTATTTCATCGAAATGAATACACGTCTGCAGGTTGAGCATCCCGTCACAGAAATGATTACTGGCATAGACCTAGTACGTGAGCAAATCAGAATTGCAAATGGCGAGCGGCTGAGTTTTTCCCAAGACGACCTGACGCTCAGCGGGCACGCCATCGAATGTCGTATCAATGCCGAAAACCCGCGCAGTTTCATGCCGTCGCCGGGTGTCATCCAGACCTATCATCCGCCCGGTGGCCTTGGCGTGCGCATGGACAGCGCGGTATATGCCGGCTATGCGATACCGCCTTTTTACGATAGCCTGATCGGTAAGTTGATCGTTCACGGCACCGACCGGAAAGACTGCCTAATGCGGCTTTATCGTGCGCTTTACGAATGCGCCATTGATGGGGTCGAAACCACCCTCCCATTGTTCGACGATTTGCTGCAAAGTGAAGACTTCCAAAAAGCCGATTATGATATTCACTGGCTTGAGAATTTTCTTGAACGCGATGGTAGAGCGTGAAAGCACCGCCTGAACTGCATCTGACCCCCGAACTTATCGTTCACGCATATCGTCAGGGCCTGTTCCCCATGGCGGATGCGGTTGATAACCCTGAAACCTTCTGGGTAGACCCGCAAATGCGTGGAGTGATGCCGCTTGAAGATTTTCACGTGCCCCGCCGACTGGTGCGCACCATGAAACGAGCTCCGTTTGACATGCGCATCGACACGGATTTCCGGCAGACAATCGAGGCGTGCCGCATGGCATCAGTTGACCGACCAACAAGCTGGATCAATGATGATATTCTCTCTGCCTATTGCAAACTGCACGCCATGGGCTACGCCCACAGCGTCGAATGCTGGCACGGGGATCACTTGGCCGGGGGCCTTTATGGTGTGTGCATAGCGAGCGCGTTTTTTGGCGAAAGCATGTTTTCGCGCCAAACAGATGCTAGCAAAATAGCCCTAACCTATCTTGTTGCACGCCTTAAATATGCGGGCTTCGCCCTGCTCGACTGCCAGTTTGCCACCGATCATTTAACGCGCTTCGGATTAAAGGAAATTCCGCGTGCCACCTATCACGCAAAACTGCAAACCGCACTCGCGCAGAATGCCGATTTTCACCTGATGCCGGTAAACCTCTCGCCAGTAGAGGTTTTGCATGCCGTCGGCCACAAATCGTAAACGGCATGTTCAAGCCCGTTAATGCCGGGGCTTGAGGCGAACATCCAGCCGGAAAACACACGATTTTCAAAACCGGATTTATATTCAAAAATCTCGAGAAAAACCTTGGTTTCAGGGGGTTCTTCGGGCGGTGTTGAAATGCAATCGCGCATGATGACGCGCAATGAGCCGATATCCGTGGGCTCGCCCAGCAATAATTCAACCGGACGCAATTTCGCCGTTACCTTGTTAAGCAGACTGAAGCTGCCGACGCGCAACACCTCCTTCTGCTCGGCTTCCGCATCATTGGGAATTTCAAGAAGCGGCACGTCAAAAACCGACAATGTGCCGTCGTCCTCATCTTCCAGCGCGGTAGAAGGCGGAAAGCCCCTGTCAAACTCCGGTGTCATGCTTTCCTGATCGAGAATAAGCGGTACGGGCGGCGGCACGGGCTGGGCTGGCCTCTCAATCTCTTGTGCGTCGACGCTCGACATAAAAAGGGCAACGACAAGGCCGATGCCGGAATTATTCCGTATCACTTTCCTGATCACCCGCGCTAAACAAAGCCTGGCTCACGAGCCCGATAAGATCGACAGACCCTTGCGTATAAAGAATTTCATCGCCGCCGGACAGCATGTCTTGGCTGCCTCCGGCAGACAAAGAAATGTAATTGCCGCCCAACAGCCCTTCGCTGGTTATTTTCGCGCTGGTATCATCCGGCAAGTCAATATCGCTGCCGATAATCATTGAAACATTTGCGGCATATGATTGCGCATCGAGCGACAGGGCAGTAACCGTGCCGATTTTGATGCCAGACATGCGCACATCGCTGCCAATGGTCAAACCGTCTACGCGGTCAAATTCCGCCGATACGACATAGCCGTCGCCGTCGGAGACATCCGTTACCGAATAGCCGTAGAAGACAAATATTGCCGCGACAACAATAACGCCGAAGCCGACCAGCGTTTCGACCAAATTATCCTTCATTTTTGCTTCTCCTGTACCGACACTGAAGGCGGCCTATTCCGGCGACCAAGAGCCATAGCCAGCACGGTGCGATGCGGCATCTTCCTGTCCTGCAGGCCGATGTGCGTTGGGCGTGCCCGTCTGGTTTGCGCGATGTGGCTGATGCCAGTCTTTTTTCTCAAAACCGGCTTCGTCAGGGGTTTCATCCACCGTGTAATGCAGCCAGCCATGCCATTCTGGGGGCACGCGTGTGGCTTCCACGTCACCATTGTAAACCACCCAGCGCCGCGTTTTGCCGTTGATTGATTTGCCGTTTTTGTCACGATAATATCGGTTGCCCTGCTCGTCCATGCCGACCAGTTCGCCATGACGCCATGTCGTTAACGCTGTTCCAAGTGTCTGGCTGTGCCACCAGGTAAAAAGCATTCGCAAAAACTGCATGTTAATCTCCGCTTGGCCAGGTTCATGCCCCAGTGATAAGCCCTTCTTCAATATGGCACTGCCGCGCTGTCAAATCCAGTGTACTCGTTATTCTTTTACCGGTTCGTCGGTGGGGGTCGTTTTCGGCAAACTAGGCCTGATGTGCAATTCGCGCAATTGCGCGTTCGACACAGGCGCTGGTGCTTGCATAAGCAGGTCTTCTGCTTGCTGGTTCATCGGAAAGGCCACAACTTCACGTAAGTTTTCCTGCTCTGCGAGCAACATCACAATGCGATCAACGCCAGGCGCAATGCCGCCGTGCGGCGGCGCGCCGTACCGGAAGGCGTTTAACATGCCGCCAAATTCCTGTTCCACAACTTCAGCGCTATAGCCAGCAATGGCGAAGGCTTTGAGCATAATTTCCGGCTTGTGATTCCGAATGGCGCCGGAGGACAACTCAATGCCATTGCAGACAATATCATATTGGTGGCCCAGAATATCGATCGGATCTTTGCTTTCCAGCGCTTCCATGCCGCCTTGTGGCATAGAAAACGGATTATGCGAGAAATCCAGCTTGCCAGTGGTTTCGTCTGTTTCAAACATCGGAAAATCGACGATCCAGCAAAATGCGAACTGGTCGGCGTCGATCAGTTCCAGCTCTGCGCCAATTCGGTTGCGCGCACGGCCCGCAAATTCGGCAAAGGCTTTTGGCACACCAGCGCAGAAAAACACCGCATCACCATCTTCCAGGCCCAATTGGGTTCTGATTTTCTCGGTGCGCTCCGGCCCAATATTTTTGGCAAGCGGTCCGGCACCTTCGCCCTCGCGGAAGAAAATATATCCCAACCCGGGCTGCCCCTCGCCTTGCGCCCAGCTGTTCATACGGTCGCAAAAAGCTCGGCTACCGCCGGTTTTCGCAGGGACGGCCCAAACGCGCACCCGCTTGTCCTTGGCAATCATATTGGCGAAAATCTTGAAGTCTGATCCGTCAAAAGCCGGTGTCACATCCTGCATCTCGATGGGAATGCGCAAATCGGGCTTGTCAGATCCATATTTCTGCATGGCCTCCGCATAGGGAATGCGCGGAAAATTCTCTGTCACCCGCTTGCCATTGCCGAAGGCTCGAAACAAATCGCGCAACACTGGCTCGACGCAGGCAAATACATCTTCCTGCGTTACGAAACTCATCTCCAAATCAAGCTGGTAAAACTCGCCCGGCGACCGATCGGCACGCGCGTCTTCATCGCGAAAACACGGCGCGATTTGAAAATATCGGTCAAAACCCGCAACCATCAGAAGCTGTTTGAATTGTTGGGGCGCTTGCGGCAGGGCATAAAATTTTCCCGGATGAATGCGCGAGGGCACCAGAAAATCACGCGCCCCTTCCGGACTGGAAGCCGTCAAAATCGGCGTTTGATACTCGCGAAAGCCGTCTGCCGTCATGCGTTGGCGCAGCCAACTGATAATGTCGGAGCGTAGTACAATATTGCGGTGCAGCGAGTCGCGGCGCAAATCCAGAAACCTGTAGCGCAAGCGAATATCTTCAGGGTAATCCGGCTCACCGAAAACTGGGAGAGGCAGGTCGCCGGTTTCGGACAGAATTTCCAACTCGGACAAATAAACCTCAATGTCGCCGGTCGGCAGATTCGGGTTGCGCGCCTCATCATCGCGCGCCACCACCTTACCGTCGGCACGAATGACACTTTCTGCGCGAATTTGTTCGGCCAGCGCAAAATGCGGGCTGGACGGCTCGATAACTAGTTGAGTGAGCCCATAATGGTCGCGCAAATCAATAAATAACAGGCCGCCATGATCACGCTTGCGGTGCACCCAACCGGATACACGCACTTGCTCGTCAATGTTTTCAGCGCGCAATGCCCCGCATGTATGCGTTCTATACAGATGCATGGTGTTACCCTTTTCGATTTGTTTGCGCCATAAATTCACCGCTTGGAGGCATTTGTCAAGCATTGGTCGCGGTAAACTATCTGCGTTTTCAAGTAGCGACAAACGCAGCGAGGTTCTTTATAAAATGCTCATGAATTTGGTTACACAAACGGCCCAGCTGGAAGACCTTTGCTCGGCGCTTGCATCTTGCGAGTTTATTACGGTCGATACGGAGTTTCTGCGCGAACATACATTCTGGCCGAAACTCTGCCTCATTCAAACGGCGGGCGATGGCTTCGAAGGCATGATTGACCCGCTGGCCGAGGGCATCAACCTGCAACCATTCTATGACCTGCTGGTAAACCCGGCAGTGACCAAGGTGATGCACGGCTGCCGGCAGGATATCGAAATATTTCACAAACAGGCCGGCATTATCCCCTCGCCGACCATCGACACGCAAATTGCCGCCATGGTGTGCGGTTTTGGGGATGCGGTGGGCTATGAAACCCTCATCCGCAAAACCACAGGCGGCAAAATTGATAAGGATAGTCGTTTCACAGATTGGGAGCGGCGCCCGCTTTCGGCAAAGCAACTGACTTATGCGCTGGCTGATGTAACACATTTACGCGGCGCATATTGCTATCTTAAAGAAGAGCTTGAAAAAAATGGACGCCATGGCTGGCTGAAAGAAGAAATGGATATTCTTCTCAATCCGGCAACTTACGAACAGGACCCTGAAAATGCTTGGAAGCGGCTAAAGTTTCAGGATCGGCGACCGCATGTGATGGGAATTTTTATCGAGGTTGCAAAATGGCGCGATGCTACTGCGCAAACGCGCAATGTGCCACGCAATCGGGTGCTTAAAGATGATGCCTTGCGCGAGCTTGCGGTGCAGGCCCCGCGCCATAAAAACGCGCTGGCCAAATTGCGCGCCGTGCCCAAAGGGTTTGAAAACTCCAAATATGCCGATGAACTTCTCGAAGCGGTGTCGCGCGGGCGCAACCGCACCAAAAAAGATCTGCCCGAGCTGACACCGCCTGTGGTGAACAAGCCGGGAATTGGGGCGTTGGTTGACCTTTTGAAAGTTTTGCTCAAACAGCGTAGCGAGGAGACTGGTGTTGCGCAGAAACTGATTGCCAATGTTGCCGACCTGGAACGCATTGCTAGCGATGACGAACCGGACGTGCAGGCCATGCACGGCTGGCGTCGTGAAATATTTGGCAATTATGCGCTAGCGCTCAAAAACGGCAAGCTGGCCATGGCATCGGAAAATAATTCCGTCGTTCTGATATCACGCGACTGAAATATCTTTGACCGGCTTGATTTCCAGGCGCGGTTTCAAATCGAGCTCTGAAGCGACCGCCGCCAGACGCTTGTAAATAATCGGCCCTATTAATTCGCTGCGCGACGGATCGATTTTCAAGGTCAGATAACTGCGCCCAGCGTTAAATCTTGTCATCGGCAGCGCACCCGGCAAGGAAGCCGACAGCGAATGAGCAAGCCGGAAACTGAGACCCATCGCCCGCGCCAGGCGTCGGTCGGATGCACAAAGGTCAAGGGGCCCGTATTTTATCTCACCGCCATCCACCTCATGCCGATAGGCCAGCGCATGAGCGAGAAAAACACGCTCTTCATGGCGAATGCCGGAAAAAGGAGCGGTCAGAACCACTTGTCGTACCGTATCGGCACGCCAACTCGGATGACTCGCCCAAGCCACATCCGAGATCAGGCATCCGGCCTCGCGTAAACGCGAAAAGGTCTTTTTGGTTCCAAGTGTCCAGTTTGATTTTTTAAACCCTTTTGAAGACCAGACTGCCAATTCATGCCCGTAATCGGCCGATTTGCATAGCCGCGCGGCCATTTCTTCGCAGGCCAGCAGAAGCGGGTCGAGCGCACGATATTTCGGCGTCAAAATCGAATAAAGCATGCCTTCGCGCACGGCATTGGCCGACACCACAATATTGTCGGGCTTGGCATGCGCGATCAAATGACCCAAAACACGCGCCGCAATTGGCAACCCGCCGCGCCGGTTTCTGGATGAGGTTTCAAGTTTCAGAGCTTGGGCATCTTTCATGCGAGAAATTTTTTCCGCGAAATTCATCATTTCGCCACTGGCAATTTCATATTGGTGGAGAACTTGAAGCGGATAATCCGTTCGTGTCATATGC
>CACNWB010000017.1 GCA_902624095.1 uncultured PS1 clade bacterium
TGACGCCGGTTTCTGTCCCCACCCGGGCAATGTCCGGCACAACACCCGATGTCGACAGTGTGATGCGTCGGCGCGACAGGGCCAGCCCATCGCCATCGCTCATGACATTGAGGGCGGCAATTACATTATCGGTATTGTAAAGCGGCTCGCCCATGCCCATCAGCACAATATTGGTTATTTTGCGCACGCCGCTATTTGATTCGTTGCCGGTCGGCCAATCCTCCAGCGCATCGCGCACGGCTAAAAGTTGGCCGGTTATCTCGGCGGTGGTCAAATTGCGAACGAGTTTTTGTGTGCCCGTGTGGCAGAAACGGCAGGCTAGCGTGCACCCCACCTGGCTGGACACGCATAAAGTGCCCCGACCGGCTTCGGGAATATAAACCGTTTCAATCTCGTGCCCGTCATGCAGTCGGAACAGCCATTTGCAGGTGCCATCATCGGAATATTGTGCTTGCGCGACGTCGAGCCGTGCAAGCGAAAAATTTTCCGCAAGCCCCGCCCGCACCGCTTGGGCAACGTTGTGCATGGCGTCGAAATCACTAACGCCATGGGCGTAGAGCCAATTCCAGATTTGCTGGCGGCGCATTTTTATTTGCTTGTCCGGCACACCGGCCCGGTGAAGCGCAGCGTCGAGTGTTGTTTTGTCGACCCCACAGAGGCTTTCGAGCATATCAGAGGTATCGGCAGGCGCTTTAGCCATCGCCGCAGGCTTTGTCGATGGCTTTCATGGCCGCCGTGACACCTTTCAGCGAATAGCTGTCCGTCGTCAGCGTACCGCGCGCGGATGTGCCCTTGAAAACAAGCTCATTGCCGCGTTTCATGGCGCTGACCAGCGCGCCTTGGCGCGCTTCATTGTCGACCCATGCCCATTCCTTGGCGTTGGTGTTGGCGCGCGCACCGGTAAAAAAGGCGAATGTATCGCTACCAACGCGTGCGAAAGGATTGCTCTCGGTTGAAAACGGATAGCCAATGCGCACGCTCACCTCATTGCGCACGCCCGCGCCTGGCCGATGCGATACGGTGACGAAAACATCTCCGCGCCGCGCGGCGCGCGGCAATTTGCGCCGCGGTTCGCCGACAATATAGCAAAGCTTAGTTTGGCCACTGCCTTCGACATAAGCGCGCCAGTCATTGAATGTCCCCACAGGCTGGGCATCGGTCGCATTTGAGGTCGGAGGGCAAAATAAAACGCCGCACAGGGCGAGCATTGCAAAATTTGTAAACTGTTTCATTGTATCATTTTTTCTGAAATTCACACGAAGCGCACTCTACGCGCTTTGCGTGACAATATCCAGCGCTTGCTTTTGTGCGACAAGTAGCGTTTAATCACTGAGTGCACTGCATTCTTGTGCGCTTAGTAGAAGGTCTGGTGACCATGCAGTCGAGCGGCCAGAACATCCGGTCCGCGCGGGAAGTTTTAGAGAGGGAGCAGGGCGTAGCCTATTTTGCTTCCTTAATTGAGACAATCGCCGAACACAAAAGCCGAGACGCCTTTGCAGAGCTATTCAAGCATTTCGCGCCAAGGCTGAAGGGTTATCTCATGCGTTTGGGGTCTTCCGACCCGCAGGCCGAAGAGATTGCCCAGGAAGCTATGCTTACCGTATGGCGCAAGGCGCATCTTTACAAACGCGATTTGGCGGCCCCCTCGACATGGATTTTCGTTATCGCCCGTAACCGGCGAATCGATATGTTGCGCCGCCTGCGCTTTCCTGAGATTGACCCGGATGATCCGACACTCGTCGGCGATGAGCCCACACGCCCCGACGAGGAACTCATAGGCCGGGTCGAAGCCGACAAGGTGCGCGGCGCGCTCACCAAGCTGCCGGAAGAACAGCGCGAATTGATCCAGCTTGCGTTTTACAAAGGCTGGTCACATTCGGAAATTTCCCGCGAGACCGAATTACCCTTGGGTACGGTCAAATCTCGGCTACGACTGGCATTATCACGTTTGCGCAACGAGCTTGAAGAACGCTTCTGAACTCCTCGGCAATCACTTCATATATTTTTCTTCTCATTGCCCATGCATTGCGTATGATACGGACAGATTTTTCGTGACGACACCGGCGCGCGCCGGTATGAGGGGAGGAAAAAATGAAAGCAGTTTTGTGCAAGGAATTCGGCCCGCCGGAAACACTCATTGTCGAAGATATATCCTCACCAGAGCCCGGCCCGGGACAGGTTGTTCTTGATGTGCATGCCGCTGCCGTCAATTTCCCCGACACGCTGATTATCGAAAACAAATATCAATTCAAGCCGCCGCTGCCCTTTTCACCGGGCGGCGAGGTAGCCGGCGTGGTGAGCAAGTTAGGCGAAGGCGCCAGCATGTATAAAATTGGCGATCGCGTGATTGGCTCGTGCGGCCATGGGGGGTTTGTCGAGGAGCTCGCAATTCCCGAAACAAGCTGCATTCCGGTGCCGGACGCGATGGATTTGGAAACGGCCTCGGCATTGGTGCTGACCTATGGCACATCCTATTACGCGCTGAAAGATCGGGCCTATATTAAGCCCGGGGAAAATCTTTTGGTCATGGGTGCCGCCGGTGGGGTAGGGCTGGCCGCAGTTGAGCTGGGCAAGGCCATGGGCGCGCGCGTGATCGCCGCCGCCTCATCGCAGGACAAATTGGATGTGTGCCGCGAACATGGTGCAGATGAAACTATTCTTTACCCGTCGGGCGAGTTGGACCGTGACCAGCAGCGCGCTTTTTCAGATGCCATCAAGGAGTTAACCGGAGGCCAGGGTGCCGATGCTGTCTATGATCCAGTCGGCGGCGATTATGCCGAGCCTGCTTTGCGCGCCACCAATTGGGACGGACGTTATCTGGTAATTGGCTTTGCCGCCGGGCCAATACCCAAAATTCCGCTCAATCTAACATTGCTGAAAAGCTGTCAGGTGGTCGGCGTTTTTTGGGGTGCCTTTGTGGCGCGCGACCCCAAAGCCAACAAGCAGAATCTTGATGATTTAATGCAAATGTTCAAAGACGGCAAGATCAAGCCGCGCATTTCGGGCCGCTACCCGCTTGAAGAAGCAGCCAAGGCATTGCGCGAAATGTCCGACCGGAAAGTGAAGGGCAAGGTCATTTTGACCACGGGGCGCGACGCTGGCTGAGGAATTATATCCCGGCGCACAAAAGGTTGAGAAAAACAATTCACGTGCAGCCCTTTGGCTGCTCGCCTCGGCGGTCTTGTTCACGCTGATGAGTGTGAGTGTCAAATATTTGGGCGAGGAGATGCACCCCCTCCAGATTTCATTTTTCCGGTTGCTGGTTTCGCTGATCGTCATCTGGCCGTTTCTGATGCGCATGGGTGGGTTTCGCGAAGGTATTTCGACATCAGTGCCGGGTTTGCAAGTCCTGCGCGGTATTGTTGGCTCAACGGCGATGGTGCTGGGGTTTTACGCCATAGTGCATTTGCCGCTGGCGGACGCGCAGGCTTTCAGCTTTTCGCGCAATCTTTTCATCGTGCCGTTGGCGTTTGTTTTGCTGTCTGAAGCGGTGGGCCTGCGGCGCACGCTGGCCACACTTTTTGGGTTTGCGGGTGTTATTATCATGCTGCGCCCGGGCGGTGACATGGTGCTCGGCCTGCCAGTCGGGGCCGCGCTGGGCCATGCGGTGTTGGTGGCGGTTGCCACAATTTTGGTCAATATCGCCTCGCGCTATGACCGCCCGGTTACGCTCATGTTCTATACGGGCGTGGTGGGGCTGATGATCACGGCGATACCCACCATTTGGGTGTGGAAACCGGTCGGCATCAATGATCTGATTTTGTTGTTCGTGATGGGCACGCTGGGTGCGATGGCTCATAATTGTTTCATCCGCGCCTATGCACAAGGCGAAGCAAGTGTTATTGCGCCGGTTGATTATACCCGATTGATTATGGCCGCAATTGCCGGATATCTCTTGTTTTCTAATTTGCCGGATGCCTACACCATTGTCGGCGCGGCGATCATTATCAGCTCCAGCTTTTATCTGATACGCCGCGAGGCCCAACTGCGCGGTGCGAAAAATTAAACCGCTTGCCACTATAGGCATGCCTTTATACGATGCCGCCTATCTTGAGCAGTTTCAAATATTCAGGGAGATATAGCCATGAAGCTCGATTCAAATATTACTGCAATTGTTACCGGCGGTGCGTCCGGTTTGGGCGAGGCGACGGCCCGTATGCTGGCCGAGAAGGGTGTCAAGATCGGCATTTTCGATCTCAATGAGGAGCGCGGCGAGGCGGTCGCTTCCGAACTGGGCGGGACCTTTGCCAAGGTTAATGTCACCAGTGAAGAAGAGACAGATGCAGGTTTTGAGAAAATTCGCGGGGCATTGGGCCAAGAGCGCATTTTGATTAATTGCGCGGGCACCGGCAATGCCATCAAAACCGCATCGCGCAGTAAAGAAACTGGCGATATATCGCACTTTCCTCTCGATGCCTTCAATTTGATTATCCAGATCAATCTGGTCGGCACGTTCCGCTGCATCGCCAAATCAGCTGCCGGAATGATGACGCTGGATCCGCTGGAATGCGGTGACCGCGGTGCCATGGTGAATACGGCTTCGGTTGCCGCTGAGGACGGGCAGATCGGGCAGGCCGCGTATTCGGCATCCAAAGGCGGTGTTGTTGGCATGACCCTGCCCATCGCACGCGACCTGTCGCGTGAGGGCATTCGCGTCAACACTATTTTGCCGGGCATTTTCAACACGCCTCTGCTGGCCGCCGCGCCGGACAATGTGAAACAGGCACTGGGTGCGCAAGTCCCTTATCCGTCGCGTCTTGGCAATCCGGAGGAATATGCAAAACTCGCAACAACCATGTGCGAGGTAAATTATTTCAATGGCGAAGATGTGCGTCTTGATGGTGCCATTCGCATGGCACCGCGCTAGGTCAGATATCCAGCTGATCCGTTTTGATCAAATGACAGCCGGCGATCTTCCATGATCCGTCCGGCTGTTTTTGCATGATGTAGCGCGCATGCGTGTTGCGTCCGCGACGGTCGGTTATATTGACCCTCTGAACGCGAATTTCGGACGTGTTGTGCACGGCGCGGGCGAGGTTGGGAAACACCAGTTTATGCGCCGTATGGACGGGTCGATAATGCGCTTTGACCATGGCAACAAAAACCTCCGGTCCGACAAACTGTGCCTGAATATCGGGTGCGGCAAGCGCAAAGGCGGTGGCATCATCGCCGCGCCCGAAAGCGTCAATCTGTTGCAAAATGACCTCACGAATGGCCTTGTCATGTGCCGCAAGTGAAGGCGAGGCGGGTTCGCGTATCAGCGCAACACCGCTTGCCAGACAGGCCAGCAGAGTGAGAATGATAATATCGCGCCGGGTGAGTGCCATGCGGGCTCGCGTTAGCGTTTTGCGCTGCGTTTGGCACGGCCGGCGGCACCAGCCGTTTTATCCATGAAACGCGCCATTTTGACGTCCAAATCGGACAGACCGCCAGCATCATGCGTGGTCAACGTCACCTCGACGGTTTTGTAAACATTTGACCATTCCGGGTGGTGGTCGAGTTTTTCCGCCATCATCGCCACACGGGACATCCAGGCAAAAGACGCATTGAAATCTTTGAAAACAAAGGTTTTTTCGATGGCATCACGCCCGCGCGTTTTTTTCCAGCCGCCCAGCGTGCTCATGGCCCGCGCACGGGCGGCTTTGTCCAGTTTTTGCATTATCCTCCATCCTCAAAAAAATCAGGGGCAGACGTTCGGCGCGCGCATGTGCACGGCTTCAATCTCGCCCAATAATTCGTCACTCATCTCTATATCTACGCTTGTAACGGCCAGTTTCAACTGTTCCATTGTTGTCGCGCCGATAATATTCGAAGTTACAAAATCGCGCGTTGTCACAAATTGATTAGCGAGCTGCGAGGCGTCCAGCCCCCATTTGTCCGCAATATCCAAATAGGCGGAAATTGCCGCGTCGGCCCCGGGCGTTTCATAGCGTTGCAACCTGTCAAATAATTGCTTGCGCGAGCCCTGCGGCAGGGCCCCGTTTTGATATTTGCCGGTCAGATAGCCTTGCGCCAGCGGCGAATAAGCCAGCAGGCCTACGCCCTCGTGGTGATAAATCTCTGAACTGCCCAGCTCGTAAATCCGGTTCACCAGATTATAGGCGTTTTGCACCGCCACAATGCGCGGTAGGCCTTTGTTCAGTTCGGCATGTTGCAGAAACTTCATGATGCCCCACGGCGTTTCATTGGACAGCCCGAAATGTCTTACTTTGCCAGCTTTTTGAATATCGGCCAAAACGCCAAGAATGTCTTCAATGCGGTTGATCTGGTCGCTTAGATGCTTATAGCCGAAGCCGCCGCCAAATACCGCCATCGGGCGGTCGGGCCAATGCAGCTGATAGAGGTCGACATAATCGGTTTGCAAACGACCCAGACTCTTATCAATGGCCTCCATAATCTGTTCAGGCGAGTGCTGCGTTTTCGAGCCATCGTCGCGTAGCCAATCAAAAGGTGCGCGCCCTGAAACCTTGGTCGCCAGAATTATTTCTCCCCGCTTGCCCGTTTTTTTGAACCATGTACCGATAATTTCTTCTGTTGACCCTTGCGTGTCCGGTTTGGGCGGCACGGCGTACATTTCGGCCGTATCGAAAAAATTAATACCCATATCGACGGCATAATCCATTTGCTCATGGCCCTCGGCTTCCGTGTTCTGCTCTCCCCACGTCATTGTGCCAAGACAAATGCTACTGACTTTAATATCGGTATGCCCTAATTGCCTGAATTCCATCACTTTGATTTCTCCCCTGAAATTACATTCGAAACGAGACGCTCGGCATAAGGCCCAATGCGTGAAACAATAATGTCGATGCCGGCGGCATTGGGATGTATGCCGTCCGCTAGGTTAAGAGATTTTTGCGCCGCTACGCCGTCAAGAAAAAAAGGATAAAGCGCCACATTGTATTTGTGCGCAAGATCAGGATATATCGCAGCAAATCGACTACCATAGGTCGGGCCTAAATTGGGCGGGGCCAGCATTCCAGCCAGCAGAATTTGCAAGCCCTGCGCGCGCGATTTTTCGATGATTTGCTCCAAATTCGCGCGCGTCACATCCGGATTGATGCCCCGCAAGGCATCATTGGCACCAAGTTCGATAATAATTGCATCGGCCTCATCCGGCACGACCCAATCAAAGCGGGCCAGTCCGCCGGCGCTTGTATCGCCGGATACCCCGCCATTGATGACACGTACGGCCTGCTCCCGCGCGCGTAAATAGGTTTCCAGTTTTGGCGTGAAACCGTTTGCCGGTGCCAGCCCGTAACCTGCGGTCAGGCTGTCACCGAGTGCCACCAAGATTACTTCCTGTTGCCCATCTTTAGCTTGAGGCGCGCTGGAAAAGAACGTTGCAGATGCAACTAAGAGACACAAGCCCATCAAAAACTTGGAAATTGCCGTGGGCCAAGCATATATATAGCCTGACCCCGCCTTCATGGGTGACTGATATCCGAGGTAAAAGCGTCCAAATGTTAACAAGAGTTTGGTTCCTTCAGATCAACTAACACGAATTTCAAAGTTTGAATTGAGGTAATAAAGCCCAGCATGACCGACGTTATGATAGTTACCAGAAATTTGTTCGTTACCCTGCCCAGTCAGGCCGGAGCCGTCAACATCATTCGCGGCATAGATTTGTCAGTCTCATCAGGTGAAACGGTTGGTCTCATCGGACCGTCAGGATCAGGCAAGTCGACATTGTTAATGGTGCTGGCCGGGCTTGAACCGGCAAGCCAGGGGCAAGTGATTGTGTCGGGCCATGACTATGCTGATATGGATGAGGATGCGCTGTCGCGTTTCCGGCGTTCCAATGTCGGCATTGTGTTCCAGTCTTTTCATCTGGTGCCGACCATGACAGCGGTTGAAAATGTTGCTCTGCCGCTGGAACTTGCCGGCGTGGGATTGGCATTTGAAAAAGCGGAGGCGATGCTGGAAGAGGTTGGATTGTCGCATCGCTTGACACATTATCCGGCTCAAATGTCGGGCGGGGAACAGCAGCGCACGGCGTTGGCGCGCGCGCTTGTTGCCAATCCGCCGGTTTTGTTTGCTGATGAGCCGACCGGCAATCTGGATCAAAATACCGGTCGCCAAATAATGGATTTGATTCTGCGCCTGGCCGAAGAGCGCGGCACGACGGTTTTACTGATCACCCATGACCGTGTGCTGGCCGACCGATGCGCACGGGTGGAAACCATGCAGGACGGCCAGCTTTTATCTGCCCGCGATAAGGCGTCTTAATGGCTGAATTGAGTTCCGCGAAGCTAGGTTGGGGGCTGGCGTTGCGTTTGGCGCGGCGCGAAATGCGCCACGGCTTTTCCGGCTTCAGAATTTTCTTCCTGTGTCTCGTGCTCGGCATTTTCACAATTTCGGCTGTTGGGTCGCTGTCTGCGTCAATGGTTGCAGGCATGGCGGCGCAGGGCCAAGCTATTCTGGGCGGCGATATGGATTTTCGTCTTGTCCACCGTGAGGCGTCCGACACCGAATTGGCATGGCTGAACGGACAGGCCGATTTGACGCGCATGGCGACCATGCGCGCCATGGTGCGCCATGAACAGGTAACGCTGTTGGTCGAGGCCAAAGCCGTAGACAATATTTATCCGCTTTACGGCGAGGTGGCGTTGGCCTCGGGTGGAGCGCTGGCACCAGCGCTAATTGTTGACGAAACGGCGTCCGAAAAAATTTACGGCGCGGTGGCTGAAGCTGGCCTCTTTGACCGCCTCGACATTGCGCCAGGCGCGATTGTGCAATTGGGCGATATTCGCGTGCGCCTGAACGACCGCATCATCAATGAGCCCGACCGTTCGGCGGGCGGGTTCCCACTGGCTCCACGGCTCCTGCTTGGGTTTGAGGGTTTGCGTGCTGCCGGTCTTTTGCAACCGGGCAGTCTGATAAATTTCCACTATCGGCTGAAACTGCCGACGGAAAACGCGCGCGGCCGCATGGCAGAAATTGCGCGCGGGGCAGAAAGCACATTTCCAAATGCTGGTTGGCGCATCCGCGACCGGTTTGACGCGTCGCCTTCCTTGCGGCGTTTTGTTGAGCGGTTGGGATTGTTCCTCACACTGGTGGGGCTGACGGCTCTGGTGGTTGGCGGCGTTGGTGTTGGTAATGCCATCAGCGCCTATCTGGAGCGCCGCCGTGAAACCATCGCCATTATCAAAGCGCTGGGTGGCTCAGGCCGTTTCATTTTCAAAATATACGCACTGCAAATCGCATTATTGGCGATTGGTGCCATTGCGCTAGGCTTGGGGCTGGGGGCGGTTGCACCTTTCGGTGTGCAGACATTATTCGGCTCTATTTTGCCGGTCACTTTGGTGCTGGATATCTATGCCCAGCCGCTTCTTGCGGCGGCCGGATTTGGAGTGCTGTCTGCCGCCGGATTCGCCCTCTGGCCGCTCGGCAAAGTTGAAAAGGTATCTGTCGGCAGCCTGTTCCGCCAGTCGGTTGACGCCCGCGCTGTTCCGCCCGCGTTTCGTTATTTATTTGCTATTGGTCTGTGTTTTGCTGGTCTGCTGGTGTTGGCTATTTCGATTGCTCAGCGCATGGATATTGCCATCTGGTTTGCCGTTGGGGTTGCGGCGTCTTATTTGGCATTACGCGCAACCGCATGGCTACTTGTACAGTTTGTGCGCTTGGCCGGGCGCCCGCGTCAGCCTGAATGGCGCCTTGCCCTGAGCAACATTACTCGCCCGAATGCGCCAGTTCGCGCCGTCGTTTTGTCAATGGGGTTGTCGGTAACGCTTTTGTCGACCATTTCAATGCTAGACGGCAATATTAACACCCAAATCAACGGCGACCTGCCCGAGCGTACGCCGTCATTTTTCTTTCTCGATATTCAGCCTGACCAAATTGACAGTTTTACCGATTTGTTGGAAGCGACCAATGGCGTTGATTCCATAGATAAAAGTCCAATGTTGCGGGGTCAGATTATGGCTGTTAATGCAATTGCTGCCGCCGATTTGTCGCCGATACCCGATGTCGCATGGGTTTTGCGCGGTGACCGTGGGCTGACGTATGGCCGCGAGGCACCCGAAGGCGGCGAGATTGTCGAAGGAACATGGTGGGCACCCGACTATCAGGGTCCGCCCCTCGTTTCGTTTGATGCAGAAATTGCCGCCGGGCTGGATATCGGCATCGGCGATACGGTCACGGTTAATGTTTTGGGACGACCGCTCACGGCGACCATCGCCAATTTACGCAAAATCGACTGGGCGTCGGGTGGGCTCAATTTCGTTATGGTTTTTTCGCCGGAGCAAATGGCGCGCGCACCGCATACCTATCTCACTACGGTTACTATGACGCCCGAAAGAGAAACCGATCTGACCCGAACGGTTGCGCAGGTCTATCCGAATGTAACGATTATCCGCGTCAAAGAAGCATTGGAGACGGCGAGCGGCATTATTGAAAATATCGGATTGGCCGTGCGCGCCATGAGCGTGATGACATTGCTGGCCGGTATTCTGGTTCTGGCAGGGGCAATGGCGGCCGGCCATCGCGCGCGTGTTTATGATGCCGTGGTCATTAAAGTTCTGGGTGCTACACGCTTGCGTGTCCTCACGGCCTTTATGCTGGAATATATGCTGATGGGCGCCGGGGCGGCATTGATTGCCGCACTTGCAGGCACGGTGGCGTCCTGGGCGCTGGTGGTGGGCGCGATGCAGGCGGAATGGGTGTTTCTGCCCGGCACTTTGGCAATAACGGTTCTCGGAGCGACCGTGCTGACGGTTGTGCTAGGGCTTATCGGCACTTATTCGGCCTTGCGTGCGCCAAGTGCGCTGGTTTTGCGTACCGAATAGGCCTTGAAATTGGCACATTGAAGGCAGATATTAGTTGTATCAGTTTTTAGGAAAGGAAATTCCCATGTCTGATCGTTGGTCACAAGACGACACTCCCGCCGCGGTAGCTGGAGAAGCGCGTGCGCGCTCAATAGATGCCGGCCTGCGGATCTATATGACGAAAGTCTATAATTACATGGCAGTGGGCCTGCTGGTCACGGCCGCCGCCGCTTATTTCGGAGCCACCTCCGGTATTTACCTTGCCATTGCCTCCACACCGCTGATTTACGTGCTGGCCTTTGCCCCGCTAGTCATGGCGATTTGGCTGGGTAGCCGTTTGCACGCCATGTCTTCGGCGCGCGCGCAGACTATGTTCTGGGTTTTTGCCGGTCTGATGGGCATGTCCCTGTCTTATGTGCTGCTCGTGTTCACTGGCGTTAGCGTGGTCCGCACTTTGTTGGTGACTGCCGGATCATTCGGCGCGCTCAGCCTTTACGGATACACCACCAAGCGAGACCTGGCACCGATGGGCGCATTTTTGTTCATGGGGCTCATTGGCATCATTCTGGCGTCGATTGTGAATATTTTTGTCGGTAGCTCGGCGCTGCACATGACTGTTTCAGTGCTTGGTGTTCTGATTTTTGCCGGTCTGACCGCTTATGACACGCAAGATATCAAGCGCATTTACTATGCTGGTGACACAAGCGAGATTGCTGAGAAGAAAGCCATTTACGGGGCGTTGCGTCTGTATCTCGATTTTATCAATCTGTTTATCATGCTGCTGCAATTCATGGGCGACCGCGAGTAGGTTATAAACATCTGAAAAACCACAAAGCCCCGTCGCATAGCGGCGGGGTTTTTTTGCTCAGGAGGTTCTGGCTTACAGCTTATGAAAGGACGCGCAGGCCTTTGCGGTCGAAAAAGCGCAACAGCGCGTCCAGCGAATGTCCGCGGCGCAAAACGCGCCTGTCCATGCCGCGCACACAATATTCGCTCTGTTTGCGGCGCAGCGCCGGTATTTTTTCAATCACATAAAGCGGCACTTCACTGCTGTGTCGGAATACGGAGAAACTGGCATGTTCGGTACCGTCATCAATTGCATAATCTCGCCAGATGCCAGCAGCCACGTGGCGCCCATAACAGCCCAGCAAATCAGCAAGCTCAGCGCGTGTCCACATAATGCGGGCCGGTGCTTGGCGCGCTAACTTGCGCTCGCGGTCAAAAGCGTTGGCAACAACGATTAAGGGTTTTGACGGGGACATGTCTAATGGTTGCGCGTTTTGGTCCGTGGATGCAAGAGGCGTGCGACATTTTGCGTGGGGGCCGCCATTGCAGCTTGTATTGATGGATGAAGTCGTAAGCGCGATTGCCCCAATATTGTCATATTTTCGCCCTTCTTCCGGCCCAATCATCTGCCATTTTAACCATGCCCTCAGAAGCGACCCGGCGTGAATGAAACTCTCCTCCCTTGTTCAGACCACGTCGGGTCCATTCTTTTCGGCTTGCAAGAATTGGGCGCGTCACCTATCTCATACATCATGATTGATGTTTTGAACCTGACTAAAGATTTCGGCGATTTCCGCGCCGTAAACAATGTCAGTTTTTCGGTGGAATGCGGCCAGGTATTGGGCTTTTTGGGGCCGAACGGGGCCGGCAAATCCACCAGCATGAAAATGGTTACCGGGTATTTGCGCCCGACCTCCGGCACAGCGCTGATTAATGGCATCGACATTTGTCTCAAGCCGCTGAGTGCCCAGCAGTCCATGGGATATTTGCCCGAAGGGGCTCCAGCCTGGCCCGATATGACGCCGCGCCAGTTCCTGGATTTCGTGACCCGTATACGCGGAATGGACAAAGCCGCGGTCCGAAGCGCGACGCGTCGGGCGATTAATATGACGGAACTGCACGGCGTTCTGGATCAGCCGATTGACACTTTGTCGAAAGGGTTTCGCCGGCGCGTGGGTCTTGCCCAGGCAATTGTTCATGACCCTGATATTTTGATTATGGATGAGCCGACCGACGGACTTGACCCGAACCAGAAACATCAAGTGCGTGCCGCTATTCTCGAAATGGCCCGCACGAAAGCCATTATTATTTCTACCCATATTCTGGAAGAAGTTGATGCCATTTGCACGCGCGCCATGATTATTGATCGCGGGCGGGTTGTTGTTGAAGGCACGCCTTCCGCGCTAGCTGCACGCTCGGCCTATCACGGGGCTGTTGTGGTGACCGCCGGCAGTGAAAATGCCGCGTCATTGGCGACCCAGCTCGAAACTCTCGCCGATATTCGCATTGAGCACGAAGCGCGCGGCGCAGAAGCAATTTTCCGTATTTTGAGTGCCGATGGGTCGAGCGAAACCCCCACGGCCCTGTTTGCCCGCGTGCAGGCGCTTGTCGAACAGCGCTCGGTCGCGATTATCGGACTGGCACTGGAGGCCGGGCGTTTGGACGATGTTTTCCGCGATTTGACACGCGGCGCGGAAACGGGGGCGGCACGATGATGAGGCAGGTGTTGCTGGTGACGCGGCGAGAGTTCAACAGTTATTTTGCAACGCCATTAGCGTTCGTGTTCATTTTCGTCTTCCTGCTGGCGACCGGCCTTTCGACCTTTTATCTGGGCGGATATTTCGAGGCCGGACAAGCCGACCTGACGAGTTTTTTCCTGTTCCACCCGTGGCTGTATCTTTTTTTCCTTCCGGCGATTTCCATGCGGCTGTGGGCCGAAGAACGCCGCAACGGGTCGATCGAGTTGCTGTTGACGCTTCCTGTGCCCTTGAGTGCGGTGGTGCTGGGCAAATATTTCGCCGCGCTTGGGTTCTCGGCGCTGGCTTTATCACTGACATTCCCGATCTGGCTCACTGTCAATTACCTGGGTAATCCGGATAATGGCGTTATCCTCGCTGGTTACCTGGGCAGTCTGATGCTGGCCGGCGGTTATCTCGCCATCGGCAGTTGTGTGTCGGCCTGCACACGCAATCAGGTCATCGCCTTTGTGGTATCGGTGGTTGTGTGTTTTTTGTTCACCATATCGGGGGCGCCGTTGGTCATTGAACTGTTTCGCGGCTGGGCACCGGCGGCACTGGTGGACACACTGGCGGGTTTCAGTTTTCTGACTCATTTTCGCGCCATTACCGGCGGGGTAATCGACATGCGCGATTTGGTGTTTTTCGCTAGCCTGACAGCTGTGTTTTTGACTGCGACTGTCATCATTGTCGATATGAAGCGGGGAGACAGCTAATGCACCGTCGTCCGCATATTCTGGCACTTGGTTTATTGCTGCTGATTTTTATCGGCGTGAATTTATTCGCTGCCGTGTTTTTGCGCAGTGCGCGCCTCGACCTGACCGAGCAGAATCTTTATACGCTGAGCCCCGGCACGCACAATATTTTGTCACAACTGAAAGAGCCGGTGACGCTTAAATTTTACTATTCGCGCGATCTGGTTGCGGCGCAGCCAGGCCTGCAAATATATGCCCGGCGCGTGCGCGATATGCTGGAAGAAATGACCAATGCCGCCAATGGCATGATTGATCTGAAAATTGTCGACCCCGAGCCGTTTTCCGAAGCCGAGGACCAAGCCGTTGCGCAAGGGCTTGTAGCCCAACCCGTCGGTGAAGGTGAAATAATTTATTTCGGTCTGGTGGGCACAAACCTTGTCGACAGTGTTGAAGTGATACCGTTTTTCGCCGATGCCCGTCAGCAGTATCTGGAATATGACCTGGCACGGTTGGTCGATAATTTGTCGGTGCCGGAAAAGCCAGTGCTGGGCGTCATCTCCAATTTGCCGCTGGACACGGGCGCGGGCGGCATTCTTGCTGCCATGCAGGGCCAGTCGCAGCCATTTTTGATTTACGCTGAATTGACTGACCGTTTCGAGGTGGAATTTATTGCGCTGGACATCGTGCGGATCCCGCGCCGCATCAGTGTACTGCTTCTCGCCCATCCGCGCCCGCTGACCGACACGCAAGCTTACGCGATAGACCAGTTCGTGATGCGCGGTGGCCGTGTTATCGCTTTTGTCGACCCGCATTCCGAAGTGAGCCTTACGGCAGGCCCGAATAATGAGCCGCTGCGCGGCTATACCGAGCAGTCAAACTTGCCAGATTTAATGGCCGCTTGGGGCGTGCGCATGGACGATACCCTTATAATTGCCGACCGTGCACGGGCGCAACGTGTGGCAACGGGGCGCGATGCGCGCCGCGCACTGGTCGATTACATTTTGTGGATGGCATTGTCGGACGCAGAAATAGCCCAGGATGATTTGATTACCGCCAATATTGACCGTTTGAATCTCGGCACGGTGGGGGCTTTGGAACCGGTTTCCGACGCACGCACGACTCTCACGCCGCTAGTGACCAGCTCAACCGATGCCGCGCTGATGGCGCGCGACTATGTGCTGAGCGCGCCGACGCCAGATGATTTGCAACGAAGGTTTGAGCCCGGTGCTGCGCCCTACACCATTGCCGCGCGCCTGACCGGTCCGGTGGCGTCAATTTTCCCCCAAGGCCCGCCCGATGCCGAAACGAAAAAAGGCGAACGCGCGCGTGCTAAAGACCATGTGCCCGAAACGGATGCGGCCAATATTGTCGTATTTGCTGACAGTGATTTCTTCGATGATCGGTTTTGGGTGAGCGAACAAAATTATCTCGGCCAGCGCTTTGGCGTGCCGATTGCCGATAATGGAAAGTTTCTACTCAATGCGGTAGAAAATATGATGGGGTCTAGCGATTTGATTACGTTACGTGGCCGTGAACGCATCGCACGACCCTTTACACGTGTCGAGGCACTGCGCCGCGCCGCGGAAGCACAATATTTGGCTGAAGAAGAAAATCTGATGGCGCGCATCGAAGTGGCGCAAAACGAGCTTGATCGGATTGAGCGCGAGGGCGCAAAGCTTGGTGATGCTGAACGTGCGGCACGACAATATCGCGCCGAACTAGTGGCGGCGCGTAAAGCCTTACGCAATGTGCAGGGCAATTTGCGCCGTGACATTGATACGCTGGCGGGGCAAGTCACTTTCGCGAATATTGTCGTTATGCCGGTACTTGTTGGGTTGGCGGCGCTTGCTCTCGCATGGCGCCAACGCCGCCGCCGCCGCGCGACACAAATTGCCGCAGGTTTACGCGATGCGAATCCCGAAGGGGGTCGTGGATAATGGATATTCGGACTTTGATAAAACCCTTATCAGTGCTTGCCGCAGTCTGTTTTCTGCTGGGCGTCATCGCTGTTTTTTCTGATCGTCCGGTCAATGCTGTTTCTGAGACTGAAATTCTCTTACCGGATTTTGCCCGTCAGATTGATGCGGCGCAGGCGTTGGAAATTGTGCATGGACGCGGCATGTCGGGTGCTGTCACGCTGTCATTCAAGCGCACGCTCGAAGGTTGGGTAATGCGCGAGCGCGACGACTACCCTGCGCGTCAAGAACTTGTAAACGAAACTTTGCTGGCGCTCGGTGCTTTGCAAACCGGCGCGGCACGCACCGCCCAACCCAAATGGCATCGTGCGCTGGGTCTGGTAAGACCGGAAGAGTTTGGCAAAGCCATTCGGTTCCGCGTGCGCAACGCCGAGGGTGGTTTGCTTGCCGATGTAATGCTCGGTAAGGAAGAAGCCAGCGAGGTTGTCGCCGTTCAGCAAACCAAACAGCTAGGCACGGTCGAGCGCAATTTTTATGTGCGGCGCACCGACAGCGCACAAACATGGCTTGCGCGCGGTCGATTGCCGCGAAATTCACAAATTGCGGCATGGCTTGATCCGGCTTTTCCAAGCTTGCCGCAAGAACAACTTTCTGAAGTCGGCGCCGGCAAGGGCGCGACTGAAGAAGGCGCAGGGACGCCGCTGCTCCGGCGTCAGCCGGATGGCGGTTGGGACAAGCCTGGCGGCGCACGCTGGCTTGAGGGTTTTGCGCGTTTGCAGCTCGAAGACGTAACGCGGGATACGGAGATTAATTTCGACACCGCCAGCACATTGTATTTGGCTTATAGCAATGGCGTCATCATTACTCTCGAAAACGTCGGCGCCGCAACTGTGCTTTGGACTCGTGCGCGCGCGTCGGTTTCCACTACCGGGTTCAATGCACCCCAAGATAATGCTGCCCGTGAGGAGGCTCGTGCTTTGGCAAATGCGCTGAACCAACGCTTTGATGGCTGGGCGTTACGCCTGCCAGCGTCTGCGGCAGCGCACCTCATCGTTACTGCTGCTGATTTCAATCACTGAAAGCCTCGCGCTTTTGGTGGCAACCGAACTAGCGAAGCCCTTATCATAGAAAATTAGTTTAGGCCCAAAAGCGCTTTACAGGGGTAGACAGTTGCTCTCCTCAGCTTTATCTTCGGCGAAAAATTTTGTCATGCACAAATGGTTTGTAGAGCAATCAGTTCCAAGGACCGTTTGCACAGGTTGCACGAGCAGTTATTTTTTAAATTTTTGGGCGTCACATGAACCTCTACAAAGAATATATTGAAGAAATAAAAAATAGAGGTGAGGTTGGCTTATCGGCTCTTCCGATTGAAGATGGAACGCTCTTGAAAGAAATTATTGGCCATATCACTGACAATAGTAGTGATCTGTATGACGAAAGCCTCCAATTTTTCATCTACAACGTATTGCCTGGTACGACAGGCGCTGCATATGTGAAAGCAAATTTTCTTTGGGAAATTATTACTGAGCAGCAGTTTTCTGCGGACATCACGGTTGATTTTGCTTTTGAACTACTGGCGCATATGAGGGGTGGTCCATCTGTAAGCGTGCTATTAGATTTAGCTCTCTCTGACAATGAAAAAATAAACCATAAAGCCATTAATGTCCTTAAAGGCCTAGTTTACTTATATGAAGCTGATATGGAAAGAATTGAACAAGCGTATGCCAACGGAAACAAATTGGCGGCGGATTTGCTTGAAAGCTATGCCAAGGCTGAGTTTTTTACCCAGCTGCCAGAATTAGATAATGAAATTAAAGTGGTAAGCTATGTGGCTGCTGAGGGTGACATTTCGACTGACCTCATGTCTCCGGGGAACCAAGCCCACTCCAGGGCTGACCGCGAATTACATGGAAAATGCTTTTTATCAGAAAAAGCCCAGAGGGAAATTGTTGCGCTTCAAAATAGGCATCCGGATAAACGCATTATGCTGGTCGCTGAAAAGGGAACCATGGGAGTCGGCTCGTCTCGTATGTCTGGTGTTAATAACGTGGCACTTTGGACCGGGATAGCGGCGAGCCCCTATATACCTTTTGTAAACATAGCTCCCATCGTTGCCGGATCGAATGGGATCTCCCCCATTTTTCTTACCACAGTTGGAGTTACTGGTGGAATTGGGATCGACTTAAAAAACTGGGAAAAAAAGCGAGACACAAATGGGAACCCAATTTTAAATAATGATGGCAACCCTGTGCTTGAACAAAAATACTCTGTCGAGACTGGAACGGTTTTTACCATTAATACTAAAACTCAGAAGCTTTATGATGCGGACAGTGAAGTTGTGCACGCAGACCTGTCTAAGTCCTTCACTCCGCAAAAGATGGAGTTTATGCGAGCTGGTGGTTCATACACTGTAGTATTTGGTAAAAAGATACAGAGCTTTGCTGCGTCAGTGCTCGGCAAGGATCCAGCCCCGGTGTTCGCTCCTTCCAGAGAAATTTCTGAGCAGGGCAGGGGGCTGACCGCCGTTGAAAAGATATTTAATAACAACTCTATTGGTACAACAAGAGGCCGGACACTTCTCGCTGGCTCTGACGTAAGGGTAAGAGTTAATATCGTGGGATCGCAAGACACTACAGGTCCTATGACTGTTCAAGAATTGGAAGCTATGGCCGCGACCACCCTTTCACCTATCGTAGATGGGGCCTATCAATCAGGCTGCCATACAGCATCTGTATGGGATGAAAAGGCAAGAGCAAATACCCCCAAACTTATGAAGTTCATGAACGAATTTGGTCTAGTCACCGCTAGAGACCCTCAGGACGTCTACCACCCATTAACTGATGTAATACATAAAGTTTTGAACGACATAACGATAGATGATTGGGCGATAATTATTGGTGGAGACTCGCACACGCGGATGTCAAAAGGAATAGCCTTTGGCGCCGATTCTGGCACGGTTGCGCTGGCTTTAGCCACTGGTGAGGCCACGATGCCAATTCCGGAAAGCGTAAAAGTGTCTTTTATAGGTAAGATGGGTGAGCATATGGACTTTCGCGATGTGGTCCACGCTACGCAAGCCCAGATGCTATCACAATTCGGTGAAAACGTCTTCCAAGGACGCGTAATCGAGGTGCACACTGGAACATTGTTGGCTGATCAGGCCTTTACGTTCACTGATTGGACCGCGGAGATGAAAGCTAAGGCGTCTATCTGTATATCGAATGAAGAAATTTTAATAGAATCTCTAAAAATTTCTATCGCCCGAATCCAAAAGATGATTGATAGGGGCATGGAGAATAAGTCTAAGATGTTGACTGGCTTAATTGAAAAGGCATTGTCTAGAATTGAAGAAATAGAAAGCGGGGTTAAGCCAGTTTTAAAACCCGACGCAAACGCTAATTACTACTCCGAAGTTATTGTAGATTTATCTCAAATTGATGAGCCGATGATTGCCGATCCAGATGTAGAAAACATAGATCCGTCAAAACGATACACACATGACACTATAAGACCAATTTCACACTACGAGGGCACAAAGAAAGTTGATCTAGGCTTTGTGGGTTCGTGCATGGTGCACAAGGGGGACCTCAAAATAGTGGCGCAAATGTTCCGGAACATTGAAAACGATGAGGGTTCCGTTAAGTTCAATGCGCCGCTCGTAGTTGCCCCACCAACCTACAACATTGTCGAAGAACTTAAAGAAGAGGGCGACTGGTTTATTTTGGAGAAGTATGCAGGTTTTGTTTTTGATGATCTCAATCCTAAGACAGAAGCAAGAACGCAATATGAAAATAAATTATATTTAGAGCGGCCGGGGTGTAATTTATGCATGGGTAATCAGGAAAAGGCGTCAAAAGGCGATACAGTGTTAGCCACGTCAACAAGATTGTTTAGGGGCAGAGTTGTTGAAGATGATGGAGAAGACAAGGGAGAGTCACTCTTAGCGTCTACTCCAGTTGTTGTTTTGGCAAGTATACTTGGTAGAACGCCATCAATTTCTGAGTATAAAGATGCAGTTCGAGGAATTAATCTCACATCCTTCATGCCTGAGACCCAATCCAATAAATTGGTCCAGTAGACGCTACTGTCGTGATTTATTCTTTTACCTGCGGTTCATCATTGCGATTAACGAAGGGAATTAATCCGCCACTTTCTAAATAAAGGCGCTCTCTCCTCGTCACGTTTGCAATTTTTAGTGCAATCTGTCGTTTTTTGCCTTTGGCAACAGAAATAACAGCTCGAAATTGTTGCGATGTCGAAGACATTTTTTCAAATTTGGGAATGCTTATTTTCTCATCTCCAGACAAATTTAGGCCTCTAATGCCGGATTTACTAATCAGTTCCATCGGCCATAACCCCTCGCAAATTAGGCTTTGAAGACAGTTTTCGTCGAAGCTTTCCGCTATTACTGCCTGCACCCCGATTAAACGGAGTATGAAAGCGGCATAATCATTTTGCGTACCTGATCCAAAATTCTTTCCTGCCATAAGGATCAAAGGGTGTTTAGAATTTGATGATGCATAATCTAAAATTGTTTTTTTTCGTTTGTTTGGTTTTTCCATGCCAACAAATACTTTGGGATTAGTTAGATCAGTGAACGAAAATACGTCCTGAGCAATAGCCTGAGCGTTAGACGCCCAGTCCTGATAAGATCCAAGATTATTTTTTCCTACTCTCAGTGATCGCAAAAACTCTCCTGTTTTACTCTCTGGAGAAATGCGCCCAGATGGCAAAATGCTTTCTGAACTAACATTATGTCCTAAAAAACCAATCAAGCGCGCCTGATCTAGGGATTTAGAGTTTGAGTTGCCTACGTTGCTATCCCTGGATAGCTGTATATTCGAAACCAATTTTGAATTTTTTGCTATTAGATTACTTGAATTCTTCGGTGGCTCGATCCTTCTCCATGAGTCATTTCCCTCGAAGAGGCCTTCATAGCAGGTTCTAAAGTACTTTCCTTTAATCGCTCGGCTAACTGTAGATTGAATTTCTGCCTTACTCGGCCAAATATCGTCTAAATAAATAGCTTTTCCCCGTCGGTCGGTGCCAATAGGATCGGCTAAAATATTGGTATTAATGGTTCCACAGATCGAGTACGCAATCACCAACATGGGAGATGTTGAGAAATTCGTTTTTACCGTTTGATCTAAAAAACCAACCGAGGTGTGTTGACCAGAATGAATGCCAACTGCTTCAATGTCATTTTTTGAGATCATTTTGCTTATTTCGGAGCTTAACGGTGCAGCGTTTCCAGAAAGTGGAAGGCTCGACGGACCCAAATCCGAAAACCCTAACTGGGAGAGATATTTGGATAAGCCCGCCTTCTTCAAATACAGGCTAGTGACACTTGATCCTGTCAAAAACAATGTTTGAACATTTGGGCTGACACGGAGCCCCAATTTAACTGCCTTTTTCGCGAGGAGCCCTGAACCGATCATTAGGCTTGGATTGGCTGTGTTCCCGGACGCCGAAATAGCTGCGATTGCGATATCCCCGTCGCCAAGACTTTTTCCTCGACTTTTATGGGAATACTTTTCCCTTCTTTTTCCTATTTTAGCGGTATTTGTATGTTCTGTGCCCCCAAAAATGTTTGATACAGCAGCGGGGGTGTCGATTTTTTTTGAACAGTTTGGACCCAAAATGCTTGGTTCTACTGAGGTAAGATCAAATTCAAATTTGGAACTGAATACTGGATCTGGAGATGCTTTCGAACGGAAAAGGCCTTGATGTTTGGAATAAGTTTCAAGAATTTCTGCAAAAGTTGTGGATCCTCTCGTAGCCCTTGTATAATTTATCGTGTGTTTATCTATAGGAAAGTACCCGCACAATGCGCCTGAATTTTTTACGAAGCTGGAGATGGTAGCTCGATCCTCGATCGATAATTGGCTAATTGCGCTTCCGTAAAATTCGACAATTTTCCCCTCGGCTTTTCTTTTGGATAGGGCATTTAAAATTCCCAGGGCCACATCTGTAACTGTAGCCTTGAGGCCCAATTTTCCAGAGATCTTGATGCCGATAACCTCGGGTATATCGACATAAATTGGCTCTCCGAAAGCAAGAATTTTTGTTGCTGCGGTCCCCTTTGTCCAACCAAGTAGAGATAAGGCCCCAAGGAGGTCTCCGCTATTCGAACTGCTTATAAAGGTCTCGGGATGCACCATTTCTAACGCAGTTTCAGAGTTGAGAGGTTTCTCGGTGTTTATTGTGCCTGCAAGCGTCTCTAAATTTAGGTGTTGTCCTGATGCATAGCCAGGCGGAATTGCCTGGAAGTTTTCAAGATTTTTGCTAGCCCATTTAATAATGCGATAGCGCTCAAATTTACTAGCAAATTGCTTTTCTCTAGCCTCTCTAGTTTTTGCTGCCTTATCGAGCGCTGGAATGGGGGCGGTTTGCTCTATTAGCAGTCGGCATGAAATAGGCCGACGGCATGTTTCTCTCTGGTGATCTTCAAGTGCCTGTTTGTCTCGAGCATTAATCAGCTCTATAACGGTTTGGAAATCTTTTATTTCATTTAAGAGGACTTTATCTGGAAAAAAGGGTATTTTTCGCTGGGAGCGTCTAGGTTTTATCTGTTTAGAAACCGAAACAATATCTTGTCGTGTGACGATATTTCCGTCTTCGTTTCGTAGAAGGTTCTCCAACAAGGTTTTGAGTGAGTACGGAAGCGATGAGATCCCACTGAGTCCGTTTTTCTCTGCTGATTTTAGGCTGAAAACTGTATATGCCCCGCCCCCGATTTTTAATGTGCGCTGTGCACTAAAACTATTAGGAGGCCATGAGACGGAGGATGAATTATTGGATCGCGCCATTTTACGCTCCTTGATGAGAGCATCAGATGCTTTTTAACCGGCTAAAAACCTTTGCGACTATAATGTTTTCCAGCGGAAATTGAAATGGTGAAGACAGAAAATTTTTCCTATACCCCTGCCGTGTTCCCGGCTGCGGCCGATACGAAGAATCAGGTGTCTTTGCGGGTTGAAAATCTAGCTTGCGCGCGCGGGCTTCGGGTGGTCTTTGCCGATTTGAATTTCACGCTCGCAGGCGGCGGAGTGTTACATGTTTCCGGTGCTAATGGCGCTGGTAAAACCTCACTTTTAAGGATGATTTGCGGTCTTTTGGCACCAGCCGCAGGCACTATTTCGCTGTCCGACAGCACGCCATTGGCGCCACAATGCCATTATCACGGCCATGCCGATGGCTTGAAAAATACGCTGACACCGCGCGAAACCATTTTTTACGAAAATCGATTTTCGACTTCGCAAGAGCCAAGCGCAGCAGAAGATCTGCTTGTCCTTGCTGGTTTGCGCAAACAGGCCGACCAGCGCGTCAGCACGCTTTCGGCAGGGCAAAGGCGGCGTCTGGCGCTGGCCCGCCTATTAGCCGCGCCACGTCGTCTGTGGTTGCTGGACGAACCATACACAGCGCTTGATGCCGCCGGCAGAGATCTGGTTGATACGCTTGTTCGCCGTCAGGCGGAGGCTGGCGGGCTGGTTGTGCTTGCCGCCCATGAGCCGGTTCCGCTTGCCGATAATCACCTGGAGTTAGACGCATGAGTGGCCGGCACATTTTGCAGGCTTTGTTTGCGCGCGAATTGAGACTGGTGCTGCGCGGTGGGCATCTCATGCCCGTGATTGCCTTTGTTTTCATCTGCGTGATGCTGATGCCCTTTGGCCTTGGCCCGGAACTGTCCCTCTTGCAACGCCTCGCCCCCGGGCTTTTATGGGTAATTATGCTAATGGCGATTCTTTTGTCGCTCGACCGCATGTTTCAGGCTGACTTTGAAGATGGCGGGCTTGACCAACTCATGCTTTTGCCGGTGGCGTTGGAAGGGGCAATCATGGCGAAAATAAGCGCACATTTTGTTGGAATTCTTATGCCCGTGCTGGCGACAATGCCGCTGGCGGGTCTGTTGCTGAATATTCGCCCCGATACAGTGATGCCCATGCTGGCGGCCCTGCTGGCCGGAGCTCCAGCATTGGTCATGCTGGGAGCCATTGGTGCGGCGCTTGCAGTCGGCGTGCGGCGCGCGGGCTTGCTTACCGTTCTTATCGTCACCCCGCTTTATGTGCCGGTGATTGTATTCGGCGCCGGCGCGCTGGCGCGGTCACTGGCGGCACCCGGCACGTTAGATGTAGCCGCGATCGCCGTGCTGGGTTTAATTTCCGCTGCCAGCATTTTTCTGGCACCGCCCGCCATCGCGGCTGCCTTGCGTGCCGGATTACGCTGAATGTGGGGGCCGCTCACCATGGGTAAACATGCCACTTTGACATGGTCTTTCAGCCGCGTTAGGACACGCCATGCTTGAGCGTTTGGAAAATCTGTCTGCGCTATATGCCAATCCGCACCGCTTCATGAAACTGGCGGCGCGCTTGCATGCTCCAGTCTGGTCGGTGGCTTTGGTTGTGCTGGCGCTTGGCCTGTTCATGGTTAGCGGCGTCCCCGACGATTACCAACAAGGAGCAACGGTACGCATTATGTTCGTGCACGTGCCGGCAGCGTGGATGGCCCTTTTTGCTTACAGCTTCATATTTTTTGCCAGCCTCGTGGCGGTAGTGCTGCGCCATCCATTGGGTTATCTGGCAGCCCGCGCGGCTGCGCCAGTGGGCGCGGTTTTTACGCTTGTCGCCCTGGTTACGGGCGCGCTTTGGGGCCAACCCATGTGGGGCACTTGGTGGGTATGGGATGCACGCCTGACTTCTGTTCTAGTGTTGCTATTCATTTATCTCGGATATATTGCCCTGTGGGAAGCGATTGATGATTATGGTCGCGCGGCGCGAGCTACATCAATTTTGGCTTTTGTCGGGTTTGTGAATGTGCCGATTGTAAAATTTTCGGTCGATTGGTGGAACACCCTGCACCAGCCGGCCAGCGTGTCGCGTTTTGCGCGACCTGCACTGCATGCCGATTTTCTTTATCCGCTTTTGGTTATGGGCGTGGCGTTTCTGTTTCTGTTTCTGGCAATCACATTGACGCGCCTGCAAATGGAAGTTCTGCGCCAGCGCTTGCGTGTGCGCCAGAGCGAAATCTGAAATAATTTAGGGCTAGGACCGGGCAATGTATGATTTTTATATTTTTGCAAGCTATACCTTCACGGCTTTCGCGCTCGGCGTCATTATCGCGGTGAGCTTTCGTGGCCTATTGCGCGCGCGTCAAAGCCTTGCCGCCCTGCAGAACACGAAAAATGACGATGGCTAAAAAACAATCAGCCTTGCACCGCTGGCTGCCCATGATGGCGGCTTTCGGATTTTTTGGACTGTTTTATGCGGCCCTGTTTGCCGGTGATCCGACGCGGCTTCCCTCTGCCCTAACTGGACAAAAAGCGCCTGATTTTATCCTGCCCGGACTTGAAACCGGCAGTGCGGGCCTAAGCAGCGCCGATTTGGTGACAGGCAAGCCAATTGTTCTCAATGTCTGGGCAAGCTGGTGCGGGCCGTGCCGTGAAGAGCACCCGCATCTCATGGCGTTGGCAGGTGAAGGTATCACAGTGTTCGGACTGAATTATAAAGACGATGCAGATGCCGCGCGGCGTTTTATCGGCGCGCTTGGCAACCCTTATTCGCGAATCGGGGCTGACGCGCGTGGGCAGGTGGCGATTGATTTTGGCGTTTATGGTGTGCCGGAAACATTCGTGATTGACGGCACTGGGCGCATTGTCTCGCGTTTTGCCGGGCCGCTGGCACGTGCTAGTCTGGAAAGCGAAATTCTGCCACATCTTGATCTTGATCTTTCGGAGGCCAGCCAATGACGTTCAAAGACCGTTCGCGCGACTATCGCAATGATCTGTCTTTTTCAAAGCGTGTGCCCGATGGCGATGCCATCTCGCGCAGTGTTTGCGATCATTGTGGGCTTATTAATTATGAGAACCCGAAAATCGTGGCGGGCGTTGTCGCGGTCTGGCAGGACCAGATTTTATTTTGTCGCCGCGCGATTGAGCCGCGACTTGGGTTCTGGACTCTGCCCGCAGGCTTTATGGAAAACAATGAAACCATCGCAGAAGGCGCTGCCCGCGAAGCCCGCGAAGAAGCATGCGCCGAGGTTGAAACTAATGCGCTGATCGGGATTTACAATGTGGCGCGCATTTCTCAGGTGCAGATTTTCTATCGCGCGAAATTGGTATCGGATGATATTGCCGTCGGCCCCGAAAGCGAAGAGGTTGCGCTTTTTGGATGGGATGATATTCCCTGGGACAATCTCGCCTTTCCAAGCGTTTACTGGGCGTTGCAGCATTATCGCGAAACCAAAGAACAGGACAGTTTCGTTCCTTTCGGAGAGCCTGCGGACTGGGCGGCCACGCCCGGCTTTGAAGCCCTTGCCTCGCGCTACAAAAACGACTGAACAATAGATTGAAAAATAACAAAATCGCCGCCGCTTTTGCGACTCAAATCCACCTTTGTGAAGTATTGGGGTCGCCGTTGACCAAGGCCGTGCTGGAAATCTGCCTCGATGATTTTTTGGCCGATGGTATTGTCGCTACACTGACGCGGGGCTGGGCCGGTAACCCGCTGGACGAAAATGTGCCTTTGCGTATGGCCGGCTTTATTCATTTTTCGGCGCTGGGTGGTGACGCAGGTTTGCACCCTCATTTTGCAAGTTGCGGGGGAACATTCAGGCCATATGAAAAGGGTGAGCTGACGCGCGCAGTGCTCGATTGTTTCACCCGTCACGAAGGGGATGCCCGCAAATTTTTTCGCCGCACGCCGCAAACCAATGAAACCGGTCGCGCCGGTGTTTTGCTACTTGGGTTTTCCGAGATTGCGCGGCGTACCGGTCTGCCGCTCAATTTGGCCGAAATGGGCGCGAGTGCGGGTCTGAATTTATTATTCGACAAATTCCACTATCAGATTGAAACTGATCATGGACCGCTGACATGGGGCCCAGCCGATAGCGCGCTGACGATTTCGGCTCAATGGCACGGGCCATCGCCTCCGCCTTTGCAAAGCGACATTAAAATTACCGGCCGTGCCGGTTGCGATTTATTTCCTGTCGATATTGGCGACGCTGAAGCGCGTCGCACGCTGGAGGCTTGGGTCTGGGGAGATATGTCCGAACGCCGCGCGCGGCTCCTGGCGGCGCTAACGATTGCCGACCAGACCCCACTGCAACTTGTGCGCGCCGATGCCGCCGGGTGGGTTGCAGCGCAAATTATGAACCGCCCCCGCGGGCAGGTCACAGTGCTTTACCATTCGCTTGTCTGGCCATACCTTGATGTGTCACAGCGCATGGCAATCGAATCAAGCTTTGCCCAGGCCAGTGAGATCGTGACGCCCGATACGCCTTTGGCTTGGCTAAAAATGGACCATGATCACATGAGGCCGTTTTCGCATTTATCCTATCAATTGTGGACCGGCGAAAACGGACCGGAGGGCGAGCAAGTTTTTATCGGCCCGTGCGACCCGCATGGTGCAGAGCTTGAATTGGGCGATGCTTTCGCGGCGAGCTAAAGGTCGCTTTTCGTATTCTGACTAGTTTCTTGATTGCCCTCTTGCCCGAAATCGGCCGGCAGGTGTTTGCGCAACAAGGGCATTTGCAAAAGCACAAAGCCTAGGGTTAACGGCAAAATCGCAAACACTTTGAAGCTGACCCAAAGATCGGTTGTTTGGGTGCGCCATACGGCTTCGTTCAAAACGGCCAGAAAAACGAAAAATCCGGTCCAGCGCCGGGTCAAAACCATCCAGCCTTCGGTGCTAAGCGGCAGCATGTCGCCCATCAGCACTTGCAGATAAGAGCGTCCGCGTAAGAGGCCGAAAGTCAAAATGACGGCAAACAGGAAATACACCAAAGTCGGTTTGATTTTGATGAACGTTTCATCCTGCAAAAACAGCGTGATTGACCCGAAAACGAAAACAAAGCCTGCCGAGGCCAGCATCATGTTATTGGGTCGCTCGCCGCGCAAATAGGTTGACGCTAACACCACACCAAGCGCGATCATGAACCCCCCCGTGGCGACAAACAGGCTTTGCGTTTCGGGCAGTGACAGCCATTCCGCACCGCGCGCATTCAAAACAAAAAACACAAGCAGCGGGCCAAATTCTTCAATCGTTTTGCGCATGATATTTACCTGTCGTGTCCCTTCGCATGTTTTTACAATTCGGCGCCTGTCAAAGCGCGTGAAAATTCATCGGCTGAAAATTCCTGCAAATCCTCGGCCTGTTCGCCGACCCCGATAAAATGCACCGGCAGATGCAATTTTGTCGCCACCGGAACCAGACACCCGCCGCGCGCGGTGCCGTCCAGCTTGGTCATAATGAGGCCGGTAATGTTTGCGGTATCCAGAAAAGCCTGCGCCTGAGTGAGCGCGTTTTGTCCGGTCGTGGCATCCAGCACCAGAAGCGTGGCGTGCGGGGCGTGTGCATCGAGCTTGCCCAGCACGCGGATGATTTTGCCCAGCTCGTCCATCAGCGCGGCATTTGATTGCAACCGCCCGGCCGTATCGACAATCAGAATATCGATGTTCTGCGCAATGGCCTGCTCAAGCGCGTTAAAGGCAAGCCCGGCGGCATCACTGCCCGGCGCGGCGCTGACCACCGGCACGCCGGCGCGTTCGCCCCATATTTGCAATTGCTCGCCCGCCGCGGCGCGGAATGTGTCGCACGCCGCAAGCATCACCGATTTGCCTTCGGCCTGAAAGCGCTTGGCGAGTTTGCCAATGGTTGTGGTTTTGCCTGCTCCATTGACGCCAGCCATCACAATCACGCGCGGCGTGTCGCCGTCGGGGAGGTCAAGCACGTGCTGGGCCGGTACCAGCAATGCGGCGATTTCTGCCGCAAGCGCGGTGCGCAATTCGGCTTCGTCCAAATCTTTCAGATCTTTGCGTTGTCGCAAGGCCGCCACAATATTGCCGGCCGCCTCGACCCCAAGATCGGCCATAATCAGCAGGTCTTCCAGCGTACCCAATTGTTCGGCGGAAAGCCTGCTGCCGCCCAACAGCCCGCCAAGACTGTCGCCCA
>CACNWB010000018.1 GCA_902624095.1 uncultured PS1 clade bacterium
TGAATGTCGACAGCGCCCCTTGGCGTCCCAATTCCAGCGTTCCGGCCAATGCGCCAGGCAACTCGGCGACAATACCGGCAAAAATAATCAGCGATATGCCATTGCCGACACCGCGCGCGGTAACCTGCTCGCCAAGCCACATCAAAAACACCGTGCCACCAACAAGCGTAATCACGGCACTGGCGCGGAAAAAGGCGCCCGGATCCACCACCACGCCTTCTGCACCTTCCAGCCCGACAGCAATACCGTAACCCTGCACGGTTGCCAGCAGGACAGTTCCGTAGCGTGTGTATTGGTTGATCTGCTTGCGTCCCGTTTCGCCTTCTTTTTTAAGCTGTTGGAGATGCGGCACGGTTGAGCTGAGCAACTGGATAACGATGGACGCCGTAATATAAGGCATTATATTTAGAGCAAAAATCGCCATGCGCCCCACGGCTCCACCAGCAAACATATTGAACATGCCGACAATGCCCGATTGTTGCTGGCTGAACACGGCCTGCAACGCTTGCGGGTCAATGCCGGGCAGGGGAATATAGGTACCAAGGCGGTACACAAGTAATGCACCCAGCGTGAACCAGATGCGTTTTTTTAATTCATCTGCTGTCCGGAAAGCGGACAGGCTCATATTTGCGGCGAGCTGTTCTGCGGCTGATGCCATGGTGAATACTCTTATTTATCGACTAACTGTCGTCGCCGGTCGGTTCGTCCGACGCGACTTCGGGTTTTACAGGTGTCGTGATGGTGACTTTGCTACCCAGTTTTTCGACGGCTTGACGCGCGGCTTTCGACATGCCGGCAACGTCAAAATCGAGCTTTTCTTTCAATTCACCCTTGGCGAGCACCCGCACGCCGTCAAGTTCACGACGGATAATACCTGCTGCTACCAGCGTTGCGGCACTCACCGTACCACCCTTTGCCAGTTTGCCGGCCTCAATAGCCAGTTGCAAACGACCAAGATTGACGGTGTTAAGCTTTTTGCGGTTGGGTTTGTTAAAGCCACGCTTTGGCAAACGCATATGGATCGGCATTTGCCCGCCTTCAAAGCCCTTGATGGCAACGCCCGAACGCGAGGTCTGGCCTTTTATGCCCCGACCGGCGGTCTTGCCCTTGCCTGAAGATGAACCACGCCCAACACGTATTCGCTTTTTGCGAGCACCTTCATTATCTACCAACTCGTTAAGTCTCATAGTGTTATGTCTCCTGCAGCCCGGCCGAGGCGGCTTTTTAGCTTTCAGTCACCCGCACGAGATGGGCCACTTTATTAATCATGCCGCGCACGGCTGGTGTGTCTTCCAGCTTGCGTACGCGACCCCGTCGGTTCAACCCCAAGCCAACTAGCGTTGCACGCTGGTCTTTCGGGCGACCGATAGGGCTGCCTGTTTGTTCGACGGTAATGGTTTTTGCCTTCGCCATAACTCCCTCCTAATTCGCCGCTTCTGCGCTTTCCGCATCGTCACGCGCTTCGTCACGGCGGCGAGACACCAGCTCGCTCACTTTTTTGCCGCGACGCGCAGCGACCAGACGCGGGCTGCCTTGCTTCAGCAAAGCATCGAACGTGGCGTGGATCATGTTATAGGGATTGGAGGAGCCAATTGACTTGGCGACAACATCCTGCATGCCCAAAACTTCAAAAACCGCACGCATTGGGCCACCGGCAATGATTCCAGTACCAGGAGGCGCTGCGCGCAATTGCACTTTTCCGGCACCGTGGCGTCCGGCAATATCGTGGTGCAGTGTGCGCCCCTCACGCAAGGGGACACGAATCAAGTGGCGCTTTGCGCTTTCGGTTGCTTTGCGAATAGCTTCGGGTACTTCACGGGCTTTACCATGGCCAAAGCCGACGCGCCCACGCTGGTCGCCAATAACGACAAGCGCGGCAAAACCGAAGCGGCGGCCACCCTTAACCACTTTCGCCACGCGGTTAATGTGCACCAGACGGTCGATAAATTCGCTTTCGCGTTCCTCGCGGTTTTCGTTCTTTGCCAATTTAATCTCCTCAGAATTTCAAGCCGGCTTCGCGCGCCGCCTCGGCCAGCGCCTTCACCCGACCGTGATAAATGTAACCCCCGCGATCAAAGATCACGTTTTCGACACCGGCTTTTATTGCACGCTCGGCAATTTGCTTGCCGACCAAACCTGCTGCTTCAACATTGCCGCCCTTTTCGCCGTTATAGTCCTTGTCTTTAGTTGAGGCCGCCGCCAAAGTTCGTCCTGCCGTATCGTCGATAACTTGCGCGTAAATATGCTTTGACGACCGGTAAACTGAAAGCCGAGGGCGTCCGTTCGCTACTTTTTTTAGCTGGCGGCGAACACGTAATTTGCGGCGCTCATCTGTCGAAAGTTTCGTACCCATGACCAATTCCTACTTCTTCTTGCCTTCTTTGCGGAAGACGTATTCCCCTTCATAATGAACGCCTTTACCTTTATAAGGCTCCGGCGGACGATAGGCGCGAATCTCGGAGGCGACCTGCCCCACTTTTTGCTTGTCAGTGCCGGATATCACAATCTCGGTCTGCGACGGGCACTCCACCTTGATATCTTCGGGCACCGGAAAATCAATATCATGGCTGAAGCCCAGCGCCAGCTTGAGCGTTTGGCCCTGCACCTGCGCGCGATACCCAACACCCTGAAGCTCCAGCTTGCGGTCAAAACCCGACGACACGCCAACAACAATATTTTCGACCAGCGAGCGGCTGAGCCCCCAAAAACTGCGCGATTTCATCGACTTGTCGACCGGCGACACTATAATGCCAGTATCGTCTTTCTCGACGCTCACCTTGTCAGACAGGGTCACCGAAAGCTCACCTTTGGGACCCTTGGCGGCGACATTTTGGCCATTCAGCGTAATTTCAACGCCGTCTGGAACTGTTACCGGTTTTTTGCCAATACGAGACATAATTTAATCCTTCTCAATACCCGCCTAAAAGACGCGGCACAGAATTTCCCCACCGACATTTTTTTCACGTGCGGCATTGTCCGACATCACACCCTTGGGTGTTGATACGATGGAGATGCCAAGACCATTGCGGACAACAGGCATTGTCTTAACGGACGAGTAAACCCGACGCCCAGGTTTCGACACGCGCTGAATTTCCTGAATGACCGGCTGGCCCTCATAATATTTTAGCTCGATCTCAAGCTCTGAAACGCCGTTGACAATTTCGGTTTCCGAATAGCCGCGAATATAGCCCTCGTCCTTCAAAACATCGAGAACCCAGCGCCGCAGTTTAGAAGCCGGGGTGTTTACCGACGACTTGCCGCGCATCTGCGCGTTGCGAATTCGGGTCAGCATATCTCCAAGAGGATCATTCATCTGCTCACTCCTACCAGCTCGATTTAACCATGCCCGGGATAAGGCCTTTCGAGGCCAGATCACGCAGCGAAATGCGCGACATATTCAGCTTGCGGTAGTAACCCCGCGGTCGCCCTGTAACCCCGCACCGGTTGCGCACGCGCGTCGGGGCCGAATTGCGCGGCAATTCGGCCAATTTCAAACGCGCCTTAAAGCGATCCTCATTGGACAAAGAGGCATCGTTTGCTACCTGCAAAAGCGTTGCCCTTTTGGACGCATATTTAGCGGCCAATCTCTTGCGTTTGTTGTTACGCTCTACTGAACTCTTTTTAGCCATCTATATCTCCACCGTTCCTAATCTGTGAACGGAAAATTAAAGCCGCGCAGCAATTCGCGCGCCTGATCGTCATCATTGGTTGAGGTGCACACAATGATGTCCATGCCCCAGATTGTATCGACCTTGTCATAATTGATTTCCGGAAACACGATGTGCTCCTTCAGCCCCATGGCAAAATTGCCATTGCCGTCAAAACTGTTCGGGCTTAACCCGCGGAAATCTCGCACGCGCGGCAGAGCGATTGTCACTAAACGGTCGACAAATTCGAACATTCGCGCACCGCGCAAGGTCACTTTAACGCCCAGCGGCATGTTTTCGCGCACCTTGAAGCCGGCGATTGAGTTGCGAGCGCGAGTGATAACCGGACGCTGACCCGCTATGGCCTGCAAATCTTCAAATGCCGAATTGATTTTCTTGGTATCCTGCGTTGTTTCGCCAATGCCCATATTAAGCACAACTTTTTCAAGCTTCGGAACCTGCATGGTGTTGGCGAGGTTGAATTTCTCTCTCAGCGCATCACGCACCACGCTGTTGTAGTGCGTTTTCAGACGCGGCTGGTATGCTTGTGCTTCAGCCATCGATCACTTCTCCTGAACGCTTTGCAAACCGCACTTTCGACCCGTCATCATCCCGCCGAATGCCGATCCGCGTTGCCTTGCCGTCCTTGGGGTCGGTAATCGCAAGATTGGACAAATGAATTTTGCTTTCGCGGCTAATGATGCCGCCTTCCGACTGGGCTGACTGCTTTTGGTGGCGGCGCACCATATTGACGCCCTGCACCAGCGCGCGGTCTTCGGACGGGAAAACCGCCAGCACTTCACCAGCCTTGCCTTTGTCGCGTCCGGCCATGACCAGCACCCGATCGCCCTTTTTGATTTTCGCAACCATTACAGAACCTCCGGTGCCAACGAAACGATTTTCATATGATTGCCACTGCGCAACTCGCGTGTTACTGGGCCGAAAATGCGCGTGCCGACCGGCTCGCCGGCATTATTGACCAGCACTGCAGCGTTGCGGTCAAACCGAATGGCGCTGCCATCGGCACGACGAATTTCCTTCGCGGTACGCACGATAACAGCCCTCATGACATCGCCTTTCTTGACACGCCCACGCGGAATCGCCTCCTTCACGCTGACAACAATTGTGTCGCCAACAGAAGCCGTCTTGCGTTTTGAGCCGCCAAGAACCTTGATGCACTGCACCCGGCGCGCGCCCGAATTATCGGCAACATCCAGATTAGTTTGCATCTGTATCATAGCTTCAATCCTTCAAAACCGGGCCAGGGCCCAACTTACTCACTCTGGCCGGAAACAACTTCCCAGCTTTTCAATTTCGACACGGGCCGACATTCACGGATAGTGACCGCATCGCCGATTTTGACTTCGTTTGTTTCATCATGCGCGTGATAGCGCTTTGACTTACGCACGGTCTTTTTCATCACCGGATCGGTGAACCGTCGCTCGACACTGACAACAACAGTTTTGTCGCCCTTATCGCTGACCACTGTGCCTTGTAGAATTCGTTTCGGCATTTTGCTTCCTACCCTTTAACCCACCTGATCGGCATTTTTCGCCACGGCGCGTTGTGCTGTTTTCAGCCGTGCAATGGTCTGGCGCACTTGCTTGATGCGCGCAGAGTTTTCGAGCTGACCTGACGCCTGCTGAAAGCGCAGATTGAGCTGTTCTTTTTTCAACTTCACCAGTTCGTCAGAGAGCTGGTCTGCTGTCAGATCGTTAATTTCGGTCATCTTCATGATCACTCAGCCCCTTTTTGCTCACCCGGACGCGACACGATGCGCGTGGCAACGGGCAGCTTGGCAGCTGCCAGCTTCAACGCCTCATGCGCAACATCCTGCGGCACGCCATCAACCTCGAACATGATACGTCCCGGCTTCACGCGGCATGCCCAATATTCAGGCGTACCCTTACCTTTGCCCATGCGCACCTCGGTCGGCTTTTTCGAAACGGGCACGTCGGGAAAAATGCGGATCCAGACACGACCCGCACGTTTCATATGACGGGTGATAACCCGACGTGCAGCCTCAATCTGCCGCGCGGTTACACGCTCTGGTGACGTCGCCTTCAGCCCATATGAGCCGAAAGTCAACGCCGTGCCGCCCTTGGCATTGCCGCGGATACGACCCTTATGCGCCTTGCGGAATTTTGTTCGTTTTGGTTGCAACATGGTTCTAGTTTCCTGCTGCCGGGCGATGCGGACGACCCGCATCCGAGCCCTGCTCTTCACGACGGTCACGGGCCATTGGGTCATGCTCCATGATTTCGCCTTTAAAAATCCAGATTTTTACGCCACAAATGCCATAAGCCGTCATGGCTTCGGCCACGCCATAATCGATATTGGCGCGCAGTGTATGTAGCGGCACACGCCCCTCACGATACCATTCGGTGCGCGCAATCTCTGCGCCACCCAGACGGCCGCCACAATTGATACGAATACCGAGTGCACCAAGCCGCATGGCCGACTGAACGGCCCGCTTCATGGCGCGACGAAAGCCCACGCGACGTTCCAATTGCTGGGCAATGCTCTCGGCAACTAGCTGGGCGTCCACTTCGGGCTTGCGCACTTCGACGATGTTCACGACAACTTCGCTGCTCGTCATTTTGGCGATTTTAGTTTTCAACTTTTCAATATCGGCGCCCTTTTTACCGATGATTACACCAGGGCGTGCCGAATGAATAGTGACACGGCATTTTTTGTGCGGGCGTTCAATCACTACACGCGCAACGCCGGCCTGACGCAAATCGCGCATTAGCGTATCGCGAATTTTGAGGTCTTCATGCAGAAGCCCTGCATATTCGCCCTTACCGGCGTACCAGCGCGACTCCCATGTGCGGTTGACGCCCAGACGCATGCCAATCGGATTAACCTTCTGACCCATTATGCATTCTCCTCAACTTCGCGCACAACAATGGTGAGCTGGCTAAAGGGTTTAATAATGCGCGCAGCACGCCCCTTGGCACGCGCGCGGAAACGCTTCATGACAAGGTTTTTGCCAACATAGGCCTCGGCAACGACAAGACTGTCGACATCGAGATTGTGATTGTTCTCTGCATTTGCGATGGCGCTTTCGAGAACTTTTTTCACATCATTTGCAATGCGGCGGCGCGAAAAAGTTAGGTCTGACAGCGCACGTTCGGCTTTTTTGCCGCGAATGAGTTGCGCCACCAGATTGAGCTTTTGCGGGCTGGTACGGATCATGCGACCGACCGCCTTGGCTTCATTGTCGAGCAATTGTCGTTGTACCGATGGTTTTCCCATGATTACTTCCTTCTCGCCTTCTTGTCCGCGGCATGCCCATAATAAGTGCGCGTGGGCGCAAATTCGCCAAATTTATGGCCGACCATATCCTCCGTCACAGAGACCGGAATATGCTTCTGGCCGTTATGCACGCCGAATGTCAGGCCGACAAATTGCGGCAAAATTGTCGAACGACGGCTCCAGATCTTGATGACTTCATTGGTGCGGCCACTGTCGCGCACGGCCTCCGCCTTTTTGAGCAGATAACCGTCAACAAACGGGCCTTTCCAAACTGAACGTGTCATGCCTCGCGCTCCTTAACGTTTCTTCCGCAGGTGTCGGCTGCGGAGAATATATTTGTCTGACGTGATGTTCGACCGTGTGCGACGTCCCTTAGTGGGTTTGCCCCACGGCGTCACCGGATGGCGACCACCTGATGTTTTGCCCTCACCGCCACCATGCGGGTGGTCGACCGGGTTCATTGCAACACCGCGCACTGACGGACGCTTTCCTAACCAGCGACTGCGCCCTGCTTTGGCAAGCTTGATGTTTGACTGATCCGGATTGGATACGGCACCGACTGTGGCCATGCATGTGCCCAAAATCAGGCGCTGTTCACCGGATGTAAGTCGCACAATTGCATAGCCCTGGTCGCGCCCAACAAGCTGCGCGAAGGCCCCTGCTGAACGGGCAATTTGGCCGCCTTTGCCGGGTTTCATTTCGATGTTGTGAATAATCGTGCCGATGGGCATAGATTTGAGCGGCATGGCATTGCCCGGCTTAACGTCAACGCTGTCACCGGAAACAACACTGTCGCCCGGTGCCAAACGTTGCGGTGCCAGAATATAGGCCAGCTCGCCATCCTCATATTTAATCAGCGCAATGAATGCCGAGCGGTTCGGGTCATATTCCAGACGCTCGACTGTGGCCCGCATGTCAAACTTCGTACGCTTGAAATCGATAATCCGGTAGCTGCGCTTATGCCCGCCGCCGCGCCGTCGCGCTGTGATGCGACCGGTATTGTTGCGCCCGCCGGATTTCGTCAACCCTTCGGTCAGATGCTTCACTGGCTTGCCGGTGTGCAGACCCGAACGGTCAACCTGAATAAGACCTCGCTGTCCGGGGGTCGTCGGCTTATATTTTTTCAATGCCATAGCTTCTTATCCCCGTCCTAAAGACCCGTTGTCACGTCGATCGAATGACCGTCTTCCAGTGTGACAATCGCTTTTTTCATCTCGTTCTGCCGCCCTGGATTGCCCCGAAAGCGCTTTACCTTGCCCTTGCGACGTAAAGTATTCACGGCCTTAACCTTAACATCGAACAATGCCTCAACCGCTTCCTTGATCACTTTTTTATCGGCATCAATGGCAACGCGGAAAACGATTTGGTTGTTTTCCGATGCAATTGTCGCTTTCTCGGTAATTACCGGTGCGCGAATGACGTCGTAATATTGCTCAATGCTCATTTGAAGCGCTCCTCAAGGCTCAACAGCGCAGCCTTTGTCAGCACCAGCTTGTCGCGCCGCAAAATGTCATAAACATTGATGCCTTGCGCTGGCAGAACGTCGACACAAGCAATGTTGCGCGCGGCGCGGGCAAAGTTTTCATCAAGCTCCGGCCCATCGATAATCAGCGCATTGTCAATGCCCAACTTGGCAAGCTGCTGACGCACGCCCGCGGTTTTGCCGTCTATAGATTTGGCATCTTCCAACACAACAAGTTGCTCCGATGCGATTTTGCTGGACAGTGCCATTTTCAGCGCCAATGCTCGCACTTTCTTGGGCATGCCAATAGCATGACTGCGCGGCACGGGCCCATGCGCCCTGCCTCCGCCGACGAAAATATTCGACTTGCGGTTGCCGTGACGCGCCCCGCCGCCACCCTTCTGGCGGCCAAACTTCTTGGTCGTGCCGGTGATCTCACCGCGCGGCTTGGTCTTATGCGTACCGGCCTGACGCGCTGCAAGCTGATAGGTCACCATGCGCTGCAGAATATCTCCGCGAGGGGCAATGCCAAACACTGCTTCATTCAAATCTACTGAGCCCTTTGGTTTGGCATCAAGCGTTGTTACGTCCGCCCTCATCACTCACCATCCTTTTCGCCGTCTGGCTTGTCAGTTTCTTTTGCAGGTGCTTCGGTATCGTTCTCAGCTTCGACTGAAGATTCGGCTTCTGCGAGCGCATCAGCTTCTGCCTCCTTGGCGATTTCGGGTCCTTCGGCTTGCGGCTCTTTAAACAAAGCCGCAGGCAAAGGCACATCAGCTGGCAGCGGCCGCTTAACTGCATCGCACAACAACACCCAGCCGCCCTTTGCGCCAGGTACAGCGCCCTTGACCATCACAAGACCGCGCTCAATGTCAGTTTTGACCACGGTGAGGTTTTGCGCAGTCACCCGGACATCACCCATATGCCCGGCCATTTTCTTGCCTTTAAAAACCTTGCCCGGGTCTTGGCACTGCCCTGTTGAACCATGGCTACGGTGAGAGATAGACACACCATGCGAGGCGCGGAGACCGCCAAAATTATGCCGCTTCATGGCACCGGCAAAGCCCTTACCGATGGAAACGCCGGTGGCGTCAACATGCTGACCCTCCACGAAATGATTGGCGGCCAGCTTTGCGCCGACATCAATCATATTTTCAGGCGAAACGCGAAACTCAGCCAGACGGCGCTTAGGCTCAACCTGCGCGCGTGCAAAATGTCCGCGCGCGGCCTTGGTGGTGCGCTTTACCTTTGCAAAACCGGCACCCAGCTGAACGGCAGTGTAGCCATCCTTGTCTTCGGTGCGCTGGGCCACAACCTGACAGCCGTCAAGCTTCAGCACCGTTACCGGCACGTGCTGGCCGGCATCAGTGAACAGGCGCGTCATGCCCACTTTCTGTACAATCAGTCCGGAACGCATGTTCACCTCTCCCAAATTCTTACAGCTTGATCTGCACGTCGACACCGGCGGGCAGATCAAGTTTCATCAATGCATCAACCGTCTGCGGAGTTGGATCGACAATATCGAGCATGCGTTTATGCGTTCGAATTTCGAACTGCTCGCGGCTCTTTTTGTCGATATGCGGTCCCCGCAACACGGTGAATTTTTCAATATGCGTGGGCAGTGGGATAGGACCACGCACATCGGCGCCCGTCCGTTTGGCCGTATTGAGAATTTCACGCGCCGAATTGTCCAACACACGGTGGTCGAACGCCTTCAGGCGAATGCGGATATTTTGGCTCTGTACCATCTTGTTTCCTGTTCCCACGAAAAAGAGCGCATCACCTTGATGCGCTCTGATATCAATTCCTACTCAATAATAGCTGCGACGACTCCGGCGCCGACGGTTCGGCCGCCCTCGCGGATAGCGAAGCGGAGTTTCTCTTCCATGGCGATCGGCACAATCAGCTCGACCTCCATTTCGATATTATCCCCTGGCATCACCATTTCTGTGCCCGACGGCAGATGCACAACACCTGTCACATCCGTCGTGCGGAAGTAAAACTGCGGACGGTAATTGGTGAAGAACGGTGTATGACGACCGCCCTCTTCCTTCGTCAGAATATAAGCTTCCGCTTTGAACTTCGTATGCGGCGTGATCGAGCCCGGCGCACACAATACCTGACCGCGCTCAACTTCCTCGCGCTTCGTACCGCGCAACAAAACGCCCACATTGTCGCCCGCCTCACCGCTGTCAAGCAGCTTGCGGAACATCTCAACGCCCGTACACGTCGTAGCTTGCGTGTCCTTGATGCCGACAATCTCAATCTCGTCGCCAACATTGATGACACCGCGCTCTACACGCCCCGTCACAACCGTACCGCGACCCGAGATCGAGAACACATCCTCGATCGGCAGCAAAAACGGCTGGTCTTTCGGACGCTCGGGCTGCGGAATATATTTGTCCACCTCGCCCATCAGTTCCATGATCGCATTGGCACCAATCGCCTCGTCGCGACCCTCAAGTGCGGCCAGCGCAGAGCCCTTCACAATCGGAATATCATCGCCCGGAAACTCATAAGACGATAACAACTCGCGCACCTCCATCTCGACAAGCTCCAAAAGCTCGTCATCATCAACCTGGTCAACCTTGTTCAAAAACACAACTAAAGCCGGAACACCAACCTGGCGCGCAAGAAGAATATGCTCGCGCGTCTGCGGCATCGGACCGTCGGCCGCGTTCACAACCAATATCGCTCCGTCCATCTGCGCTGCGCCCGTAATCATGTTCTTCACATAGTCAGCATGACCGGGGCAGTCCACATGCGCGTAGTGACGACCTTCCGTCTCATACTCAACATGCGCCGTCGAAATCGTAATCCCACGCGCCTTCTCTTCTGGCGCCTTGTCAATGTCAGAATAATCCGAAAACTCCGCGCCACCAGATTCCGCCAAAACCTTAGTAATCGCCGCCGTCAACGTCGTCTTGCCATGGTCAACATGACCAATCGTGCCAATGTTGCAATGCGGCTTGTTACGCTCAAATTTCTCTTTCGACATTTTTTCTCTCCGTCGGATCGTCTAATTCGGTTAGGCCAATTTCGAAATAACTTCGTCAGATACCGCCTGCGGCACCTGCTCATAGTGGTCAAACAGCATGGAATATTGTGCGCGACCTTGCGTCATTGAACGCAGCGTATTCACATAGCCGAACATATTCGCCAGCGGCACCATTGAGGTGATGACAGACGCATTGCCACGCGCTTCGGTGCCGCGCACCTGTCCGCGCCGGCTGTTCAAATCGCCGATCACATCGCCCATATGCTCGTCCGGTGTCACCACCTCGACCAGCATAATCGGCTCCAGCAATTTTGCACCGGCATCGCGTGAGGCTTCGCGAAAAGCGGCGCGAGCCGCAATCTCAAAAGCCATGACGCTTGAATCCACATCGTGGAATGCGCCGTCGATAAGCTCGACCTTGAAGTCGATCATCGGGAAACCGGCAAGCACGCCGTTTTCGCGCACGCTTTCAATGCCTTTTTCGACACCCGGGATATATTCACGCGGGATGGCACCACCGACGATTTTGTTGTCGAACTCGTATCCCCCACCGGGCTCCATTGGAGTGATGACCATTTTCACGCGCGCAAACTGGCCCGAACCGCCAGTCTGTTTCTTGTGGGTATAATCCACCTCAGTGTTTTTAGTAAATGTCTCGCGATACGCTACTTGCGGCGCGCCAACATTAGCCTCCACCTTGAACTCGCGCTTCATGCGGTCGACGATAATATCTAGATGCAATTCACCCATGCCGGCAATTACAGTCTGCCCGCTTTCTTCGTCGGATTTCACACGGAATGAAGGGTCTTCCTGGGCCAAGCGGCTGAGCGCCAGGCCCATTTTTTCCTGATCACCCTTGGTTTTCGGTTCAACCGCAACCTCAATAACCGGATCGGGAAACTCCATGCGCTCAAGAATAACCGGGTTGTCAGTGGCGCATAGCGTGTCGCCTGTCGTTGTGTCTTTCATGCCCACCAGCGCCACAATATCACCAGCATAGGCTTCTTTAATTTCCTCACGGGAATTGGCGTGCATTTGTAACATCCGCCCGATGCGCTCGCGCTTGTCTTTGACAGTATTGACGACCGACGACCCGCTTTCAAGTTTGCCCGAATAAATCCGCGCAAATGTAAGTGACCCGACGAACGGGTCATTGGCGATTTTGAACGCCAGCATGGAAAGTGGTTCGTCATCTGACGATTTGCGTACAATTTCTTCTTCAGTTTTTGCGTCAATGCCCTGAATGGCTGCCACATCAAGCGGTGAAGGCATAAAGTCGACAACTGCATCCAGGAGCGGCTGAACACCTTTGTTTTTGAAGGCCGTGCCGTTTAGAACGGGCACGAAATTCTGGTCTATCGTGCCTTTGCGAATGCAGCGTATCAGCGTTTCTTCGTCGGGCTCGGTGCCTTCGAGATAGGCCTCCATCACATCATCATCGACCTCAACCGCGGCCTCGACCAGCGCGGCGCGATATTCTTCAGCCTGATCTTTCAGCGCGTCGCGAATATCGACATATTCATATTCAGCGCCCAGCGCTTCGTCTTTCCAGACCACCTCTTTCATTCGCACGAGGTCGACCAGGCCTTCATATTCGGCTTCGGCCCCGATTGGCAGTTGCAAAACCAAAGGCGTGGCGCCAAGGCGATCCTTGATCATTTCGACACAGCGGAAAAAATCTGCGCCCATGCGATCCATTTTGTTCACGAAACACATGCGCGGCACTGAATATTTGTCGGCCTGACGCCATACTGTTTCGGATTGCGGCTCAACGCCGGCAACGCTGTCAAAAACAGCAACCGCACCGTCGAGCACGCGCAACGAACGCTCCACCTCAATGGTGAAGTCCACGTGGCCGGGAGTGTCGATAATGTTGATGCGCTTGTCGTGCCAGAAGCATGTGGTGGCCGCTGATGTAATGGTGATGCCGCGCTCTTGCTCCTGCTCCATCCAGTCCATGGTGGCCGCGCCGTCATGCACCTCACCGATTTTATAGCTCACGCCTGTATAATAAAGGATCCGCTCCGTGGTCGTCGTTTTACCAGCGTCGATATGCGCCATAATGCCGATATTGCGATAATCATTCAGTGAAGTTTGGCGTGCCATAGGAAGGTCCTCGGGAGAAAGTTACCAGCGATAATGGGAAAAGGCGCGGTTGGCTTCGGCCATGCGGTGCGTGTCTTCGCGCTTTTTTACCGCCGTGCCGCGATTGTTTATGGCATCCATCAATTCACCCGCCAACCGGTCGACCATAGTGTTCTCGCTGCGCGTGCGCGCCGCTGCAATAAGCCAGCGAATGGCCAGCGCCTGTTTGCGATCTGCACGCACCTCTACTGGTACCTGATAGGTTGCCCCACCAACACGTCTCGAGCGCACTTCAACCGCTGGCATGATATTTTCCAGCGCTTCGTGAAACACCGATACTGGCTCGCGGCTGAGTCTGCCCTCAATGGCATCCAGCGCACCGTAGAGAATGCTTTCCGCCGTTGATTTTTTGCCGTGCAGCATCAGGCTGTTCATAAATTTGGTCAGCACCTCGTCGCCATATTTGGCATCGGGGATAACGTCTCTTTTTTCTGCGCGATGGCGACGTGACATTTACTGCTCCCCCTATTTTGGACGCTTGGCGCCGTATTTCGAACGACGCTGTTTACGGTCTTTGACGCCCTGGGTATCGAGCACGCCGCGAATGATGTGATAACGCACACCTGGCAGGTCTTTTACGCGACCGCCTCGTATCATGACAACCGAGTGTTCTTGCAGATTATGTCCTTCTCCGGGAATGTAGCTTGTCACTTCGTAACCGCTTGTCAGACGCACACGGGCAACTTTACGCAAGGCCGAGTTCGGCTTTTTCGGCGTTGTTGTATAGACGCGCGTACACACGCCACGACGTTGCGGGCAGGCTTCCATAGCCGGCACCTTGTTGCGTTTCAAAACCTTTGTCCGCGGCTTGCGGATTAACTGGTTAATGGTAGGCATTCAGCCAACTCCCCATAATCAAACACGAACGGGCCGAACGGAGATCACGTCCGTGACACAATCCCGAAAGCCCATACGTCGAAAGGGAACAGCCTTGTTCCATCACGACGGTTGCAGAGGATTCCAGTGGAATCATGCGCGTTAAAAGTCACTTCAGATCACTTAACAGCGTTTAGGCCATTTGGATATTGGGTTGGCCCCGCAATCGCTCTAAACCTACAGACCTGCTACCAAAGTGAAGGTTTCTTACGAAAATCAGCGTGTTTGGTCAAGCGTTGATTGGATTTTTATTGATTTTTTGTAACCACATAATTAGTTATGAAAAAAAGCCGGAAACCGCTAGGGCTTCCGGCGTCTTTAACCCGAAAACAGGGTGCTTTAATCGCCCGCTTCGTCCGCCGCTTCGCCTTCTTCACCGGCCGCCTCAATACCCACAGGTACATCAACTGCCAGTTCTGCATCGCGCGCACTCGCCTCGCCCTTCAGACGCTGCATGATGCCTCCAGTGCCTGCCGGAATAAGCCGCCCGACAATCACGTTTTCTTTCAAACCGATCAGTTCGTCATATTTGCCGTTGATCGCCGCTTCGGTCAGCACACGCGTGGTTTCCTGGAAGGACGCTGCAGAAATAAACGACCGTGTTTGCAGCGAGGCCTTTGTAATTCCTAGCAAAATCGGATTGCCTGTCGGCACTTCCTTGCCTTCGGCCTGTAATTTCTCAACCGCTTCATCAAATTCCATACGATCGATTTGTTCGCCCGACAGGAAGTCGCTGTCGCCGGTGGTCTGAATTTCAATCTTCTGCAACATTTGACGCACAATCACTTCAATGTGCTTGTCATTAATCGTCACACCCTGCAGGCGATACACATCCTGAATTTCATTCACCAGATAGGCCGCCAGCTCTTCAACGCCGGAAATCGCAAGAATATCATGGGGCGCGGGGTGGCCGTCGATGAGATATTCGCCTTTTTCTATGATGTCTCCCTCCTGAACGGACAGGTGCTTGGCTTTGGGAACCAGATATTCCACCGGTTCCATATCGTCCTCTTCCGGATGAATTATGATCCGGCGTTTATTTTTATAATCGCGCCCAAACTCCACACGTCCGGTAATTTCGGCAATAATCGCGTGGTCTTTGGGCCGACGGGCTTCGAACAGCTCGGCAACCCTTGGAAGACCACCAGTAATATCGCTCGACGTCGCACCTTCCGTCGGAATACGCGCCAGCGTATCACCGGCATGCACCTTAGCACCCGGCTCAACAGACAAAATCGCACCGACCGCAAGAATATAGCGGGCTTCATTGCCGTTTGAGAGCTTTTTCACGGCACCCTTGCCGTCTTTAATAACCATGGCCGGTTTCAGGTCCGCGCCGCGGGCCTGACCCGAACTGTCTGCGACAACGCGCTGGGAAATACCGGTCGCCTCGTCCGTAACTTCCGTGATGGACACACCCTCGACAAGGTCTTCAAATTCGACCGTGCCTTCCAGTTCAGTCAAAATCGGAATGGCGTAAGGCTCCCACTCAGCCAAACGCGCACCGCGTTTGATTTCATCGCCTTCGCTAATGCGCAAACGCGCGCCATAAGTCAGTTTGTGGCTCGCGCGCTCCAGACCGTTGGCGTCGACAATCTTAATGGCCACATTGCGGCCCATGACGACCGAGCGGCCCGAACTGTCGGTCACGATATTTGCATTTTCTATCTGCACCTGCCCTTCGGCATTCGACTCGATAAAGGACTGGTCAACAACCTGCGCCGTACCCCCAATGTGGAAAGTACGCATGGTCAACTGTGTGCCCGGCTCACCAATCGACTGGGCCGCGATCACGCCGACCGCTTCGCCCATATTCACCGGCGTTCCACGAGCCAGATCACGTCCGTAACACGCCGCACACACGCCATTTTTCGTTTCACATGTTAACGCCGAACGAATTTTGATACTGACCAAATTTGCCTCTTCAATCGCTCCGAGATGCTCTTCCGAGATTAGTTCACCAGCCTTGACGATAACCTCTTCATTTGCCGGATTGACTACCTCGGCAACCGGCACACGACCCAGCACACGGTCGCTGAGCGAGGTAATTACCTCGCCGGCATCAATCACGGCAGCAACGGTAATGCCCGCCGTGGTGCCGCAATCAGCCTCATTAACAATACAATCTTGCGCCACGTCGACGAGACGCCGCGTTAGATAACCCGAATTGGCCGTTTTCAGCGCCGTGTCGGCAAGGCCTTTGCGTGCACCGTGGGTCGAATTGAAGTATTCCAGAACCGACAGGCCCTCCTTGAAGTTGGAGATAATCGGCGTTTCGATAATCTCGCCCGACGGTTTCGCCATCAGCCCGCGCATGCCAGCAAGCTGTTTCATTTGTGCCGGAGAACCGCGCGCTCCCGAATGCGACATCATATAGATGGAATTGATGAAGTTTTCGTCTTCGGTATCATCGGCGTCGACGGTTGAAATCTTCGCCATCATCTCATCGGCAACTCGGTCGGTGCACCGCGCCCAGGCGTCCACAACCTTGTTGTATTTCTCGCCCTGCGTAATCAGGCCGTCAATATACTGCTGCTCATATTCCTTGGCCAGATTCGTGGTTTCCTCAATGAGATCCACCTTGGTTTCGGGAATAACCATATCGTCTTTACCAAAGGAAATACCGGCACGGCAGGCTTCGCGGAAGCCAACCTTCATAATATGGTCGCAAAAGAGCACGGTTTCTTTCTGGCCGCAGTGACGGTAAACGGCGTCGATGACCTTGGAAATTTCCTTCTTGGACATCAGCTTGTTAATTGTCTCATAGGGCAGATTGACATGCTTCGGCAGTTCTTGGGCAAGAATAAATCGGCCCGGCGTGGTGTCGACTATGCGGGTGGAGAGAATGCCCTCGGCATCCACCTCTTCAACGCGCGCCTTTATTTTCGCATGCAAGGTAACGGTTTTTTGGTCAAGCGCATGTTCCAGTTCGGCAATATCGGAGACCAACATTCCCTCGCCTTCTGCGCCATCGCGCTGCAGGGTCATGTAATAAAGCCCCAGCACGATATCCTGCGAAGGCACGATAATCGGTGTGCCGTTGGCCGGATGCAAAATATTGTTTGTCGACATCATTAGCACGCGGGCTTCTAATTGCGCTTCAAGCGAAAGCGGCACATGCACGGCCATTTGGTCGCCATCAAAGTCCGCGTTAAACGCAGCGCAAACCAGCGGGTGAAGCTGAATGGCCTTGCCTTCGATAAGCACAGGTTCAAAAGCCTGAATACCCAGACGGTGAAGCGTTGGCGCACGGTTCAACATAACCGGATGCTCGCGGATCACCTCATCGAGAATGTCCCAAACTTCGGGGCGTTCTTTCTCGACCATTTTCTTTGACTGCTTAACTGTTGCCGACAGCCCCTTGGCCTCAAGGCGCGAATAGATAAAGGGCTTGAACAATTCAAGCGCCATTTTCTTCGGCAAACCGCATTGATGTAATTTCAATTCTGGGCCAACAACAATGACGGAGCGGCCCGAATAATCGACGCGCTTGCCGAGCAGATTCTGCCGGAAACGGCCCTGCTTGCCTTTCAGCATGTCCGACAATGATTTGAGCGGGCGTTTGTTGCCGCCGGTAATCACACGGCCGCGACGTCCATTGTCGAAGAGCGCATCGACAGATTCTTGCAACATACGCTTTTCATTGCGAACGATAATGTCAGGTGCGCGCAATTCGATAAGTCGCTTCAGCCGGTTGTTTCGGTTGATAACACGGCGATAGAGATCATTCAGATCCGAGGTCGCAAAGCGGCCGCCATCCAGCGGTACAAGTGGGCGCAATTCCGGCGGAATGACGGGCACGACATTCATGATCATCCACTCCGGACGACCGCCCGAACGTAAAAACGCCTCAACAACTTTCAGGCGCTTTGCCAGTTTTTTTGGCTTCAGCTCAGTGGTTGCCTCGGCAATCTCGACGCGCAACTCATCGCGTAATTTTTCAAGATCGATTTCTTCCAACATGACGCGCACGGCCTCGGCACCGATGCTGGCGACAAATGTGTCTTCGCCATACTCATCTTGAGCCTCGAAATATTCTTCTTCCGACAAGAGCTGACCCTTTTTAAGCGGCGACAGGAGCGGGTCAAGAACGATGAAATGCTCGAAATACAAAACCCGTTCCAGATCTTTCAGTGTCATATCCAGCAACAGGCCAATGCGACTGGGTAGAGATTTCAGAAACCAGATGTGCGCGACTGGCGCGGCCAGCTCAATATGCCCCATACGCTCGCGGCGCACTTTGGTGAGGGTTACTTCCACGCCACATTTTTCACAGATGACGCCTTTAAATTTCATCCGCTTGTATTTGCCGCACAGACACTCATAATCCTTGATAGGGCCAAAAATCCGCGCGCAGAAAAGGCCATCGCGTTCCGGCTTAAACGTCCGGTAATTGATGGTTTCGGGTTTTTTAATCTCCCCGTAGGACCAAGACATGATTTTTTCCGGGCTGGCGATGGAAATCTTGATCTGGTCGAAGGCCTGCTGACTGGCCTGCGGATTGAAGATATTCATGACCTCGTGGTTCATCGGTCGTCTCCTTTTCGGGTGCGTGCGCGCCCCATTAACCCTGATTTTCTCTACGGCTTTCGGTCAATTCGACATTCAGCCCAAGCGAACGGATTTCTTTGACAAGCACGTTGAAGCTCTCCGGAATACCGGCTTCAAATGTGTCGTCACCTTTGACAATGGCCTCATATACCTTGGTTCGCCCTGCCACATCGTCTGATTTGACGGTCAACATTTCCTGCAAAGTATAAGCCGCCCCATAGGCTTCCAGTGCCCACACTTCCATTTCACCGAAGCGTTGGCCGCCAAACTGAGCTTTGCCGCCCAGAGGTTGCTGGGTCACCAGACTATAAGGGCCGATTGAACGGGCGTGGATTTTGTCATCGACAAGGTGGTGGAGTTTGAGCATATAAATGTAGCCGACGGTTACCTTACGGTCGAATTCTTCGCCCGTGCGCCCGTCGCGCAACAGCACTTGCCCCGAACTGTCAATGCCGGCCTTGCCGAGCATGTCCACAATGTCGTCGTCAATCGCGCCGTCAAACACCGGTGTGGCCACAGGCACACCACGGCGCAAGGTTTGGCTCATTTCAATGGCCTCACCGTCCGAAAGTTTGGTAACTTCCTTGTCGTCGGAATAGACATCCTTGAGTGTGGCACGCACTTGCGAGACGTTTCCTTCGCGCTCATACACGCTCAGTGCATCCCCGATCTGGCGTCCAAGCCCGGCACATGCCCAGCCCAAATGCGTCTCCAGAATTTGCCCAACATTCATGCGGCTCGGCACGCCGAGCGGGTTGAGCACAATATCGACGGAGGTACCGTCATCGAGATAGGGCATGTCTTCAACGGGTACGATGCGGCTGATGACACCCTTGTTGCCATGACGGCCGGCCATTTTGTCGCCAGGTTGCAATTTGCGCTTGATCGCCACATAGACCTTGATCATTTTCATGACCCCGGGCGGCAACTCGTCACCGCGTTGCAGCTTGTCGACCTTATCCTCGAAGCGTTCTTCCAACGCCGCTTTGGCATCGTCGAACTGCTTTTTCATGGCTTCGACTTCGGCCATAGCACTTTCGTTCTTCAAGGCGATTTGCCACCACTGGCTGCGCGGCAATTCCTGCAACATGGTTTGGGTAATCTTGGCATCGGCGTCCATGCCTTTCGGGCCAGAGGCCACCTGCTTGCCAGTCAACACACCTTCAAGGCGGTTGTAAACGTTGCGCTCCAAAATCGACAATTCATCGTCGCGGTCTTTTGCCAGTGCTTCGATTTCCTCACGCTCAATGGCCAGCGCGCGCTCATCCTTGTCAATGCCATGGCGGTTAAACACCCGTACTTCAACAACCGTGCCTGTTGTACCGGGCGGCAATTTTAGAGAAGTGTCTCTCACATCCGAGGCTTTTTCGCCAAAGATGGCCCGCAGAAGCTTTTCTTCCGGCGTCATCGGACTTTCGCCCTTCGGTGTGATTTTGCCGACGAGAATATCGCCCGGATTAACTTCCGACCCGATATAGACAATGCCGGCTTCGTCGAGATTGCTGAGCGCTTCCTCGCCGACATTGGGAATGTCGCGGGTAATTTCTTCCGGCCCTAGCTTGGTATCACGGGCCATGATCTCGAATTCCTCAATGTGAATTGAGGTGAACACATCCTCGCGCACAATGCGCTCGGAAATCAGGATTGAGTCCTCGAAATTATAGCCATTCCAAGGCATAAAGGCGACCAACACATTGCGTCCCAGAGCCAATTCGCCGAGCTCGGTCGACGGGCCGTCAGCAACGACGTCGCCTACTTCAACCCGGTCGCCTACACGCACTAGTGGACGCTGGTTGATGCAGGTTGACTGGTTCGAGCGCTGGAATTTACGAAGATTGTAAATGTCCACACCCGATTTAGAGGCGTCGGTTTCTTCCGTTGCACGTATCACGATGCGTGTGGCGTCAACCTGGTCAACAATACCGGCGCGGCGCGCAGAAATTGCGGCACCTGAATCGCGCGCCACAACTTCTTCCATGCCGGTACCGACAAGCGGTGCCTCAGCCTGCAAGAGCGGCACGGCCTGGCGTTGCATGTTTGAGCCCATCAGCGCTCGATTGGCATCATCATTTTCAAGGAACGGGATAAGAGCGGCAGCGACAGAGACAATTTGTTTGGGCGACACATCCAGCAGATCCACCATTTCCGGTGGCACCATTTCAAAATCGCCATTGACACGGCAGTTAATGAGATCTTCCTCAATGGCACCATTAGACCCGATGGCAATCGTAGCTTGGGCCACGCGGAAGCGTGCTTCCTCCATGGCCGACAAATAGATCACCTCATTAGTCACCTTGCCGTTTTGAACCTTCCGGTAGGGGCTTTCAATGAAGCCGTATTTGTTGACCCGCGCAAAAGTTGCCAGCGAATTGATAAGCCCGATATTTGGGCCTTCCGGCGTTTCAATCGGGCAGATGCGTCCATAATGGGTTGGGTGCACGTCGCGCACCTCAAAGCCGGCGCGCTCTCGCGTTAGCCCGCCCGGGCCCAATGCCGAAAGACGGCGCTTATGAGTAATTTCGGAAAGCGGATTAGTCTGATCCATGAATTGCGATAATTGCGACGAGCCGAAAAACTCACGCACCGAAGCCGAAACCGGCTTGGCGTTAATCAGGTCCTGCGGCATGACCGTGTCGATATCAATCGAGCTCATGCGCTCCTTGATCGCGCGCTCCATACGCAGCAAACCAACGCGATATTGGTTTTCCATCAATTCGCCCACCGAGCGCACACGCCGGTTGCCGAGATTGTCAATATCATCAATATCGCCCTTGCCGTCGCGCAGATCGACAAGCGTTCTGACAACACCCACAATATCTTCTTTGCGCAGAACGCGAATATCATCGGGGCATTCCTGATCCAGACGAATATTCATTTTCACACGTCCCACGGCTGACAAATCATAGCGTTCGCCGTCAAAAAACAGGCCTTCAAAAAGTGTCTCGGCTGTTTCCGGAGTCGGCGGTTCGCCTGGTCGCATCACGCGATAAATCTCTTCCAGCGCGGAAAGCTTGTCGGATGATTTATCGGCGACCAGTGTATTGCGGATAAACGGCCCGCGATTAATCGGGTCAATCGCCAGTGTGTTAATTTCGGTGTATCCCAGCTCGCCCAGCTTGGCCAACAACTCCTCGGTGATTTCGTCGCCAGCTTCGGCAAAAATTTCGCCGGTCTCGGTGCTGATGAGCTCATCGGCCAGAAACCGCCCATAAAGCTCTTCGTCGTTCACGCGAAGTTTTTTCAGGCCGTCTTCTGCCAGCTTGTTGGCTTTGCGCGGCGAAATTTTCTGCCCCGCCTCGACCACGACCTTGCCAGTCTTGTCGTCAATGAGGTCATAAATCGGTTTTGAACCGCGGCGCTGTTCAGGATCAAAGGGTGTAACCCAGCCATCTTTGCCGCGCGTGTAAGGTACTCGGTCATAAAACATGTCCAGAATTTCATCCGACGCATAACCCAGAGCGTGCAACAGAACTGTTGCCGGCAGTTTGCGCCGACGGTCAATACGCACGTGCAAAATGTCCTTGGCGTCAAACTCGAAATCAAGCCACGAACCGCGATAGGGAATAACGCGTGCGGCAAATAGCAATTTGCCGGACACGTGGGTTTTACCCTTGTCATGGTCGAAAAACACACCCGGGCTGCGGTGCATCTGTGAAACGATGACGCGCTCGGTGCCGTTTACGACAAAAGTGCCGTTTTCGGTCATGAATGGCAGGTCGCCCATATAGACTTCCTGCTCTTTAATATCTTTGACGGATTTGGCGCCAGTTTCATCGTCAATGTCGAAAACGACTAACCTCAGCGTTACTTTCAGCGGTGCCGCATAAGTCATGCCGCGTTGCTGGCATTCCTCGACATCATATTTCGGGCGCTCGAAATCATAGGATACGAATTCCAGCATGGATGCGCCGCTGAAATCGGAGATTGGAAATACGGATTTGAAGACCGCCTGCAGGCCGTCTTCGTCGCGGCCTTCAGTGGGGCATTCCACTTGCAAAAACTGATCATATGAATATTTTTGCACCTCAATCAGATTGGGCATCTCCACAACCTGAGGAATTCGTCCGAATGAGCGTCTGATACGTTTACGACCGGCATAGGCTTGCGACATGTGTATTCCTCAATTTCAAAACCCCGTATAGGGGAAACCTGCGTTTTGGCCTGTTTCAGGCCGGGCCCCAGCACAAGTGCTTAAAGGCAATACGGGGTGGTCGACTAATCAGTTCATCGACCACCCCAATTTTGTCGTTCGAACTATTTTAGTTCAATGGTCGCTCCGACGGCCTCGAGCTTCTCTTTCAGCTCGTTGGCTTCGGCCGTCGCCACGTCTTCTTTGAGATCCTTCGGTGCGCTTTCAACGATCTCTTTGGCCTCTTTCAGACCCAGACCAGTGATTGCCCGAACTTCTTTGATGACGTTAATTTTCTGGTCGCCAGCGGAGGCCAGAACAACAGTAAAGCTGTCCTTGGCTTCGGCGGCATCACCGTCGGCATCGCCACCAGCAGCCGGGGCAGCAGCAACGGCAACTGGTGCCGCGGCGGAAACACCCCATTTTTCTTCCAGAAGTTTTGACAGCTCTGCCGCTTCCAAAACGGACAGTGCTGACAGGTCTTCAGCAATCTTTTCAAGATCAGCCATTTTCTTTCTCCAATCGGTTAATCCGGGATTTCACCGCTTTACGCGGCATCACCCTGTGCAGCTTTGGCGCCAACCACTCGGGCAAGCTGCCCTGCCGGTGCCTGCAACACGCCCGCCACTTTCGTGGCTGGTGCGCTCAACAGACCGACAAGCTTGCCGCGCAATTCGTCAAGTGACGGCAACGACGCCAGATTTTTCACACCATTCGCATCAAGAACCGTCTGGTCCATAATGCCGCCAATAATCACGAAATTGTCGTTTTCCTTGGCAAACTTAGCCGCAACCTTCGGTGCCGCGACCGGGTCTTGCGAATACGCAATAGCGGTCGGACCGGCAAAAAGGTCGCTGATTGGCTCAGCTGATGTGCCTGCGAGAGCGAGCTTGACCAGTCGGTTTTTGGTCACTTTGACAGTGCCGCCGACTTCCGCCATCTGGTTCCGCAAATCATCGATTTCTGGAACAGAAAGCCCGGAATAGTGGGTCACGACAACAATGCCGGCATCTTTGAAAATACCGTTATACTGTGTCACGAGCTCTTCTTTACTAGCTCTTTCCACTTTCTCTCTCCACACGCGCAACCCCTGCGCGCTTGGGGGCGGAACAAAGTTCCGCCGGTTCGGAATTGTCGCCAGAAAGCAGATTCCTGACGACGCTCTTCCTGTCCCGGGCCCAGCCGATACCGTGCGTTACCGCACGAAAAACTGTTCTCCCGTCTCATACAGGCCATTAAGTCCGGCACATGCCGCACACCTGTAATCTCGGACAGTCCGGAGCCTAAGCTCCGGTCACTCCCGCGCCATCGGAACGGCGCGGAAATTCTTGTCAGGCCTCGAGGCCTGTAATGTCCAACTTCAAGCCGGGCCCCATGGTGGAGCTGATCGCAATGCGTTGGACATATGTTCCTTTTGCGCCGGACGGTCTGGCCTTGTGAATGGCCGAAACCAGCGCGCGAATATTGCCGCTGAGTTGCTCTTCGGAAAAGCTGGCCTTGCCGACACCCGCCTGCACAATGCCTTCTTTTTCCACCCGAAACTCAACCGAGCCACCCTTTGCCGCGCGCACCGCATCGGCAACATCCGCCGTCACCGTGCCGACCTTTGGGTTCGGCATCAAATTGCGCGGGCCCAACACCTTGCCCAGACGCCCAACCAGGGGCATCATGTCCGGCGTGGCAATACACCGGTCAAACTCAATTGTGCCGCCTTGCACTGTTTCGACCAAATCCTCGGCACCAACGATATCGGCTCCGGCTTTTTTGGCTTCTTCCGCCTTTTCATCTCGAGCAAAAACAGCAACGCGCTGAGCACGCCCCGTTCCGTTCGGCAATTCGACCACTCCGCGAACCATCTGGTCCGCATGGCGCGGGTCGACGCCAAGATTGATAGCCAACTCGATTGTTTCATCAAATTTTGCCGTTGCATTGGCTTTTACAACCTTGACGGCTTCCTCCAACCCGTAAAGCTTGTTTTTATCGACGCTTTCCAGCGCCGCCGCAATCCGTTTACCCTTATGAGCCATCAGTCATGCACCTCCAGACCCATGGAGCGCGCTGAACCGGCTATCATTTTTTGCGCTTCGTCCAAATCGGTCGTGTTCAAATCCTTCAGCTTCTGCTCGGCAATGTCACGGCACTGCGCCATAGTCACCGAACCGGCAACCTCGCGGCCAGGCGTGCTACCGCCTTTGTCTAGCTTCGCCGCTTTCTTCAAAAAGTAAGACGCTGGCGGGGTTTTGATCTCGAAGGTGAATGATTTGTCTTCGAATATGGTCACAATGGTCGGAATGGGCATATTGGCTTCCATTTCCTGCGTCTTCGCATTGAAAGCCTTGCAAAATTCCATAATGTTCAGACCGCGCTGACCCAGCGCCGGCCCGATCGGAGGCGAGGGGCTCGCCCCCCCGGCTGGCACCTGCATTTTCAGGTAGCCTTCAATCTTTTTTGCCATCTCTCGTTCCTTTCATACCGGCGTGCCGGCGATACGATTATGGGCCGTGGTCTGGCAGTTTGCTCTGCCTCCCACGAGCGAATGGTCAGCTCTTTTCGACCTGCCCGTACTCAAGTTCGACCGGGGTTGCCCGGCCAAAAATAGACACCGCCACTTTGAGCCGCGCCTTTTCTTCATCAATCTCTTCAACAAGGCCGCTGAATGTTGCAAACGGGCCGTCGCAAACGCGCACCTGTTCGCCAATTTCGAACACGACAGAAGGCTTTGGCCGCTCGACACCTTCTTGCACCTGGTTCACAATCTGGTCGACCTCGTTCTGCGAAATGGGTGACGGGCGGCTCTGCTGTCCCAGAAAGCCCGTAACCTTCGGTGTGTTTTTCACTAGGTGATAAGCCTCATCCGACATGTCCATGCGCACCAACACATAGCCCGGAAAAAATTTCCGCTCCGCATTAACGCGCCGTCCCCGCCGCATTTCAACAACCTCCTCCGTAGGCACAAGAATTTCCTCAAAACTGTCCTGCAAACCGGCAATTGCCGCCTGTTCGCGGATGCTTTCGGCAACCTTATGCTCGAAATTCGAGTATGCGTGAACAATATACCAGTGCTTTGCCATATCAACCTGCCAACCCTAGAAGAAACGACACAATCCAGTTCAATACCTGATCTGCAAGAAAAAAGAACACGGATGCCAGAAACACCAGAATGAAAACCATGACCGTAGTCACGAGGGTTTCATTTCTGGTCGGCCACGTCACTTTTGACGTTTCGTCTCTGACTTCCTGCACAAATTTCAGTGGATTTGCCATTAAACCCTATTCCTATACGTTTCAATGCCCCGCGCCGGTTCAACTGGTTTACATAATTTCCAGCCAACCCAGCCTTGAAGGGTGGCAGGAGTGGAGGGACTCGAACCCCCAACCCCCGGTTTT
>CACNWB010000019.1 GCA_902624095.1 uncultured PS1 clade bacterium
CTATAGCGAGGCCACGCTGGTCAAACGCATGGAAGAGCTGGGCATTGGCCGACCCTCAACCTATGCCAGCGTTTTGTCGGTGCTGCGCGAACGCGACTATGTGGTCATGGATCGAAACCGCTTTATTCCCCAAGACAAGGGGCGTCTGGTTGTGGCGTTTTTGGAAAACTTCTTTGAACGCTACGTCGAATATGACTTTACCGCCGGATTGGAGGCCGACCTCGACCAGGTTTCCAATGGCAGCCTGAGTTATAAAGACGTGCTGGCGCAATTCTGGCACGATTTCCATCAAACTGTCGAACAGACAATGGAAATCCGCAACACGCAAATTCTTGACACGATGAACGATGTGCTGGGCGCGCATATTTTCCGCGACAACGGCCAGGGCGACCCACGCAAGTGCCCGAAATGCGACGAAGGCCAGCTTAGCCTCAAAACCGGCCGATATGGTGCTTTTGTGGGCTGTACGCGTTACCCCGAATGCCGATTCACACGGCCTTTTGCGGGCGAACAGGCCGAGCAAGGCGATATTGAGCGCATTTTGGGCCAAGACCCCGAAACTGGTTTGGATGTGCATGTGAAGGACGGGCGCTTCGGCCCCTATATTCAGCTGGGCGAGGCCGCAGAAAACGGCGAAAAGCCGACACGTGCCGGCATTCCAAAGGGCAAAACACCTGCAGAGATGACATTGGAATATGCGCTAAAACTTCTGTCACTGCCGCGCCTTATCGGCACGCACCCCGAAACCGGGGAGGAAATTACCGCCGATATCGGGCGTTATGGCCCTTATGTAAAAGCCGGCAAGCAATCGGCATCGCTTGAAACGCCCGATGAGGTTTTTGACATCGGGCTCAACCGCGCGGTTACGGTCATTGCTGAGCGCAAAGCCAAGGGCCCGCAACGCGCGCGTGGTGGCGTGGTGCTGAAGGAACTGGGCGAACACCCCGATGACGGCAAGCCGGTGCGCGTGATGGATGGCCGCTTCGGGCCTTATGTCAAATATGACAAAGTCAATGCCACAATTCCGAAGGATGAAGTCCCCGACTCGCTTACACTGGAACGGGGTTTGGAGCTTATCGCCGCACGCATTGCGAAAGGTCCGGCCAAGAAACGCCGGAAAGCCGGCTAAGCAACATCCGACGGAGATAAAGTGGCAGACCTGCCCTCGCGTGACGACATTCTGAAATTTGTTGCCGAACAAACCGGCAAGGTGGGCAAACGTGAAATTGCCCGTGCCTTTCGCCTGAGCGGTAGCGACCGTATCGCACTCAAAAAATTACTGCGCGAAATGGCCGCCGAAGGCCTGCTAGAGGGCGCGCGCAAATCCGGCATGCGTGTACAGGGCGACCTGCCAAATGTCTGCGTCATCCGCGTCACGGGGCGCGATGGGGAAAATAATCTCGTGGCGCGCGCAATTCGTGAGGGCGCGGTTTTGGACAAACCCGACGCACCACTTGTTACCATTATTGAACCCGGCGGACGTGGTCGCGTGAACCGCTCAGCACAACTTGTTTCACCCGGCGACACCGCCCTTGCACGGCTCGCACGGGTTAACAAAAACCGTTATGAGGCAAGCATTATTCGCAAATTGGGCGGTGCACAGGCTCAGATTATCGGCGTTATCCGCCATCGCCCCGACGGGGCATGGGTAGTTCCGGTCAGCCGACAGGAACGCTACGAATATCGCGCCCGCGAAGGTGCTGATGGTCTTGAAGAAGACACACTCGTCAAGGCCGAGAAAACCTCTTCTGCACGCAACGGCAACGCCACGGTGAAAATTGTCGAAGCCTTCGGCTCAACCGCCAGCCCACATGCGTTTTCCCTAATCGCCATTGCAGAACAGAATTTGCCGATCGATTTTCCGGAAGCAGCATTGATCCAAGCCAAGGAAACAAAGCCGGATACTATCGACAAATCGGCGCGCGCTGATCTCTGCGATATTCCTTTTGTGACGATTGATCCGGCCGATGCGCGCGACCATGATGATGCGGTTTATGCCGAGCCCGATGTCGACCCTGGCAACCAAGGCGGCTATGTTGTCTGGGTGGCGATTGCTGATGTGGCCGCTTATGTGACACCCGACAGCGCGATGGACAAAGAAGCCCGAAAGCGCGGCAATTCGGTTTACATGCCCGACCGTGTTGTGCCGATGTTACCAGAGCGTCTGTCCAATGATTTGTGTTCGCTGCGCGAACATAGAGACCGCCCGTGCATGGCGGTTCGTATGCAGATTGATGCAAAAGGCAAAAAGCGTGGGCATAAATTTGTGCGCGGAATGATGCGTTCAGCAGCCAAGCTGAGCTACCTGCAAGCCCAAGGAATTTTCGACGCCCAAACTGTCGCAGGTTCGGACAATCCTTCCAATGGCACTTCTGAGCGCGCGAGGCTCGACGATATTTTGGGTGCGCTTTGGCAGGCCTATCAGCTTATGGCGCAAGCGCGCGACGCGCGGGCACCGCTCATCATCGACAAACCTGAGCGGCGCATTGACATGAATGAGCAAGGCGCCATTTCGCGCATTTATATTCCGCCCCGCCTTGAGGCGCATCGCCTGATTGAGGAAATGATGATTGCCGCGAATGTCTGCGCGGCAGAAACCCTTGAAACGCGCCAAGTGCCCCTGCTTTTTCGCGTGCATGATGCACCGCCGCCCGAACGCATGCATGCGCTCGCGGATTTTATCAAACCGCTTGGCGCGCGCCTCGACCTTGGTCAACCCGTGGTGCCTGCTCTCTTCAACCGCATCATGGTCAAAGCGTATGACAGCGAGCATTACCCAACCATTTCCGAAGCCGTTTTGCGCACGCAGTCGCAAGCTGTCTACACACCGAAAAATATCGGGCATTTCGGACTGAACCTCGGCAGATACGCACATTTCACCTCCCCCATAAGACGCTATGCCGATCTGATTGTGCATCGTGCGCTCATTCGCGCTCTGAAACTGGGCAAGGACGGACTGACCGACGCGGAAATTGAAGAATTGTCCGCCATCGCCGAAGCCGTATCCGCCACCGAACGCCGCGCCATGATTGCCGAACGCGCGGCGGCGGACCGTTATCTTTCGGCCTTTATGTCCAATCAAATCGGCGAATGTTTCAACGGCCAGATATCGGGCGTTTCGCGCGCCGGCCTGTTTGTCAAGCTGGACGAGACGGGCGCTGACGGGCTGGTGCCCATATCACGGCTGGGGGCCGAGCGGTTTTTCGTTGATGACGACAAACTGAGCCTTGTGGGTGGCACCACCGGCACGGTTTTTCGTATCGGACAACCGGTCGAGATACGCCTCATTGAGGCAACGCCTTTGCAGGGCGGGCTATTGTTTTCTCTACAGGACTATGCCAGTTTGCCGAATTCAAAAGGGCGCAAAATTCGCCGTGGCCCTGCCACATCAAGGCGCCCGCATGCAAACAAACGACGAAAAAACAGCCGAAAAACGGGCCGGAGAAAATAAAAATGACCCAGCTAGTACCGTCTGCCCTATCCCCAACGCGCAGCAAAAGACAGGCCATGTGGCGCGGGAGCCTCGGCAAATGCCCGGCCTGCGGCAGTGACGGGCTGTTTGCACATTATTTAAAAGTGGCCGATAAATGCGAGACCTGCGGTTTGGAACTTGCTGGTCATCGGGCCGATGATGCACCACCTTATTTCACAATTTTCATTGTCGGGCACATTGTCATACCCATTGCGCTAATTGTTGAACGCACATATCAGCCGCCGCTTATTGTGCATGCGGCGATGTTTTCTGTGCTGTCGGTCATCATAACGCTGATATCACTTGCGATGGTAAAAGGCGCAGTGGTCGGGCTGCAGTGGGCGTTGCGGATGCACGGCTTTGCGGACACGAACACGACATTTGTTGAGGAAACGGAGAGACAGTAATGCGTAAGCCGGTCAAACCAAAACCCCACACGCCGGGGCAGCCGGGCGAATATGCCCAGCCGGGGGCACAGGCCGTGCGGCCGCGCGATGCGGCAACGCTGATTATCGTGCGCCAGCTCAAAACCCCGAAAATTCTGCTGGGCAAGCGCGCCGCCAGCCACAAGTTCATGCCCAATAAGTTTGTTTTCCCCGGCGGTCGTCGCGACCCGGCCGATACGCGGCTGGCTTGCGACACGGACTTGCGCCCCGAAGTGCTGGCGCGCCTGCGTAAAGAAACCCAGTCGCGCGTGACCGACAGCAGCTTGCGCGGTCTGGCCTTGGCCGCCATCCGCGAAACATTTGAGGAAACCGGGCTTATTCTGGGAGAAGCCTCGGACACAAGCCCAAACAGCCGCAACAGCGAGTGGAACGCCTATTTCGGACATGGCGTTTTACCGCCGCTGGCGCATATGGATTTCATTGCCCGCGCTGTGACGCCGACATATCGCACGCGCCGCTTCGATACCCGCTTTTTCATGATGTATGACACCCATATTCATACCGACCCCGAAGACACGCGCGGTGCGTCGGGCGAATTGTTGGATTTGCACTGGTTGACCATCGCGCAGGCCCGCAAGCTGGACTTGCCCGCGATAACCCGTCAGGTTTTGGATATTGTGGAAGAACGCATGCAACTGCCGTTTGAAAAGCGGTTTGCGGCACCCGCGCCTTTCGTCAAATTTGAACGGGGCAAGCCGGTCATTTCCCAGCTTTAGACCGATATGGGTTGACATATTGGCGAAAACTCCTATTTTCGGCGGCGAAGTGGCGAGACCACAGGCGTTTTTGGGACAAGCACCATGGCAAAACCGACAACCGTTAAAATCAAACTGGAAAGCACGGCTGGAACGGGCTTCTATTATGTTGCGAAGAAAAACGCCCGCACCATGACCGAAAAAATGGTCGTGAAAAAATATGATCCAGTGGTGCGCAAGCATGTCGAATTCAAGGAAAACAAAATCAAATAAAAGTCGGCTCACAGCGTGAAATAGGGCGTTGCTTCGCAGCGCCTTTTTTATTGCCTGAGCGCACTAAAACACTAGGTTTTAGCCTATGGATACTGAAGAGGCAGAGATTATCGCGTTAAAGGCTTTGACCTTTTTGGCAGCCGACACAGAGCTTATAGACAGGTTTGCGGCGCTGTCGGGCGCGGCGCCAAATGATATTGTCGAACGCGCCGGAGATGGGGAAATGCTAGCCGGTGTGCTGGATTTTCTGCTGTCGGACGAGGCAGTGCTGACCGATTTTTGCACCGCCCATGATATAGACCCCGAACATCCCGCTGCGGCGCGGCAGAATTTGCCGGGTGGTGCCCTGCCCCATTGGACTTAATTTTGTAAAGCGAATTAGCTCATGACCCCTCCCGCTCCCGAAATTCTTTCCCAGCTTGAAACGCTAGACCTAGACCCAAGGCGACCGCTTATCATCAGTGATGCGGATGAGGTTTTGTTGCGCTTCATGGAGCAATTGGAGCATTTTCTCGCAAAACGCGGCCTTTGGATTGATCTAGGCAATTTCGCCATTAGCGGTAACATCAAATCATTGGAAACCAATGAGCCGTTCGAATTTCCTGACCTCATCGACGAATTTTTCGACGCTGAGACGCGAGACATTCAGCCAACTTCTGGTGCGGCGCAGTCGCTGCAAACCTTGGCCGCACGCGCACAAATTATCGTGCTTACCAATCTGCCGGAGAAAAACAAGCAGGAGCGTATTGATAATCTCAACGCCCATGGAATGAACTATCCGGTTGTGGTCGGCTCGGGGGCGAAGGGGCCTGCGGTCGCCTGGCTGAGCGCGCGCATTTCAGCCCCTGTTTTCTTTCTTGACGATATTCCCCATAATGTCGATAGCGTTGCTGAGCATGCACCAGAGGTTCGCCGCATTCATTTTGTTGCCGACCCGCGGCTGGCAAAGCTCATCGGGCCTGCCAAAGGCGCTACAACGCGAATTGATGTCTGGAACGAGGCTTATGACTGGATCAGCCGGGAGCTTACCCAAGCGGGATACTGAAGCCGCCCAAGGCGGCAGCGCGCAAATATTGTGCCGCGATTGCAGCACGCTCACCAAGGCTGCGACCGACCGACGACGCTGCACTAAATGCAAATCGCCGCGCCTCATTGCCCATGACGAGATTTTCCAATTGGGTGTCGCGCATATAGATTGTGACGCGTTCTATGCCGCCATTGAAAAACGCGACAATCCAGATTTGCACGATAGGCCGCTAATTATTGGCGGCGGGCGGCGCGGGGTTGTCTCCACCTGCTGCTATATTGCGCGCATTAAGGGTGTGCATTCCGCCATGCCCATGTTTCAAGCCAAAAAGCTGTGTCCGGAGGCCATAATTCTCCGACCCGATATGGAAAAATACCAAAAGGTCGGCTATCAAATCCGCGAATTGATGCGCCAATACACCCCGCTCGTTGAGCCGCTTTCCATTGACGAGGCGTTTTTGGATTTACGCGGCACGGACCGTCTGCACGGCGGCCCGCCCGCGCAATCACTTGTGCAATTGGTGAACCGCATTGAAAAAGATATTGGCATTGCGGTTTCAGTCGGCCTTAGCCATAACAAATTTCTCGCCAAACTTGCTTCCGACCTCGACAAGCCACGTGGCTTTTCGGTCATTGGCGCGGCAGAAACAATGAACTTTCTGGCCGATCTGCCAGTCACCGCAATTTACGGCATTGGCAAGTCGATGCAGAAGAAACTCAGCCGGGACGGCATATGCACCATCGGGCAGCTTCAGAAAATGGACGAGCGCGTTCTCGTGGCGCGCTATGACAGTATCGGTCTGCGTTTGGCGCGCCTGTCGCGCGGGCAAGACAGTCGCAAAATCGTGCCGCAATCGGTCGCCAAAAGTATATCGAGCGAAACCACGTTTAACGAAGACTTGGGCACATTGGGCGCACTGGAAAAGCATTTATGGGAGTTAAGTGAACGCACGGCAGAGCGGTGCAAACGTAAAAACATGGCCGGCACGACCGTTGTTTTGAAGCTCAAAACCTCAAGTTTTGCAACGCTTACACGCAATCGCGCAATCTCCGATCCGACCCAGCTTGCCGACACAATTTTTGCCGTCGGCAAAGCCCTATTGACCCGGCTCTTGGCCGACAAGCCAGGCACGAAATTCCGGCTCATTGGCATCGGCCTATCGGGATTGGTCGACGGTGCCAATGCCGACCCGCCCGACCTCGCCGACCCCGACAAAACGCGCCGCAAGGCAGCTGAACAGGCGATGGATGACTTACGGGACAAATTCGGGCGCGGTGCCATTAAAAAAGGGCGAAGCCTGTAAAAAATTTTCTTTCAAACAGCGACGAAAAAGCACTGGAAGCGGGCGATCCCGAGGCTACATTAAGCTCAGAAAGCAGTTATAGATGACAATTGAAAACAAGCTCGAGGATCTGGGAATGGTCCTACCCGACCCGAAACCACCGCTGGGGGCATATTTACCGTATCTTGAGCGGGACGGGCTGGTCTTCATTTCAGGCCAGGGTCCGGTGCTCGCAGGCGGCGGTGCGATATGCGGCAGGCTGGGTGACGGGCTGGACATTGAAGACGGCGCGCGCGCCGCGCAGCTTTCGGCCCTGAATATTCTCGCGCAAATTCGCGCGGCTGTCGACGGTGACTGGCAAAAATTAGTCCGGATTGTGCGCTTGTGCGGTTATGTCAATGCCACGACCGAGTTCACACATCATCCGGCGGTTGTGAACGGTGCATCTGAATTATTTGTCGCGCTGTTCGGCGAGCGCGGACGCCATACGCGCTCGGCTGTCGGCGTCGCGAGCCTGCCAATGGACTGGGCGGTGGAAATTGACGCCATTGTTGAGATCAGCTGATGGGGGATATTGATGCGCCCGTCATACGCGTGGTTTCGCGCCTGGCCGAATATGATGCAGCCCGGTGGGACGCCTGCGCCCACCCAGCAGACACGCCCTATAATCCGTTTCTCTCACACGCCTTTTTAATGGCGCTGGAGGAAAGCGGCTCGGCATGTGCCGATACTGGTTGGCTGCCGCAGCATCTGGTTGTCGAAACGCCCGCGGGCGACAGCCTAGGGGCAATGCCGCTCTATCTTAAAAGCCACAGCCAGGGCGAGTATATTTTCGACTATGGCTGGGCGGATGCGTTTCACCGCGCAGGTGGACGCTATTATCCGAAATTGCTGAGTGCCGTGCCCTTCACCCCGGCAACCGGCCCGCGCCTGCTTATTCGTGACCCTGCCCGTGCCGATGCCATTACCCGCGCGCTGGTGGCGGGCGCCCTGACACTCTCCGAGCGCCTTGAGGCGTCGTCCCTGCACATTAATTTTCTGCCCGAAAAGCAATGGGCGGCGCTGGGAGAGTGGGATTTTCTGCAACGCACCGACCAGCAATTTCACTGGGTGAATGATGGTTATGAAAATTTTGAGGCATTTTTAGCAGCGCTCGCCTCGCGCAAACGCAAAAACCTAAAAAAGGAACGCGCCCGCGCCGTCGAAAACGACATAGAGATCGAGCAAATCACCGGGGCTTATTTGACGGACGAGCATTGGGACAAGTTTTTCGAATTTTACATTGATACGGGCCATCGCAAATGGGGCACACCCTATCTGACGCGTGCATTTTTCGACCAAATTGGCGCCTCCATGGCAGACGATATTCTGCTCATTATGGCAAAACGCGAAGGGCGTTACATTGCCGGTGCGTTGAATTTTATCGGCGGTAACACTCTTTTCGGGCGCAATTGGGGGTGCATTGAAGACCATCCGTTTTTGCATTTTGAAGTTTGCTACTACCAGGCGATTGATTTTGCCATCAAACGCGGCCTGCACTGCGTTGAGGCGGGCGCGCAGGGCGCTCACAAACTCGCGCGCGGCTATGCGCCAAGACGCACGCATTCGGCACACCACATCGCCCATGAGGGCTTACGCAATGCCGTCGCCGACTACCTTGAAAGCGAACGGCAATATGTGGACAATGACATTTCAGCGCTTGACCGCCATACGCCGTTCAAAAAAACCGACACACAAGCAGATTGAGACTTGCCCATGCAGCTGACCGATGCCTATGACCAACAGAATATTTTCGCCAAAATTCTGCGCGATGAGATGCCCTCAATACGCGTTTTCGAAGACGAGACGACCGTGGCCTTTATGGATATCATGCCGCAAGCACCGGGCCATGTGCTGGTAATTCCGCGCGTTGCGGCCACCAATGTTCTTACCCTTTCGGCAGACGACGCGCGTGCGGTGATGACGACAACGCATCTTCTGGCGCCAGCTGTTCAAAAAGCTATGGAAGCGCCGGGCCTGATGCTCGCGCAATTAAACGGGTCGGCGGCCGGTCAAACAGTGCCGCATTTTCACATGCACATAATTCCGCGCCATAAGGGGTTGGAAATGCTAGGTCACGGCACTGAAATGGCAGATATTGATGAACTGGCAAAAATTGCCACGCGCATCCGCGACGCAATTTAGTCAGTATCTCAGGTAACTTTTTCGCTCGGCTTATCGCTTTTGCCGTCGGATTTTTCAGATTTCAGCTTTATCGACAGCCCCGCTTTTTTGTCGCGGCTGACCTGCACAACACCACCGTTTTGCAACTTGCCAAACAATAATTCATCGGCCAACGGCTTCTTAATGTTTTCCTGAATGATCCGCGCCATCGGGCGGGCACCCATGAGCGGGTCGTAGCCCTGCTCGACCAACCAATCCATCGCCTTTCGATCAACCTCAATAATGACATTGCGGTCGGAAAGTTGTAGCTCCAATTCGAGAATAAATTTCTCAACCACACGCACGACAACTTCTGGCGGCAGATTGTTGAAGCCGACCACCGCATCAAGCCGATTTCGGAATTCCGGCGTGAACATTTTGTTGATGGCTTCGGTGTCCTCACCCTCGCGGCGTTCGCGGCCAAAGCCCATCGGGGCTTTCGCCATATCGGAAGCACCGGCATTGGTGGTCATGATGAGAATGACATTGCGGAAATCCACCTTGCGGCCATTGGCATCCGTCAGGCTGCCGTGATCCATAACCTGAAGCAGCACATTGAAGAGGTCGGGATGTGCTTTTTCAATCTCATCCAGCAACAACACGCAATGTGGGTTTTGATCGACACCATCCGTTAGCAGACCGCCTTGGTCATAGCCGACATATCCGGGGGGCGCTCCCAGCAAACGCGAGACCGTATGGCGTTCCATATATTCGGACATGTCAAAACGCAACAGTTCGACGCCCATGGCCGATGCAAGCTGTCGGGCAACTTCCGTTTTGCCGACGCCAGTCGGCCCGGAAAACAAGTAGCTGCCAATGGGCTTTTCGGCCTCGCGCAAGCCAGCGCGCGATAATTTGATCGACGCCGCCAATGCGTCAATTGCGGCATCTTGCCCGAACACAACACGCTTGAGCGTGATATCCAGCCCGCGCAGTTTCTCCGTGTCGTCTTTCGAGACTGTTTTGGGCGGAATTCGCGCCATAGTCGCAATGACCTTTTCAATGTCCCGCACGCCGACCGTTTTTTTTCGGCGCGAGGCAGGCAGCAGCATTTGCGATGCACCAACCTCATCAATCACATCAATTGCCTTGTCCGGCAATTTGCGGTCGGCCATATAGCGCGACGACAGCTCCACAGCCGCTTTCAGTGCATCATTTGTGTAGCGGACTTTGTGAAACTCCTCGAAATAGGTTTTCAGCCCCTGCAAGATTTTAATGCTGTCGGGCACGCTCGGCTCATTGACATCTATTTTTTGGAAACGGCGCGCTAGCGCTCGGTCTTTTTCAAAATGCTGGCGAAACTCCTTATAGGTCGTCGAGCCCATGCACCGCAGGCCACCGCTTTGCAGCGCCGGTTTCAGCAGGTTTGAGGCGTCCATCGCACCCCCGGAGGTTGCCCCCGCCCCGATAACGGTATGAATCTCGTCAATAAACAAAATCGCTTCAGGCATGTCTTCCAATTCGGTCATGATTTGTTTGAGGCGTTCCTCGAAATCACCGCGGTAGCGCGTACCGGCCAACAACACACCCATATCCAGCGAGTAAATAATATTCTCGCGCAGAACATCTGGCACATCACCCTCGATAATTTTACGCGCAAGACCTTCAGCAATAGCAGTTTTTCCAACACCAGGGTCACCCACCAAAAGCGGGTTATTTTTATTGCGGCGGCAAAGAATTTGTATCGCACGATTGACCTCATTACTGCGCCCGATAAGTGGGTCCACGCGTCCGTCGCGGGCTTTTTCATTGAGGTTGACGCAATAGGCGGCCAGCGCTTCGCCTGCGGCAACGGGGTCTGCGTCATCATCCAGCATATTTTCGCCGACAACAGGTCGGCTTTCACTATGACCAGGCTTTTTGGCAACCCCGTGCGAAATGAAATTCACCGCATCATAACGGGTCATCTCCTGTTCTTGCAGGAAATAAGCTGCATGGCTTTCGCGCTCGGCGAACATGGCCACCAGCACATTCGCTCCAGTCACCTCATCGCGGCCGGACGACTGAACGTGAATTACCGCACGCTGAATAACCCGCTGGAACCCTGCCGTGGGCTTGCAGTCCTCCGTTTCATCCATAATCAGGCCGGTCAGCTCATTGTCGATATAATCGGTCAGATTGCGCCGCAGCTTTTCCAGATCGACGCCGCACGCGTCCATTACAGCGACAGCCTCGGTGTCTTCCGTCAGGGCGAGCAACAAATGTTCTAGTGTGGAATATTCATGATGGCGCTCATTGGCGAGCACAAGCGCCCGATGCAGACCCTGTTCTAACTCTTTTGAAAATGCTGGCACAAAATGCTCCTGTTCATTTGTTTATACTACTCAGTCTTTTTCCATTGTGCACTGCAAAGGATGGTCATGTTGACGGGCAAGATCCATAACCTGTGACACCTTTGTTTCAGCCACCTCATAGGTAAAAACACCGCATATGCCCACACCATTCTGATGAACATGCAACATGATTTTGGTTGCATCTTCGGCACTCTTGGAAAAAAAACGCTGTAGAACATACACCACAAATTCCATCGGTGTGTAATCGTCATTGAGCAGCAAAACCTTGTACATGGACGGTTTTTTGGTTTTCGTCCGCGTACGAGTAATTGTTCCGGTTCCGGTGTCGCCGCCGTCTTCATCCGACGGGCTGGCCATCCGAACGCTCAAAAATTGCATAATGTGCTTCATGCCGTCATTGTGACCCAATTTTTCGTGCTGCATCAAGGCAAACCTTAATTGTGCATAATGTTTAAATAGGTTTGCTGTTTCGAAACGCAAGATGTCTTGTTACCGTGTGTCAAATTTTCTGATGAGTCTCTGTATGTACCGTTTTTCGGCCATTTTGTTCGCATTCGCCTTTTTTCTGACGGCTTTTCAGTTTGCTGAAGCCTCGCCCAAATATGCCTCGATTGTGGTCGATGCCCATAGTGGTCGGGTTCTGCAGTACTACCGCGACGAACAAATACGATTTCCGGCTTCTTTGACCAAAATTATGACGGTCTACGTCACATTGGAAGAAATTCGCGCCGGACGCATGGTACCTGACACGCCGATTCGCGTGTCCGCCAATGCAGCCAAGCAACCGGCCAGCAAGCTGGGGCTGCGCGAGGGGGAAATGATTTCCGCGCGCCTTGCTCTCCAAGCCCTCATTGTAAAATCAGCCAATGATGTCGCCACCGCAATAGCTGAACATATTTCCGACAGCGAAATCAAATTCGCCCGGCGCATGACACGCACCGCTCGCAAACTGGGCATGTTCGACACGAATTTTGTTAATGCCTCGGGGCTGTTTAACCCGCGCCAGAAAAGTTCGGCGCGCGATATTGCCCGCCTAGCCAAGGGTGCGATTGATGACTTTCCCGCCTTTAACGATTTATGGAAGCAACGCTATCTCGTGCACAAAGGGCGGCGCATAGCAGGCCATAATCGCCTGCTGGGGTCGCTCAAGGGCAGCATTGGCATGAAAACCGGCTATATCCGCGCGGCCGGTTATAATATCGTCAATCTGGTCGAGCGCGGCGACAAGCGCCTGATTGTTGTGGTTATGGGTGGACGCACTGCGAAGGCACGCGACGCCCAAGTGCGGCGGCTTTTGAAAACCAGCCTGCCGCACGCGGCCTCGGCACCGATCGGCATGGTGCGGGCAAAGGCAGAGCCCGCCAAAGAGTGGCTACGCGTCGGCTCCGACCGAAAAATTGCCAAAAGCAAAAGGCCCATGAAGCGGCCTGCCCAAAACCTAAAACATATTGCAGATCAACCAAATGAGCAAAAGCCCAGAAAGCGGCCTACCAGAGTAGCCGAACCGCCCCTTATTCCAGAGCAAGCGGTCGCGCGCGATGAAAGCTGGAAAATACAAGTCGGTTCCTTCGCGAAAGCTAATGATGCTAAACGTCAGCTCACGCAAATCAAAAAAGTTTTAGGCACACGACTCGAAGAAGCTGAAGCGCAAACGGAAACGGTGAGTTTGAACGGAAAGAAAATATATCGCGCACGCTTCGCCAAGCTGTCGCAAGGCCAAGCCGCCAAATTATGCGCACAACTCACGAGCATGAAAACTGGCTGTCTGCTAATCGCGCCTTAATGGTCGTTGAGCAAAATATCCCGCGCGTGATTAAGTTGCGCGGCAATCCAGTCCGTACCGCCGTGGTCGGGGTGGTTTTTGACAATTAGATCCCGATAGGCCGTTTCAATCTCTTCCCGACTTGCCGCTGCATCCACGCCCAGCACGTCGCGCGCCTCGGCGACAGTCATGGGTTGCGTGCCAGCTTTACCATCAGCCGCGCTCTCGGCTTTGCCGGCATTGTCACTCCCGCGCGTCACACGCCACAGGCGCAACAACCACATCATGATAAAACCCAGCGGCGCGGCAAGCCCATAGCGCCCAGCCAGCGCCAACACGACAAGTCCCGCGCCAAGAATGATAAATAAGGTGACCAGAGCCAGCAAGCGCAAGTGACGGACGGACAAACGCGTCGCCAGAGATGCTACCAAAAGCAATGCCAACAAGCTGACAAGACCCACCGCGAGGAATCCCATCAGAGCGCGACGCCGGGCAGATTTAACGCCGATACGAGCGCGCGCACCTCGGCCCGCGCCGCGACATGCGACATGGTGAGATTGGTGTTGGCCTCTTCATCGGTCAGATCAAGCAGTGTGATTCCAGCAGGATACATTTCCCTGAAAATGACCCGCTCGGAAAGCCCTGCTGCCTGACGGAAACCCAAGCGGTGGGCCAGCTGGTCGAGCGCAGTTTCCAAGCGTTGTCTGTTCTTGGCGTGAATATGGCTTGTGCGATTACGCACCACAATCCAGTCTATGGTGCCGCCATCGGCTTGCGCGCGTGCCTTGCGGCACGACCAAACCATTTCCGAATAAATGCTGGGTCCGGTAATCGACAAATCATCGGGGTCAACTGTTGCCAGCAGGTCGAAATCAACAAAACTCTCATTGATCGGTGTAATCAACGTATCGGCGGCGGCATGTCCCAGCCGCGACAAATAGGAATCCGTGCCCGGGCTATCGACAACGATAAAATTGTTGCCGGCGCGCAAATGGGTCATGGCAGCAACAAATTGATCCTGCTCGGCTCGCTGGCGCAAGGAAAGGTCATTGTAATTAAATTCTTCCAGCGGATAATGTTCTGGCATCGCAACCGCACGACGGCCAACCCAAATTTTCCGATTTTCGATATAGCGCGAGAGCGAGCGCTGGCGAACATCCAGATCCATTGTACCGACGCGAAAACCCTCATTCAGCAGAGCTGCCGTCACATGCATAGCGGTGGTGGTTTTGCCCGATCCGCCCTTTTCATTGCCGACCACAATAATATGCGGACTGCGGGTGGCAGTATCGGTTGAACCTTCGGCCTGCTCGCTCATGAAAAACACCTTTAACTTTAACTACTATCAGTATAAACCCGATTCCGGATTTTGACTGCATTTTCCACTGCTTCAAAAGAGCGGCAAGTATGGACCAAAAACCGCAGATTTTCCTGTCTGGCACGGCAGGGCGGCGTTAGGATACGAGAAATGGATTTGAAAGACAGAAAAATACTAATCACTGGTGCCAATGGTGGCCTGGGTCGGGCAATGGCCGCGGCAATGGCCGAACACGGCGCCATGCTTGCACTTTGCGATCGAACCCAAGCGCTTGCCGAAGCGGCCAAAGCCGCCCTGTCGGAGCCCGCACGCGCGCAAGCCCATGCTTTCGCCGCCGATTTAACAGATGCAGACGCCGTGGCCGCCATGGTATCGGACAGTGCCGCCATCCTTCGGGGGCTGGACGGGCTGGTCAATAATGCCGCAATTTTGACTGATGATGACACTGATCCAGTGGCAACGTCGCTGGACAGCTGGCGCTCCACACTGGAGGTCAATGTCACCGGTGCGTTTTTAATTTGCAAAAACGTGTTGCCGTTGTTTCTGTCGCAAAAGCGCGGTGCCATTGTCACGCTTTCTTCAGTTGTGGCACACAGCGCGTCTGCAACATCGCAAATCGCTTACACGACCAGCAAGGGTGCGCTGGAAGCCATGACGCGCGAAATTGCCGTGGCCTATGCGCGCGACAATATTCGCGCAAATTGCATTGCTCCCGGTCCTGTTCTTACCGAACGCACTCGGCGTTATTTCGACACGCCCGAAAAATGGCAGATGCGGCGACGCCATATTCCGATGGGACGGCTGGGCCGGCCAGAAGAAGTTGCCGCGCTGGTGTGTTTTTTGCTAAGCGACAAAGCCGGCTGGCAAACGGGCGGCGTTTACCGCATCGATGGCGGCATTAGCGCAGCCTATGTCATTGATGACCGCGACGGCAGCGAAAGCCCCTGAAGCATGGCTTCGCTTACACCCATTCGCCGGATTGACGGCTTACGAGATTATGTACGTGGACAACGTGCCGAAGGGCGGCGCGTAGGGCTGGTGCCCACCATGGGTGCTTTGCATGACGGGCATTTATCGCTTGTCGAGGCCATCGGCAAGCAGGTGGATGCTGTGATTGTCTCGATATTCGTCAACCCAATACAATTTGCGGCGCATGAAGACCTTGACACTTACCCCCGACACGAAGCTGAGGATTTGGAAAAATTGGCAGCCACCTGCGCAACGGCCGTTTTTGCGCCATCGGCGGGTGAGATTTATCCGACGGGCTTTGCCACATCTGTTGCCGTCGAAGGTCCAGCGATGGGGCTAGAAACTGACATACGCCCGCATTTTTTTGCGGGGGTTGGACTTGTCGTTACCAAATTATTGCTTCAGGCATTGCCCGATTTGGCTATTTTTGGCGAGAAAGATTACCAGCAGCTTTTGGTCATTCGCCGCATTGTCAGCGACCTTGATATTCCAGTGGAGATTGTCGGCGGTCCGATTATTCGCGAGGCAGACGGTCTGGCAATGTCATCGCGCAACAGCTATTTGTCTTCCGGCCAACGCGAGATCGCCGGACGCCTCAATCTGGTTTTGCGTGAATTGGCAGAAGCCTCGGACCCGCCCGATATAGCGGAAGCAAAAGCGCATGATGCGCTGCTCGAAGCCGGGTTTTCCGCCGTCGACTATGCTTGCGTCCGTGATGCCGAGACACTAGCCCTGCCCGACAAACGGACCGCGCGCCGCCGCGCGCTCATTGCAGCGCGTTTGGGCGATATTCGCCTGATTGACAATATGGAGGTGCGCTGAGCAGGCTACAACAGACCCATTTCGGACAATTCGTGGCGCATTTTTTCGGGCATGTCTTCATCTATCTCAATATCGGTTGGCATATCGACTGGTGCGTCCTCCGGTGCTAGATAACGCCAGCCCTGAAAAGGTCGCCGCGCCTGCAGGCGCGTCAACACCAGTGCCGGATCAAGATGCAGATGACACCTGCGGATGCCCTGATCGTCTACAAATTCCTCAATATCGGTAATATGTTGGCGCACGCGAATTTGGCGCTTTATCACCCAATAGATCGAGCCATTATCGAGCAGGTCGGGCACTCGGCGCGGCACCATGCGCGTGGTGTGAAACACGCGGGCATAAGTCTTTTGCAAATGCTTTTGCCATTGCACCAAATCGTCAATGTCATCGGCACCGACGCATAATTTCACGAGATGAACCGTCATGAGGGAAATTTAAGTCACCGCAAAGCCAAAACAAAATTATTTGCCGAGTTATTCACCGTTTGACGGCCTATCGACTGTAAATACATGCGCGCGGTTTGAACCAGTGAATAAGGAGTAAAAACCTCCACCGAGAGCGCCGCCAATAATGAAAAATGCCGACCCACTGCCCGCATAGGCCATTTGGTGTCGACCCTGCGGCATCGCATCCAAATCCCGCCACACCTTTCCATTATAGCGCACATGGCGCGACAGAACTTTTTGCGCCGACTGGCTGAAGCCGCCAGCATAATGCAAGGCACCGTCAACCACCCCAAGCGCGCCGCCGCTGGATGCTTGCGGCAACGCCGCCAAACGCGACCATTTCAAAGTTTTAATGTTAAAGGCCTGAACGGATTTAGAGTCGCGCCCGTTTGCCCCTACCCCACCGGCGACAATCAGCAAATCACCCTTTTTTGTCCATGCCGCATTTGCCACCGGTTCCGGCATCGCCGCACCAACGGTTTCCCAACGCCCAAGACGCGAGACATAACGCAAAACACGGTCGTTTTTTTCACCCACCCCGCCGATTACATAAACGCTGCTATCGGCAAAAAAACTAGCATGGCCAGCGCGCGCCTGCGGCAAAGCCGGCAATTCAATCCAAATGGCGCTTTGCGGTGTGTACATCCAGACATCAGACGACATGTCGCCGGTTCCCTGGTCGCGCCCGCCGATCACGAAAAGCTGGCCGTTTCCTGCCGTTAGCGAAAACCGCCAAAGGCTGGCAGGCATCGGTGTCAGGGGGCGCCAACCATCGTTTTTAGTGTCGTAAAACTCGAAGAATTGACGCAATCCTTGTCCTGGTGCGCCGCTCATCACATAAAGCCCGCCATCGACAGCGGCCCCAACCGCATCAGAAACTGCCGCCGGCAAATTGGTCACGTCGCGCCATCCGGCAAAAGCCGGCGCGCTGAAGGCAAGCAGCGCCAGTGACAAAACGAAATTTTTAAAAGTACAACGCATTCGAACTTTCAGTTTAACAGGAATAGCGTCGCAAAACCCAGAAACGCCAAAAAGCCGACGACATCAGTAACGGTGGTTACAAATACACTCGACGCAATGGCGGGGTCAATCCCTGCACGATCCAGCCCCAGCGGGATAAGAATTCCGGCCAGTGCCGCAATAATAAGATTTACGATCATGGCCGCCGCCAACACAACGCCCAGCGTGGTGTCTCTAAACCACACCATTCCAATCGCCCCGGTGACAATGGCAAATAAAATTCCATTTAAAAGCCCGATGCCCAATTCGCGATAAACGACGCGCGCGGCGTTAAGTGCGGAGATTTCCTGCGTCGCCAGACTACGCACGGTTATGGTCAGGGTTTGTGTGCCAGCATTGCCGCCCATGGAGGCGACAATGGGCATAAGCACGGCGAGGGCCACCATCTGTTCAATTGAGCCCTCAAAGTACCCGATTACCAAGGATGCACAAATGGCTGTCAGCAAATTGAGAAACAGCCATGAAAACCTGCCGCGTGCCGCCTCGACCACACTGTCGGATACATTTTCATCGCCCACACCGCCCAGAAGCAAAATATCCTCGCCGGCTTCTTCGGTGATGACTTCAAAAACATCATCGGCCGTGATAACGCCCAGAAGACGCCGATCGGCATCAACGACAGCGGCACTTACCAGATTGTAGCGTTCAAACAGGCGCGCGACATCTTCGCGGTCGGAATCGGCTTCAATGACGGTAAAATCATCATCTATGATATTTTCCATGGTTATAGGACGCTGGGTACGCAGCACCTCTGACAGATGCACTACGCCCACGGGCTGGTGACGCGGGTCAACAACAAAAATTTCCAGAAAATGTGTTGGTAAATCTTCATTTTCTCGCAAATAGTCAATCGTCTGCCCAACCGTCCAGAATGGTGGCACAGCGACAAATTCCGACTGCGCCAGACGTCCGGCACTATCTTCAGGAAACTCCAGTGCGCGCTCCAACAGGGCACGATCGGAAGCCGGGATTTTTTGCAAAACCTTCTGCTGTTCCTGCGCGTCGAGGTCTTCCAGAACGAAAACAGCGTCATCGCTGTCCAATTCCTGCACCGTGGCGACCAGCGTGTCGATATCGATATATTCCACCACCTCATCACGCACCCCGTCATCCAGCTCGGCAAAAACGGCTGCCGGAATATCGGAGCCAACAAGACGCATAAAACTGGCACGATGGTCATGCGACAACAGGGTGATGAGCTCGGCAATATCGGCCTCATGCACACGCTGAAAGGTTGCCAACAGTGCAACCTTGTCCTCGCGGTTTAACTGTTGGCGGAGATCGTGCAAAAAATCTGGCGTAATGGTTTCACCAAACCCGGGCAATTCGGCTTCCGGCTCCTGAAATTGTGGGGTTTCGCCCAAATTCTCAACCTTCCTCTGCCAAGGTATACGATAGACGTCCAAGCTTATCTGCCTTAATCTCCTATCGTCATCACAACCTATGTTGGATTCGTTGAGTGACAAAGGAGGACTTTATGCTGGAAATTATTCTTCTCACCGGATTGTTAGTATTTTTGCAACTTACTCTTCCAACCATGCTGGCTGTGGCCACAGGCTCCGCCACTGCGAGTTATTTGGCGGGCCCGCGCGACGTGCCAATGGAAAACATGGCCGTATCGGTTGCACGTGCCAAACGCGCCGGAAATAATTTGTTGGAAACCTTACCTGTATTTCTCGCACTGGCCGTTCTATCCATTATTATGGAAGTTCAGACAGCCGAATTGGCTGCGATATGGCTTGGGCTTCGGGTAGCTTATGTTTTCGCGTACTTAATGCATATTGACTATATCCGCACCCTAATATGGTTTGGTTCAGTCTTCTGCCTAATAATGATGGGGCTCGCACTGATTTAACGCACTCCGTTACCAGTCAAATTCATCCATCCACGAACTGAAAAATTCGGCTTCGTCGTAAAACCATTCGACGTCGAACTGATCTTGCGAGATTTTTTTCTTCGGCTTTTCAAACGGAACGACATTGGGGGCCAAATGCCCGTCGGTGATTTTCGGCTTGGATTTTTTATTAGTCATTGACAAAACCTCCGCGCGCTTTAGTAAAGCCAAATCCGGCATTGGCAAACATTCCAAACTGGATAAAGTTATCATTAATGTTTGCCAGCGATTAGGCAACCATAATGTACACACTGAGACAATTAATCATTCCCTGCAGTCTTGCCGGACTCATTGGCTATCAATCGCTGACCGTGTTGCCGATCATTCTCGGTGCGCTTGTTGATTATCGCGGCTTCACACTGGCTAATGTTGGCTATGTGGGCTCTATCGAAATTCTGGGCATGGCGCTAGCAGTTGCCGTTAGCACTGGACTTATCAATCGCGTGCGGCGCAACCAGTTGGCTTTCGGCGCGGCGATCGCGCTCGGTCTGACGCAAATATCCTCGGCCTTTACATTGGACCCTAGCCTGTTTTTTGCCGAACGTTTCCTGGCCGGTATCAGTGCCGGTTGCATGGCCGGCGTGCTGGCCTCGACAATTGCTTTGGCGCGAGAACCGGAAAGGCTGACAGCCTTTATTTATCTTATCGACGCGCTGCTGGCCTCAGCGTTCTATCTAGGTTTGCCTCTGATCATTGCCCGGTTTGAGTTGGCCGGGGCCTATGCCCTTCTGGGCGGCGTTACAATATTAATCTCACCCGCATTCCTTATGCTTCCGGCCCACGGGCCAACCACCGCCCTAGCGAGCGCGGGTTTTCGTAAAGACGCCCTGCGGGTTGTTGCTTTTGCCGTTATTTTAAGCGCAGCAACGGCGGCGCTTTGGACATTTACCGAACGCATGGCTTTACAAGTGGGCCTCACCGTCCCGCAAGTAGGGCAAGTGTTTGCGGGTGGTCTGCTGGTCGGCATAATAGGAGCTTCGCTGGCGGCGTGGGTGGGCGACCGTTTCGGCAGTGCGCGCCCGATTATACTGGCCTGGACAATGGTGTTGGTGCTCGCTTTCGCCGTGCCCTATCTGCCCACACCTGCTGCCTTTATTCTTGGCTTCTGCCTGTTGCGGTTTTTCATGAATATCAACGACCCGTTTATTGTCGGTGTTGTCGCGCGCCTTGATGTCGAAGGACGCTTGACCACCATATTTGCCGCATCGGGATTGTTTGGCGCCGCGATTGGCCCGTTTCTCGCCAGCACCATTTCGGGGGATGGCGACTTCACGCGGCTTGGCTGGGTATTTCTGCTTATGGGTTCCTTTGCCTTCATACTGTTTGCGCAATTCCTCAAACGTCCGGAAATCACGCGCACCGGAACTCTGGCCACGCCATCGGGCTAAATATCCAGAACCGCGGCCTAGACAGCTTTCAGGGCTTGGCCGAGATCGGCCAGAATATCTTCAATATGTTCAATGCCAATAGACAGCCGCACATAGCCCGGCGTTACACCCGAAGCAAGCTGGTCTTCGGCACTCAACTGGCTGTGCGTTGTGCTGGCCGGATGAATGGCGAGCGAGCGCGCATCCCCAATATTAGCCACATGGTAAAGCATTTGCAACGCATCGATAAAACGCTGTCCGGCCTCGGCACCGCCAGCCAATTCAAACCCAAGCAAAGCGCCGTAACCGCTTTTAAGCACGGCCTCGGCGCGCGCTTTCATCGGCGCGTCCATCAATGAGGGATAAATAACCTTTGAAACGCCGGGCTGACCGGAAAGCCACTCGGCAACTTTCTGGGCATTTTCACAATGCGCGCGCATCCGCAAGGGTACGGTTTCCATGCCCTGCAAAAACATAAAGGCATTGAACGGACTCATGGCACCGCCCAAATCGCGCAAAAGCGTGGTGCGCGCTTTAAGAATATAGGCAATGGGCCCCAGCGGTTTGGCTGCTTCACTCCAAACAGCCCCGTGATAGGAAGGGTCCGGCGTGTTGAGCGCAGGCTGACGGTCGCCGGCGGCTTCCCAGTCAAAATTACCGCCATCCACAATCAACCCGCCAATAGAGGTGCCATGACCGCCCAGATATTTGGTTGAACTGTAAACGACAATCGCCGCGCCATGTTCAAGCGGGCGGCAAATGACTGGTGCTGCGGTGTTGTCCATAATCAGCGGTATGCCGTGTTCGCGGCCAATGGCGGCAACTTCGGCGATCGGAAATACCTGCAATTTCGGATTGGGCAGGGTTTCGGCATAAAATGCGCGAGTGCGTTCGTCAATGGCATCGGCGAAGCTTTTCGGATTGTTGGGATCAACAAACCGAACCTCAATGCCCATGTCTTTCATGGTGTTGGCGAACAGGTTCCATGTGCCGCCATAGAGGTCTGTCGATGATACGATATTGTCGCCGGCGCGGGCAATGTTCTGCAACGCATAGGCTGAAGCCGTTTGTCCGGACGCTACGGCCAGTGCCGCTGCACCGCCTTCAAGCGCAGCAATACGTTGCTCCAGCACATCCGTTGTCGGGTTTTGCAGGCGCGTGTAAATATTACCAAGTTCGGCAAGCGCGAACAGACTTGCGGCATGGTCGGTGCTGTTGAACTGATAGCTGGTGGTCTGATGAATAGGGACAGCAACTGAGCCGGTCGTCGGATCACTTCGCCAGCCTGCATGTAAAACGATGGTTTCCGGATTTTTACTGTCTGACATCACTGCCCTTCCCCACTGGATTTTTGGCTATAAAAATACCAATCTCGGCGCCCGTGTAAATAGAAAACTCCTGCTATTCCAACATTTTTCGCGGAATCATTCGATAGTGACTCGACACCCAAGAATAGAACTATAGGAACCAACGTACTTTGTTTGTTTAGTTACATAATTCTACTTAATGGATATATCTTAGTATCTTTGTAAGCTTGAAACAATTTATTCAAACGTGATCAATTACATTTACTGGCTGAAACCGAGCGTTTTCCATGATTTGCGAAGGCTTGCTTCTTCGTGCACTATTAAGAACAGAAATTAGATTGAGTCGGTTTATTGATATCGGCTCTAGCGTGGCTGAGACTTAATATGCAATCCGTCGACTCTGTTCTTTCAATGATTGGGAACACACCCTTGTTGGAATTGACCAAATTGGATACAGGTTGTTGCAGGCTGTTCGTTAAAATGGAAAATCAAAACCCTGCGGGCTCTATTAAAGATCGGATCGGACTTGCGATCATTAACGCTGCGGAAAAAGACGGTAGGCTCAAACCTGGTGGAACGATTGTGGAAGCAACAGCCGGGAATACTGGTCTGGGATTGGCGCTAGTTGCTGCTCAAAAAGGTTACAACTCTATTTTGGTAATACCGGACAAAATGAGTCCCGACAAAATCAGGCATTTGCGCGCATTAGGAGCTGAAGTAGTTCTTACACGTTCGGATGTTGAAAAAGGGCACCCAGAATATTACCAAGATTTAGCTGCCAAAATAGTAAAAGAAACCCCCGGAGCCTTTTTCGCGAGCCAATTTGACAATCCTGCCAATCCAGAGGCGCACGCCACTGGAACTGGGCCTGAAATTTGGGAGCAAATGGATGGTAAAGTAGATGCACTTGTGGCGGGAGTTGGTTCCGGTGGAACAATTTCAGGGGTCGGAAAATATTTAAAATCAAAGAACCCGCGAGTGAAAGTTATCGTAGCTGATCCAGTTGGTTCAATCATTGCCCCAGCTGTCAATTCTGGAGAAATCCAATACAACGGCGGATCATGGCTGGTTGAAGGCATTGGCGAAGACTTCCTACCAGAAAATCTAAATCTACAAATTATTGATGAGGGGATAGTAGTGCCAGACAAGGAAGCGTTTCAAACTGTAAACGACCTACTCCGTGTTGAGGGCATTTTAGCCGGCAGCTCCGCAGGAACTTTAGTCGCGGGTGCATTAAAATGGTGCCGCAAACAAACAACACCCTTAAACGCCGTAACTTTTATTTGCGACACTGGAAATAAATATTTGTCGAAAGCTTTTGAACACGGATGGCTTCAAGAGCAAGGGCTGATAGATCAAAAAAAATACGGTGACCTGCGAGATCTCGTAACAAATCGAGCTGATGCTGGAAGGGTTATTTATGTCAGCCCACGTGATACTATTAATACTGCCTACAATAGAATGCGGGCTAACGAAGTAAGCCAATTACCAGTAATAGAGAATAAGAAAATACTTGGTGTCTTAGACGAAGAGGACGTCTTGGCAGCTGCCTACAAAAATCGAGAAATATTTAGTCGAAACGTTGCCGAACATATGAATACCAATCTGGATCTGGTGGACATAGGTATGGGAACAGCGGAATTGATGACACTTTTTGCAAAAAACAAAGTTGCCATAGTAATGGATAATGATCAGTTTGTAGGAATGATAACCAGAGTGGATTTAATTAATCATCTCCGCAAATCAGTTTGGTAAAAGGAAAGTTTTCGCATGCAGAACAATGGAAAGCGCTCCGGGTTTGCCACTCGTGCCATACATGCAGGTCAAAAGCCGGACCCTGCAACAGGAGCGATAATGACGCCTATTTACGCGACTTCGACTTATGTCCAAGATGCTCCTGGAGTGCACAAGGGTTTTGAATATTCAAGAAGTCATAATCCGACGAGGTTTGCACTTGAGGATTGCATTGCTGACCTAGAGAACGGCTTAGCGGGTTTTGCTTTTGCATCTGGGTTGGCAGCAATCAGTTCTATTTTAGAGCTATTGGATAGTGGAGACCACGTTATTGCCATGGATGACATATATGGGGGCACGTATCGTCTTTTTGAAAACGTAAGACGTCGGTCATCTGGCCTTAGTTTTAGTTTTGTTGACCTCTCCAATTTATCCAAATTGGAGGCAGCAGTAACCTCAAAAACTAAAATGATTTGGATAGAAAGCCCCTCAAACCCGCTTTTAAAAATGGTGGACCTTAAAGCTGTAGCTAATTTTGCGAAGTCTAAAAATATTATAACCGTATGTGACAACACTTTCTGCTCGCCATGGGTTCAAAGACCACTGGATCATGGAGTGGATATTGTTATGCACTCGACTACAAAATATTTAAATGGTCATTCAGATGTAATTGGAGGGGTTGCAGTTGTTGCTAAAAGTCAGACAAACCTCCGAGAACAATTAAGTTTCTTACAAAATGCAGTAGGCGCTGTAGCCGGTCCGTTTGACAGTTACCTTGTTTTACGATCTTTAAAGACCTTGCCGATCCGAATGGAGCGACATTGCGAAAATGCGAAAAAGGTGGCTGAATTTCTTGACACCCACAAAAAGGTCAATCGAGTTTTCTACCCCGGGCTAACGAGTCATCCTCAGCACGATTTAGCACTACGCCAAATGCATGCGTTTGGAGGGATGGTGACGGCGGTTTTGAATGGGGGGCTAAGCGAAACCGAAGAGTTTCTGAAACGTTGTAAAATTTTCGCTTTAGCAGAGAGCCTAGGAGGCGTCGAAAGCCTAATAGAACATCCCGCGATTATGACACATGCCAGCGTTCCTCCTGACGTAAGAGAATCGCTCGGTATCACAGATACTTTGGTTAGATTATCTATTGGTATTGAAGACGCAGGAGACCTAATCGAGGAATTGGACTATGCCTTGTCCTGATTTTCTTTTCATCAACCTACATACACCATTTTTAAAACGTTCGTTGATAAATAGCCAAAACAGATAAAAGCCAACAATGGTGCGGTCGATACTATTTGCCTATCGTTTAATCATACAATAACGATAGCTTGCTTGTTGGCTGGTGCTAAACGTGGTGCTAATTATTTTTTATCGC
>CACNWB010000020.1 GCA_902624095.1 uncultured PS1 clade bacterium
TTTGCCCATAACGAACTCATCACCTATGAGGGGCTGGGTTTGTGCGGCGAAGGCCAAGCGCAGAAATTTATCGCTGACGGTGATAACACATATGGCGGTCGCGTTGTCACTAACCCGTCAGGTGGGCTATTGTCTAAAGGCCATCCTTTGGGTGCGACAGGCCTGGCGCAGTGTTATGAGTTGACGCAGCAACTTCGTGGCACAGCAGATGCGCGGCAGGTTGACGGTGCCAATACTGCGCTGCAACACAATCTCGGCCTGGGTGGTGCATGCGTCGTCACGCTTTATCAGGCGGGGTAATTGCCTTAGTCTCTCCGGGCAAAAATATTCTTTTGGAAGAACGTCAAAGGCCCCGTAGCTCAACTGGATAGAGCGCGAGACTTCTAATCTTGAGGTTGTAGGTTCAAGTCCTACCGGGGTCGCCACCCATCCCCTTGATATCATTACACATTCTCTGAAAACACCCCCTCTGCGTGCCTAACGCGTGCCTAACACCAAGAATAACCCGCAACACGGGTCACAACTTGTTGCGCGTATGAACCGGTTTTGTTGGTTTGTGCGCGTGGTGGTACAAAAAATACGGGTTCAAGTCCTGCTGGGAGCGCCAGTTTTCAAGTCCGCAATAACTCGCTGATCCAGGGCAGGTGTTCTCGGCCGACGAAAATCTGTTGGTTCACCACATAAGTCGGGCTTGTGAAAATGCCGTTCTCTTCGGCTTGCCCCAAGGCAGCTTCAAGGTGGGTGCGGGCGACATCGCCATTTTCATTATTATCTAGAAAAGCTGGCGCGCCTGAAAGTTTGGCGACGACCGCTGCGTCATTCAGGTCAGCGTCACCAGTCCAATAAGCGTCAAACGCAGCAGAGATAAAGCGCAGCGGGTCGCTGCCGCAATCGTTCAACAGAGACAGTGCGGCCAGCGCCATATCCGTATTGGTTGGCGGGTTTCTGAACTGCAGGGGCAGGTTCTGCACTTGCGCGTAAAGCTGGTGGGTTTTCTGGCGCGCCAATGCGCGCACGCGACGGTGGCGTTCGCCCACTTCCTCGTGCGGTTTTTCATCCATAAGCGGGCTCTGATAACTGCGCATGGGATGCCAGCCTATCGGCACGCCCAATTGTTCACTCACCGCCAGCGTCGGTTTGAGCGCGAGATATGAAGCGGGGCATTTGAAATCAATGTAAAGCTGCATTATGTCTCCCCCCGCGCATCACAATTCATAAGCCATATCGGGGGCCGCGCACTTGCGCCCGGCAAGGTGCCAGGTGACGTATGGTAGATGCTCGCGCCCGAATAAAATCTGCCCGTCAAACACAAAGCTCGGCACACCGTAAATGCCCGCCGGATGCAGTTGCTCTTGAAGGGCGTCATGCGCCGCGCGACCTTCACCTTTTCCGCCCGCGAAATCCGCAAAACCCTTGACCGGCACATCCGCCGAGCGCAAAGCCGATTCGACGACGCCAACATCTTCAATATCCAGTTCGCGCCGCCAAAACGGGGGGTATACGGCTTCTAGATAGGCGGCCAACCGGTCGCGGGCGTTTTGCGTGACCCATAAGATGCCGATATTGACGGTCGATGAATCCCATATTTTTTCGGTGCCTTTAAGCATATAGCCCTGCCGGCTGGCATAGCGGCGCGTGTCGAGATAGGCATAGCGCACATTGTTCCATTGGGCGGGGGTGCGCTCCGATTGCACCACTTTACCTTTGCTCTTTTTGGCCGAGCCCAGATAGCTGGGGATATTGAGGGTCAGGGGGCGCCAATCAAACTCGGTTTGCAGGTGCGCTTCCAGTGCCAATATAGGCTTGATCGCGACAAAGGCGTAGGGACTTTTTATGTCAATATAAACGATGAGCGGGCTTGTGCTTTCAAGTGCCTGCATGGGCGGCTCCCTTTTTTTCGAACTTATGCCTTGTGCTGCGCGCGTTCAAGTGCGCGGCCCGCCCGTGCACAGTAAATGCGGGGGCTTGAAGGAGCATAATTTCTGGGCTCATAATGGGTGGATATGGGTGGCGATGTCGCCAGTCTTGCAAAGCTCCATGAAGCGCTCGCCGAGCACATCGCTTTGCCGGACAATAGCCTGCCATTTGTCAAAGCGCACACCTTCGCGCTGGCTGTATTTGGTAAAGTCCTGCCGCGAGGGTAGTTTCGCATCCGGCAGGGCTCTCACGAAGTCAGGGTTGGGCGCGATCATAACGACATTTTCAAGCAAATGAGATCCAGCCTTGCGCCAGGGGGCAAATTTGTCAAACCAGCGAATTTTGAAGTGGTCATAAAAATGGGGGTACAAAACAATGCCGTCTGTTGTCGGCCAGAAACTGCCCGGCACGGGGTGGTAGTCCAGCAGTCCACCATCCAGATAGCAGTGCTGCGGGTCTTCAGCAAAATGAACTGGCTGCATATACACGGGAATGGAGCCCGATGCCCGCAAAGCATCATAGAAATTTTGCTCCGTCAGTTTGCGATGGTTTATTGGAAAACCGTCGCGCGCCTCAAAGCGAAGGTTGCTGCGCGGGTCGGAAAAAACCGAGCGCTCCGCCATGCCCCGCAGGGCATTGCGGCCAAATGCCGAACGCAGGAAACCGTGCGTCAGAGCCATAATTTTTCCGCCACGTCGGTCGCTATTAAGTAAGCCATGCGCGCGCACGGCGCCGATATGGAGATGATAATACGGGCTGGTCAGAATTTCGGAAACTCCTCGTGACATATTTTCAGAACCATTGCCCAGAAATCGGATGAGCGTTTTATGTGTTTCATTGGCAATGGCGTCGGGCGTTAGCGTATCGGAATAAGACTGCGCGATATAGGCTTGGGCCAGTGTCGCCAGTGTGTGGCTGGGGTCGCGGCGCGCAGCGGCAGCAAGTTTAAACGCCCCGACAGACGTACCATAGAGATTGACAGGGGCGGTATCGGTACGTTTCGCCATCCAGTCGCCAAAAATAGACTTGTCCAGACCTGCAATTGCCAGCCATTTGGCGGCACCCGACGCGCCGAATATTGTGCTGACATCATTGGGGCTCAGTCCATGTTCACGAACATGTTTTAAGGCGGTTGGTCCTGCAGCTAGGGTCAGCACATCTTCCATGGGTGTCCCGCCGTTTATTTTTCTGCAGCCGCTTGCCCGACGGCTTCATTAAAAGCTCTGAACAACGGTTCAGACAAATGATTTTCACCTGTTTGATATTCCGGATGCCATTGAACGCCGACACAAAAACTGTTGTCGGGTTTGTAGACGGCTTCAATAGTGCCGTCTTCGGCATGGGCATCAGCCACCAACCCTTGGGCGAGCCGATCGATCGCCTGATTGTGCAACGAATTTACCCGAGCCTGTGTGCGGTCGGTCAATTTGTGCCACCAACCGTCTTCAACGAATGTAACGCCGTGTCGTGCGCGATAAACCGCGTCATGGTCTTCGGCCTCTATAGTGCGGTGATCCAGCTTATTTTTCTGACCACTTAACCCGGCTGTCAGCGATCCGCCACAGGCGACATTCAATTCTTGTAACCCCCGACAAATGGCGAGGGTCGGCATGTTTCGCGTCAGCGCAAGTTCAATAAGTACAAGGCTTACGGCATCGCGGTCCGTGTCAAAAGGCTGGTGCTCGGGGGTTTTAGTGCCCGCATAATTTTTCGGATGTACATTGGAGCGATTGCCCGTTATCAGCAGGCCATCCATGACCGAAAGCAGATTACTGGCGGCTTGTCTGTCGGTGAAGGCACGGTTCGCCGGAATGAGAACTGGCTGCACGTTCATCCATGTCGCAATGGCATCCAGATAGGTGTGATTAACCGACTGGCCGGTTCCCCCGTCATGGGCGCGCCGGTTGCATATAACACCGAGGAGCGGAAGTTTGCTCATGACGACCTTCTAAATTGCTAACCGCTGCTAAATTAGGATATCATTCGGACTTAGGAAAGTGAGAAGCATTGAATAAGGAAATGTCATAATGTCGCTTGTTGGAGTTTTTACCCGAACATTTCTGCTCACCTTTGCTCTGTCGGCCTCGGCTTTGGCGTATAGCGAGGAGGAGGGGCAGGACATATTCCAACGCGGGCTTTATGAAGAGGCTATCTTGCATTGGAAGAAAGCGGCGGAAGCCGGCGATGCGGGCGCGGCTTACCGACTAAGTGTAGAATATTCCAACGCAATTGTGGTTAAGCGCGACATGCAGCTTGCTTTGGACTATTTGGAGGCATCTGTTGAGGGCAATGACCCGCGCGGACTACAGGATATGGGTTCGCTCTATGATGAGGGCATTTTTGGCTATCAGCAGGACCCCGAAAAAGCCGCACAGTTTTATTTACGCGCCGCCGCTATGGGTAATTCGGCTGCTATGTTCAACGCCGCTGCTATTCTGGAACTCGGCGAAGCCGGTGTTGCACAAGACAGGGTTGAGGCATATAAATTTTATGTATTGTCGCGTGACGCCGGGTTTTATCCCTTGGCGGTAAAGGCCCTTGAGAATATTACTGCCGTCATGACGCCGGAAGAAATCGCCGAAGCAGAGACACGTGCCGAGCAATTTTTAAAAGCAAACAAATAAACTGCCGCGGCTTGAGCGGCCGCGCTTATCGAAACAAAATGATAAAAAACTCACCTATACAAAGCTCTTTTTTACCCTGATTTCATCGGTGACCCCCGAGCATGCCTTCAGTGAGCGCGAAGGTCAGGACATTCACAGCGCGGCATGACCGTATAAATTCTTCCTATTGTTGCATGATTTGGGTTTTGCACCATTAGCCCGCAGTGCACCTAACGAACCTGGCAAAATGTTGTCGCTGGAGCAATTCGTCGCCGAGCCGCGGGCAGATAATTTTATTCTGGGTTTGAATTAAGGTTCTAGGCGTTCTCGTAACCGGCGCGCGCAAACCCGTCGGCAAGGTCGGCCCTCAAGTCTTCAACATCTTCCAACCCGATATGCAGGCGCAACAACTGACCGGTTTTCTCATAAGGCTCGGCTGTGCGATGCACCGATGCCGGCACGACCAGGCTTTCAAAACCGCCCCAGCTATATCCCATGCCGAATAGCCGCATATTGTCGAGCATGGCGGCAAGCTGATCTTCAGAACACGGGGCCAAACGCACACCAAACAGGCCGGTCGCGCCTTTGAAATCGCGCTTCCACAATTCATGGCCTGCGGTGCCGGGTAGAGCGGGGTATAAAACCTCATCGACAAAGGACAGGCCGTTCAGCCATGTCGCTATTTCCAGCGCGCTGTTTTGGTGCTGGGCAAGGCGGGTCGGCAGGGTGCGCAACCCCCGCAAGGCGAGATAGATATCATCCGGGCCCGCGCAATGACCGAGCTCGGCATGGGTGTCTTTGAGCGCTTTGAGGTTTTCTTCATTGGTAGTCACTGAACCTAGTAGCGCGTCAGCATGGCCGACAACATATTTGGTCAGGGCCTGAACCGACAGGTCAAGCCCGTGCGAGAATGGGTCGAAATAAAGTGGCGAGGCCCATGTGTTGTCGATGGCAGTTTTAATGTTGCTTGCTTTGGCAATCTTGCAGATTGCAGGAATATCCTGCACTTCGAAGGTTTGCGAGCCGGGGCTTTCGGTGAAAATCAAAGAGGTGTTGTCGCGCAACCGTTTGCTGATATCCGCGCCAATAGTCGGTACGTAATATTCGGTTGCAACCCCCATTTTCCGCAAAAAGGTATCGCAAAAACGTCTTGTCGGCTTGTAGGCACTGTCGACCATTAAAATATGGTCGCCTGATTTCACAACGCTCAAAATGGCAAGCGCAACGGCCGAGGCACCCGATGGGGTCAGCACACAGCCTGCACCGCCTTCAATTTCGGCGATTGCCGTTTCTAAGGCACGGCTTGTTGGCGTGCCGACGCGTCCATAGGTGTAATCCATCGGAACGCGTCCGCGAATGGCGTCTAGCGACGGATAAAGAATGGTTGATGCATGATAGACCGGCGTGTTTACCGCCCCCTTGTGGACTTCCGGGTCCCGACCGGACAAAATTGCCTTGGTTTTATCTTTCACCTGTTTTCATCCTGACGTTTAGTGTTTAGAGTTATAGCGAATTTTATTAATGAGGTCGCTATGAAGATGCTTTCCTTTCAGTTTCGGGTTGTCATTGTTCTTGTTTGTGCGTGCGCATTTTCCCAAAGTGCCGCTGCCGCCGAGACTTTGTCAATTGTCAAGAAACGCGAGCATGTTCAGTGCGGCGTAAGCCAAGGCTTGCCGGGTTTTTCAAACCCCGATGACAAAGGCAACTGGGTTGGCATGGATGTCGACATTTGCCGTGCGGTTGCCGCCGCCGTTTTCGGCGATAGTAAAAAGGTAAAGTTCACACCGCTTTCTGCCAAGGAACGCTTCACCGCGCTTCAGTCGGGCGAGGTTGATATGCTGGCGCGTAACACGACCTGGTCAATGCATCGCGACACGGCTTTGGGCGTCGATTTCACCGGCGTGAATTATTATGACGGTCAAGGTTTCATGGTGCGCAAAGACCTTGGCATCACATCCTCTTTAGAACTTGACGGCGCTTCGTTGTGCACAAATCTTGGCACCACGACTGAACTGAACGCAGCAGATTATTTCCGCACCAATAATATGGAATATGAAATTGTCGCCTTTGAAAAGGCAGACGAAGCGGTTGCCGCATACAATACAGGGCGATGCGATGCCTATACCACTGACCAATCAGCGCTATATGCACAGCGACTAAAACTAACCGAACCGTCGGCGCATGTCGTACTGCCTGAAATCATCTCCAAGGAGCCGCTTGGCCCCGTTGTGCGGCAGGGTGATGACCAGTGGAGTGACATTGTGCGCTGGGCGCATTTTGCCATGGTCAATGCCGAAGAGCTTGGGGTCACTTCGAAAAATGTTGACAGGATGAAGGCTGCCAAAAATCCGTCCATCCGGCGCCTTTTGGGTGTGGACGGAACATTTGGCGAGAATATGGGCATCGGCAATGACTGGGCCTATCATATCATCCGCACGGTCGGCAATTATTCGGAAACTTTCGAGCGCAATGTTGGCAAATCCACGCCGCTGGGCATTTCGCGCGGGGTTAACGCATTATGGACGCAAGGTGGCCTGCAATATGCGCCGCCGGTTCGTTAACGCATAGGGTCAGGTGAGCGAGAGATCAATCATAGCACGCTGGCGCGCGCGCGTCGGACTACATGATGTGCTGGCGCAGATACTCGTCGCGCTTGTGCTTTTAATGGCCGTTTACTGGTTGGTTGGTAATGTCATTTCGAATTTGGAGCGACAGAACATCGCTTCGGGTTTCGGGTTTTTCAACGAGCGTGCAGGCTTTGGTATTAACCAGACGCTTATCGACTATGACGAAGATAACAACTATGGCCGCGTTTTGGCGGTGGGGCTTTTGAACACTTTGCTCGTGTCGGTGCTGGGCATTGCGGCTGCGTCATTTCTTGGCTTCTTTATCGGAATCGGGCGGTTGTCGCAAAATTGGCTGATCAGCAAAATGGCTATGGTTTATATCGAAATATTCAGAAACGTGCCGCTTTTGTTGCAAATCATGTTTTGGTATTTCGGCGTGCTCCGCAATCTGCCCGTGCCGCGACAGTCGCTTAGTCTGGGCGAGTTTATATTTTTCAACAACCGAGGGTTCATGCTGCCCGCCATTCATGCCGGCGAGGGGGCCTTGTGGTATTTGCTCGCCGTGATCGTCAGTCTCGGGGCGTTTTTCTGGTTGAAACGCCGCGCCCGTCAAATGCTGATGGCGACCGGCAATATCGCGACGGTCTGGCGCCCGACGGGCACGCTCTTCTTGCTGGCATTGCTGACGGCCTATTTAATTGCCGGAGTTCCGTTCCAGTTCGATATACCGGTCTTGCGGGGCTTCAACTTTCGCGGTGGCATAAGTATTATTCCCGAATTTGTTGCTTTGTTGCTGGCGTTGAGCCTGTACACGGCCTCGTTCATTGCCGAGATTGTGAGGGCGGGTATCGAGTCTGTGGATAGGGGCCAGCGAGAAGCTGCCGCAGCTATTGGGCTGACCGGTCCGCAAGCACTTAATCTCGTTATCGTACCACAAGCCTTGCGGGTTATCATTCCGCCGCTGACCAGCCAATATTTGAACCTGACCAAAAACTCCTCTCTTGCCGTGGCCATAGCCTATCCAGATATAGTTTCAGTGTTTGCTGGCACGACGTTGACACAGGTCGGTCAGGCCGTGGAAATCATTCTGGTAACAATGCTGATCTATCTATCGCTCAGCCTGGTAACTTCGCTCGTCATGAACTGGTACAATGCTCGCATTGCTCTGGTGGGTGGTACGCATGGCTGAGTGGACACCAAAGCCGCCACGCCCTGCGCCGGCAAGCTCGGTCGGCCTTGGGGCATGGGCAAGGCGCAACCTTTTCGCCACGCCGGGCGATGTTGCGCTTACCGTTTTGGGCTCAATCTTCATTATTTGGCTGGGCAATATGCTGCTTGACTGGGCGCTAATAAATGCGAGCTTTTCTGGAGATGACAGAACCGCATGCCTGAAGCCAGAACAGGGAGCATGCTGGCCGTTTATTGATGCCAAGCTGGGACAATTTATCTATGGCCGATACCCAGAAGCGGAAATCTGGCGGGTGAATCTTGTGTTTTTGTTCGGCTTTGCCGGACTTGTTCCCATGCTTGTGCCATCGGCACCTCTCAAATCCTTCAACATTGCATTTTTGCTCGGGCTCTACCCGGTTTTCACCTTTATCATGCTAACTGGCGGCCTCTTTGGCTTGCCTAGGGTTGAAACAACCGACTGGGGCGGCTTGCTTGTTACGCTTGTGGTTGCTGTCACCGGCATTGCCGCTTCTTTGCCGCTGGGCATTGTGCTGGCATTGGGGCGGCGGTCGAGATTGCCCGTTATCAGATATTTGTGCATCGGCTTCATCGAGGTGTTTCGTGGCGTGCCGCTTATCACCGTGCTGTTTATGGCAAGCGTCATGCTGCCGCTGTTCCTGCCTGATGGTGTAAATTTCGACAAGTTAATGCGTTGCCTGATCGGGGTAGCGCTTTTCTCATCGGCTTACATGGCTGAGGTGGTGCGTGGCGGTTTGCAGGCCATACCCAAGGGTCAGTATGAAGCGGCCGCCGCTCTGGGACTGGGATATTGGAAAACAACCCGACTGATTGTTCTACCGCAGGCCCTTAAGCTCGTGATACCGGGCATTGTGAACACCTTTATTGGCCTGTTCAAAGACACGACGCTGGTGTTGATCGTCGGTTTGTTTGATTTGCTGGGCATTGTCCAGTTTCATTTCACTGATGCGAGCTGGGCGACGCCGGAAACGCACATAACCGGATATGTTTTTGCTGGCGTTGTGTTCTGGTCGTTCTGCTTTGCCATGTCCCGGTATTCAATTTTTATGGAAAACAGGCTGTCGACAGGCAGATGATGAAATGACAGAAGACGACGACATTATAAGCATCCAAAACTTGAATAAATGGTTCGGCAATTTTCATGTTTTGCGCGACATTAATCTGACCGTCCGCAGTGGCGAAAAAATTGTGATTTGCGGGCCGTCGGGGTCGGGCAAATCGACGCTCATTCGTTGCATTAACCGGCTGGAAGTGCATCAGGAAGGCGAGATTGTCGTGAACGGGGTGCGCCTCGACGGCTCGTTGAAAAATCTTGAAGAAGTTCGCAGCGAGGTCGGCATGTTGTTCCAGCAGTTCAATCTGTTTCCGCATATGACTGTGCTTGAAAACTGTGCGCTTGCGCCTATGTGGGTACGCCAGATGCCGCGAGAAGAGGCCGAAGCGCTGGCCCATAAATTTCTCGCGCGGGTGCGTATTCCCCATCAAGCGGCGAAATATCCGGGCCAGCTTTCCGGTGGGCAACAGCAGCGCGTGGCGATTGCGCGTGCGCTTTGCATGAGTCCGCGCGTCATGCTGTTTGACGAACCAACCTCGGCGCTTGACCCTGAAATGATCAAGGAAGTGCTCGATGTCATGGTCGAACTTGCCAATGATGGCATGACGATGATCTGCGTGACCCATGAAATGGGATTTGCCCGTCAGGTCGCCGATCGGGTGATTTTTATGGATGACGGCGAAATTGTCGAAGAAAACGCGCCCGAAGCGTTTTTCTCGGACCCGCGCAGCGAACGTACCAAACTGTTCCTCAGTCAGGTGCTTTAGCGCTCTTCGTCAATAATCGTCACCTGTTTCCGGCCAATTGGCGTGAAGCCATAGCGCTGATAGAGCGGTAGGGCAGCGGGGTGATCCAACGTGCAGGTTTGGATAATGACGCGGCTGGGCGCCCGCGAATAAATATAGCTGATCGCCTGTTGCAGCATGAGCGACCCAAGCCCCTCGCCAATAGCCTTTGCGACAAGACCGACAAACACAATTTCAACCTGAGGAAATAGCTTGAAATTGAGCTCCACAAAACCGATTGGCTGGTCAAGGCGTTTGAGCGTGAATATCTCCGTCGCGGGGTGGTGAATAATGGCTGACAATTGCCTGTCAGTCAGCAGGCGTCGGTTGACCCAGTGCCATTGCCGCCCAACATCGTCATAAAGTCCCCGATAGGCGGCGACGGAAATGTCCGTCTCGCGGGCAAATGAGAGGTCGTCGGGCCAGCCAACATCCGGCTTGGCTGGCAAAAAGGGCGGAGTCATTTCAAGATGCGTGACGGTGGTTTTATATTTCGCCATTTTCTTAAGCCGGATGGTTCAAAGTCAAATGAGATTCTTTACAGCCAAGACGGGGCGGGCAGGCCCTTTTCTCTCAAAAAGGCCGGATTGAATAATTTGCTCTGATAGCGTGTACCGAAATCGCACAAAATCGTGACAATCGTATGGCCTGGTCCCAAATCGCGCGCCAAATGCATCGCACCGGCAATATTAATGCCGCTCGATCCTCCCAGACAAAGCCCTTCTTCGAGTAACAGTTCAAAAACAATTGGGAGTGCTTGCTCATCGGGTATCTGGTAGGCATCGTCAATTGGCGCGCCCTCAATATTTGCCGTCACGCGGCCTTGGCCGATTCCTTCGGTAATCGAGCTTCCTTCGGCTCGCAATTCGCCACTTTTCACCCAGTGATACATGGACGCCCCCATTGGGTCGGCGGCGGCGATGCGAATGTTAGGATTCTGCTGCTTCAGGTAAATACCCGTGCCGGCCAGTGTGCCGCCTGTACCAATGGCGCAGGTGAAGCCGTCAACCTTGCCTTCGGTTTGTTGCCAGATTTCGGGTCCGGTGGTCTCGATATGGGCCTGGCGATTGGCAACATTGTCAAACTGATTGGCCCAGACTGCGCCGTTTTTCGATGTCTCGGCAAGCTCTCTCGCCAGCCGGCCGGAATATTTGATGTAATTATTGTCGTCCTTATAGGGCACGGCCGGAACCTCGATAAGCTCGGCTCCGGCAAGGCACAACATATCCTTTTTTTCCTGGCTTTGCGTTTCGGGCATGACAATGACCGATTTATAGCCAAGTGCGTTTGCGACAAGGGCGATGCCAATGCCGGTATTACCCGCCGTGCCTTCCACGATCGTACCGCCGGGACGCAAGTTGCCCCGCGCTTCAGCGTCGCGAATGATATACAGCGCGGCGCGGTCTTTGACCGACTGGCCGGGGTTCATAAACTCGGCTTTGCCGAGAATATTGCAATTGGTTTCCGCCGATGCTTTTTTAAGTTTTATCATGGGAGTGTTGCCGATGGCTTCTATCATGCCATTGTGAAAGTGCATGTGCTCTGCGTCCTGTGTTTGTGACGAAAAAATATTTGTTAAAAGCAATATACAAGCTATATGATAATCATTCAGTCGTCTTGTGCGAAATAGAGAGAAGTTTATGAACGCTCACGTGCCTCTAAGTCCAAGTATGGAGTCCCTTTTAGCGGCCTATGCCTCTGGCCATTTGGGGCATGGTATGTCAGTGCTTATGGCTAGCTTTCTAACCTTGTCGCCGGTTGCGCGCCGTCAGATGGAAACCTTCGAAACACTGAACGGCATCATGCTGGACGATGCTGAGACTGTAGAGATGTCGGAGGATGCTCTTAGTTCTATGATGACGCGTCTGGACGTGCCCGATCCTGACGAAACGACTTATGCCGCCAACGGCAACACCGAAAGCGTTGTCAAGACCAATGACGACTTGCCAGCGCCGTTGCGTTCCGTGCTTGACCACCCGATTGAGGACCAGCGCTGGCGTTTTGCCTATCCAGGTGTCCGGCAATTGTCGCTGGGCATTGGTGACGATGACGAGCGCGTGAAATTGCTCAAAATAAAACCCGGCAAGGCGGCCCCCCGGCATACGCATAGGGGCATTGAGGCGACTTTGGTCTTGCGTGGAGCTTTTCGCGATGGCAACCGGCTTTACGAGCGCGGCCAACTCGCGTTGGCTGACCAACACATTCAGCACCGCCCACGTGCCGAAGGTGATGTAGACTGCATTTGCCTGGCTGTAAATGATGGCGCATTGCGTTTCACCGATAATTTTGGCCGTGTTGCCCGCGACTTTTTTGGCTAAATCCCCCCACGCCCTTTTGGTATTTTTTGCTCTGTTGCATTCCGCTTATGGCGCGGATCCGGTGTCGCGTGACTGGCAAAGCGGTATCCCGGCTGACAATGTGCTGGCCTATGAAGTGCTCCGTAACGACAAGCGTATAGGCTTCCACCATATACAGTTCACGCGTAATGGCGATGAGGTTAGGGCGGATATTCATATCGAGCTTGACGTTCGGTTGGGCTTTATTCCGCTTTTTGGCTACACCCATCATAATACCGAAATATGGCGCGATGGTGTGTTGCAGTCGCTGGCTTCAAAAACGGATAATAATGGCAAACTCGCTTTTGCCGATTTGGTGTTGAAGGATGATGGGTATTTGGGGCGCGGATCCCAATATGAGGGTGGTCTGGTGTTGCCGATTATGTCGACCAGCTATTTCGACCCGAATTTTGTGCGCCAGCAAAGCTTGATCAGTTCGCAGGACGGGCGTCTGTTAGAGATCAAGGTGGCTTATTTGGGAGCCGAACAAGTGCCGGATATAATCGGCTCAGTACAAGCGCATCGTTTCCGTCTGACCGGTAATCTTGAAATCGACATTTGGTATACAAAAGACGGTCGCTGGGTGCGCACCGAGTTTTCGCGCAGTGGGATGTTGTCCTATCGCCCTGTGTCGCCGTCAAAAATTCCGCCAAAATCGGAATGGCGCACAGTGGAGGCTAACGAATGACGTCCGAGGCAACAAATCCCCCATGTGTCTGGATTACTGGCGCAAGCTCAGGCATTGGTGCCGCGCTTTCCCGCGAACTTGCTGCACGGGGCTATGTGGTTGCCGCAACTGCACGCAATGAGAGCGCGCTAGGGAAACTGGCGGAAAGTGTGACGAATATTCACGCCTTTGCCGGCGATACTACCGATCGCGCGGGCATGGCAACACTTATAGAAGCCATTGATTGCGAATTAGGCCCCATTGACATTGCCGTGTTGAATGCTGGTATTTATCTACCAACAAATTTTCCCGAATTTGACGCCGCCATTTTCGATCGGTCTTTTGCAGTCAATCTGGGCGGCACGGTCAACTGTCTTGCACCACTTGTGCCATTGATGAGCGCGCGGCGGGCCGGCCGTATTGCGATCGTGTCATCGGTTGCCGGCTATGGCGGCTTGCCGACCTCCGCGGCCTATGGCGCAACCAAGGCCGCACTATTCAATCTGGGCGAGTCGCTGGCAATGGATGTGGCCGAATATGGCGTCAAAATCTCGATGATTGCGCCCGGTTTTGTGAAAACACCAGCCACTGATGTGAACACATTCCCTATGCCGTTCATTATTTCTGCCGAAGATGCGGCGCGGCGTATCGCCAATGGGCTAGAAAAGGGCCAAGCGCATATTTCGTTCCCAAAACGCTTCAGCTTTTTACTACGCCTCATTAATCTGCTGCCGCGCGGGGTCTACACGCGGCTTGTAGGCGGTGCAACCAGCCGTAACTGATTAGGCAGGGCGGTCAAGCGTAAAATGCGAGACCTCAATGCTGCCAGTTGAAAAACCAGCTTCGCAATAGGCCAGATAGTATTCCCACATATTTTTGAACCGGCGGTCAAAGCCGATGGTTTGAATGTCCGGCCATGCTTTCAGAAATTGTTGCCGCCAATGGGCAAGGGTTTCGGCATAATCTTTGGCAAAATCTTTTTGGTTGCTAAGGCGCAAGTTCGCCACCTGTACTGCTTCCTTTATTTTGGCGGGGCTTGGTAACATTCCGCCTGGAAAAATATATCGCTGTATGAAATCGGCATTTTTCCGATATGCCTCAAAACGCGCATCTTCTATGGTGATAATCTGCAGTCCTGCTCTTCCGCCCGGTTTCAAGCATGCGCGCAGCTTGTCGAAAAATATCGGCCAGTATTTCTCACCTACTGCTTCGAACATTTCGATGGACACGACGCGATCATACTGCCGGTCTACATCGCGGTAATCGCAATATTTTAGGTCAACTCTGTCAGAAAGGCCAGACGCCTGAATGCGCTTCTGGCCGAAAGCGAGTTGCTCGCGCGAGATGGTTATGCCTGTAACCTTACACCCAATATGGCGTGCCGCATATTCGGCAAAACCACCCCAGCCGCAACCGATTTCCAATACATGGTGGTCGGGGCCAATGCCAATTTGATTGGCTAGTGCCTTGTATTTGTTTTCCTGCGCGTCTTCAAGGTTGCGCCCGCACCCGTCAAACAGGGCTGACGAGTAGGTCATGGAAGGGTCGAGCCAGTGGCGGTAAAAGTCATTGCCGAGGTCGTAATGGGCACGAATGTTGCGCTGGGCACCGTGTCGGCTATTTGGGCGCAGTCTGTGCAACAAGCGAGTAAAATATTTCATAAACGCTGCTTTTTCAAGATGTTGCCTAAATAAATTCATGTTTTCATTTAATATTTTGAGAAGCGCTGTGAGATCGGGGGTAGACCATTGACCGTCCATATAGGCTTCGGCAAAGCCTGTATTACCAGAGCGGATCAAACGTCGGAACATATGGGTATCGTGAACATTGACATGCGCTGTCACCGCGGTTTCTTCCAATGCGCCGAAACGATGGATGCTGCCATCGGGCATGTTAATGGTGACACGCCCGTGCTGTATGCGCCGCAACGCCCAAAATACAAAACGTGGGCAAAGCGCTAAGGAGGCTGGTGTTTGATTTTTGGCCGTGTTCATGATGTCAAGTTTTTGGTTTCAGTAACTGACCCTGTCCTTTGGGGGCGAAGGCCGAGAAATAAAGGGTACATTTTTTAAAAACAACCTGCCAGCCTCAAAATGAATGGCGGCAACAACTTTCAAGGTCATCATCGGATAGGCGAAAAAAGCGCGCAGCAATTGGCGGCTTGTTAGTGGGCGCCGATGGCCGGCAAAACTTGCGATGAGAAGGGGGGCATTGTTTAGCGTTTCACGAATAACAAGGCGCAAATTGTTATCTGGCAGCGGCGCAGAAAAATGGTATGTGGCGTGCATTTCGATAAAAGGCGATACGTGCATTTGTTTTTCGCGGGTATGCGACAAGCTCGTTTCATTGCTACGCGCACTAAGTGGAACAACATAAATATGGTCGTCGCCAAATGTGTTGCGCACTTCATAGACGAGCGCGGATACTGCCCCGTCATTTAGGCAGTAATACACGGTCAGAGGATTGAATGCGTAGCCGAGAATGCGCGGATAGCAGAGAATGAAAATCTTTTCAGGTGCGTCCAGCCCACGCTTTGCCAATAAATTGTCGATAAAGCGGCGTAGCCCTGTTTCGCCTTTGGACCCATGGTCTTTCAATCTGATACTAAACAGATTGAAGCGGTTGACGGATAAAAGCGCGGGCAGATTGGTGCGTGCGTCCAAATCGTCGACGTCCAAATAGAGCGAAAACACGCGATAGGAAAAGCGGTGCCGCGCTGGCGTATAGCGCGCATGGCGCACCGTACCGGTATAAATTGCTGATGTGGCATTCGCGCTCATTCCGCCGCTTTACGCTCACAGCCGGACGCCGCTTCAAGCCCTTCGCAGATCCGGATTGCAGACTGCAAGCCGTCTTCGTGGAACCCATAGCCGGTCCAAGCTCCGCAAAACCAAACCCCATTCATGCCTTGAATTGTGTCCAAAGTTTCTTGCGCGCGCAAGGCCGCTAGGTCAAATTGCGGATGGTCATAGACAAAATGCCCGAAGGTTTTCTCGGCGGCAGGTGGATCGGCCGGATTGAGCGTCACGAAAACTGGTTTATCATTGTCGAGATTTTGTAACAGATTCATCCAGTAACTGACGGTCATGGTGCCGTCTTGCGCCAATTGGCCGTCGGTCAAATAATTCCAGGCTGACCAGACGTTGCGGCGTTTGGGCATCAGCCTGTCATCGCAATGCAGATAGACTTGATTGGGCAAGTAGCGCACTGCAGACAAAATGGCGCGCTCCGCAGAGCTGGCATCGGTGAGAGCCGCCAATGCCTGGTCGGAATGGGTTGCAAAAACCACCTGATCAAACGGTTCTTTCCGTCCGTTTGCATGTACAAAGACCTTGTTGTCGTGTCGCTCTACGGAGGTGACTTGCGCGTTTAAAATGGTCCGCGCCGCCGACGCCGCCGATAGTTTTTTCACATATTCGCGTGAACCGCCGCGCACGGTTCGCCATTTCGGTCGGTCACTGTGGATCAGCCGGTGATTGTAGAAGAAATGCAGGAAATTACGGGCGGGAAACGCTTCTATTTCAGAAGCCGGCGTTGACCAAATCGCGGCACCCATGGGTAGAAGATATCGATTGCGAAACGATTTTGAAAAGCCGCAGCGATCCAGCCATTCCCCCAGCGTTTCGTCCCCCGGTAGACCGGCCTCGTGGTCGATGGCGGCGGCTTTGTTGAAGCGGAATATGTCGCGCAACATGCGCCAGAAAAACGGGTTGAGCAGGTTTCTCTTTTGCGCGAAGACGGAGGCTAAAGACTGCCCCGACCATTCCAACGCGCCGGAATTAGCGGAGAAACCGAAGCTCATATTGCTTTGCTCGGTTTCGACCCCCAGTTCTGCAAAGAGCCGGGTCAGCCCCGGATAATTCAATTCATTATAGACAATAAAGCCTGTATCAACGCACATGCGGTCGTCGGGGTGATGATAGTCAATATCAACTGTGGCGCTGTGCCCGCCAAGGCGGTCGCGCTTTTCGAACAAGGTGACATCGTGTCGGCGTGACAGATAATACGCGGCGACGTTTCCAGAAATGCCGCTGCCAATAACCGCAATTTTCATTTTATTTTCCTATATACGCAAAAAGGGATTACAGGGCGTGGAACACATCAAGAGCACGAGCGCGCGCCAATTCATGTTTCACAATGGGGGCGGGGTAGTCTACATCCAGCGCAATGCCGGCATCGGAGAGTGTTTCGGGTGAGGCTTCCCAGGGTGCAAAAATCATCTTGCCGGTAAGTTCGGCAAGTTCGGGCGCATAAGTCTTGGTATAAATTCCATCCGGGTCAAATTTCTGTCCCTGAATAATCGGGTTGAAAATTCGGAAATAGGGGGCGGCATCTGCGCCGCAACCTGCTGTCCACTGCCAACCAGCCACATTGTTTGCCGGGTCTGCATCGGCCAGACATTCCCAGAACCATTTCTCGCCCTCGCGCCAGTCAATGAGCAGGTGCTTGGTCAAAAACGAGGCTGCGATCATGCGCGAGCGGTTGTGCATGAAACCCGTGCGCGCCAGTTCGCGCATACCCGCGTCAACAATCGGATAACCTGTTTGCCCCTGCTTCCACGCTTCAAGATCTTCCGGCGCATCGCGCCACGGAAATGCTTCGAACTTGTTTTGCAAGCACCGCTTAGGCATGTCCGGGTAGTGATAAAGGAGATAATAGGAAAATTCCCGCCAGCCCACTTCGGAGAGGAATTTGCGCCCGTCACGTGTATCGAGGCGCGCTTCACCGAGGCTTGCGAAAATGCGCTGCGGGCTGATCTCACCCCAGCGCAAATGTGGCGACAGGCGCGAGGTCGTCACGCCGCCCGGAATGTCGCGATTGTCTGCATATCCTTCGAGCGCTTCATCGAAAAATACATCCAGCATTTTAAGTGCGCCGCGTTCTCCGGGCTGCCAAAGTGTCTCCATATCGGGTGCTGGGGGTGTATTGGCTGCCGGCAGAGGCAGGCCTTCGGGCGATTTCTCGGGCCCAGCAATCCGAGCAGGCGGGGCCGACAGGTCGCAAGGCAAACCGGCTTCCAAGCACGCTTTCCAAAATGGCGAGAACACCTTGAAATGGCTGCCACTTTTCTTGTTCATAATTTGCCAGGGGTCGAAGAAAAGATTGCCTACATGCCCCTCGCCCTGCCGGTTATTATCTTTCAGCCAGGATTTAAGCTCCGTGTCGCGGGCAATTGTGTCTTTTTCATATTGCCGATTCCAGAACACGGTTGCGGCATCGGTTTCGGTAACCAGCGCGCGCATTGTTTCCAGCCCATTACCCTCCCGGTAAATCAGCTTAAGCCCGCGGGTTTTCAGGTCGTCGGCGAGGGCGGCAAGAGACTTATTGCGCCACCATAAAGAGATTTTCCCAGCTGAACGGCCATAGTTTGTGTCGTCGATAAACACCGGGACAATAGGAGCCTTTGAACGGATAGCCGCGGCAAAAGCGGGGTTATCATTCAGTCTCAGATCTTGGCGAAACCATACAATAACGGGGTGTGGCACGGGCATCCTCCATTCTATCTTTTTTATACGCAGCGCAAGGGTTTTTGGATGTTGCGGTGATGCACAACCAGAGGAAACTTGTAGCGTTTTCAGGATTGAACTAGTGGAACCGAAAAAGATGCATATAGAGTTCTATGCAAACCAACTCGCTTTCCTGCTTAAGACAGAAAAAATTCCCCTCAATCGACTAGATACCAGAATACTGAGGGGGAGAGCTGGCTCCCCGGGCCGGACTCGAACCAGCGACCGAACGGTTAACAGCCGTTTGCTCTACCAACTGAGCTACCGGGGAACAGGACTAAAATTAGTCAAATCGTTAGCGCGTTATCGGATATATCAGAGCCGACAAAAAAGTCCAAGTTGAAATTGTGGGGTTTGGAGGCCACGCCCGGAATCGAACCGGGGTACACGGCTTTGCAGGCCGCTGCGTCACCACTCCGCCACGTGGCCGATTTCCAGAAGGGACGCCGTTACCTAGCGCAAACAGGGCGGCTTGTGCAAACGTTTTTCTTCGGGCGATTGTGCCGTGAATATTTGCCGCCTATATAATGATAATTGTATTTGGCTGGCTGGCACCGTATACAGGCAACGTATTCGTCTCTCAGAATCACGAGTAAATTATGAAGGCAATGCCACACTTGGAAGATGATCCCGTAAGCCAAACTCGGCTCAATATGGTTGAATGTCAACTGAAGCCGGGCGGCGTTCGCGACTATGCGCTGACGAAAATGATCGGAACCATTTCGCGCGAGGCTTTTGTGGCCTCGGACATGCGCTCTGTAGCTTATGCCGACCGCGAATTGCCAGCGCAGGTCGGTGATGCGCGCCGCCAGCTTCTGTCGCCGTTGGCATTTGCGCGCCTTGCCGAACTGGCAGATTTGAGTGCCGATGATGTGGTGCTGGATATTGCGGGCGGGTCAGGTTATTCAGCGGCCGTAATTGCCGGTCTTGTCAATACCGTTATCGCGTTGGAGGATGATGAGGCTTTTTGCGAAAAAGCTGGTGCCATCTGGCAGGAGATGGGGGTTGATAATGCGGTTGCCGTGCAGGGACCGCTGGCTAAAGGACAGGGCAAGCAGGCACCGTTCAATGTGATTTTTATCAATGGCTGCGTGGCCGAAGTGTCCCGGGATTTGCTAGGGCAATTAACAGATGCGGGGCGGCTTGTTTGTGTTCAGGAAATCGACGGCGCACAAAAAGCGATTATTTACAGCCGTATCGGTGACAGCTTTTCCCGTCGTATTGCGTTCGATATAAGCGCGCCCGAATTGGAGAGTTTCAAACCGGCGCCCAAATTTGAATTCTAACGTCTATGTTCGGCTTCTTGGTGGCTGAAAAGATGCGGTATCGGGGAAGACCTATGGTAAAAATTGCGGCCTCGGCTTTTAGTATCTGTCTTGTCTCGGCGAGCCTTTTTGCCGCCGGACTAGGGTTTTCGGCACAGGCCATGTCGTTGGACGAGGCCATTTCCCAAACGCTTGCGCGCAATCCGTCGCTGGCGAGCGCGCAATCTTCCTACGAAGCGACTTACGCCTCCCAATTTATTTCGCTTGCCGATATGTTGCCAAATGTTACAGCTTTTGCGACCTCAACGATGTCCAACACCGATGCCGAATTTTACAACACGGGCGTAATCAACCCGGCGGCCAATATCGGTGATACCGATACTGACAGCTATGGGGTGCAGGTAACCCAGAATTTATTTGGCAGCGGGCGCTATGTTAATGCCTTCAGAAGCAAACGGGCCGAAATTCGCAGCGAAGCCAAAAATCTCGTTAACACGGAACAGCAGATTATTCTGCAAGCGGTGACAGCCTATCTCGATGTCATGCGCGACCAGCTTATCTCCGAGGTGAATGAGCAGAATGTGGTGGTGCTTTCCAAACAGTTGGAGGCGGTAAAAGACAGGTTCGAGGTTGGCGTGGTGACGCGCACAGATATCGCGCAGTCGGAGGCGCGCCTGGCTGGGGCGAAGTCTAACTATCTGAGCGCAAAAGCGCGCTTGCTGGGTGCGCGGGCCGTATATCGTGAGGTAATCGGGCTGGAGCCAGAAAATCTCACACTGCCGCAATCTTTACCGAACCTGCCGGAAAGCCTCGATGCGGCGCGTTCCAGCGCGCGGGCGGCCAGTCCGATATTGGCCTCGGCGCGCGAAATGTCCGATAGCGGACGGCTCTCATCCTACAGCGCCATTGGCATGGCCCTGCCGTCGGTCACTGTCGTCGGCTCGCACACTTTCACCGAAGACCCCAAAACTTTGCTGGTGGGCACCGAAACCGAAGTCACCTCTGTTCAGGTGCAGGTCAGAGTGCCGATATTCATGGGCGGGCGTTCACTTGCTGGAGTTAGCGCGGCTTATGACACTCGCGATGCACTGACGCGCAATGTTCATGCCGCGGCCAATGCTGTGGAACGCAGCGTGATTGTGGCATGGAATAATTATGAAGCCACCACCGCCGCCATCTCCGCCCGCCAACAACAAATCGCCGCTTCGGAAGTGGCTTTGGAAGGGGTGCGCGAAGAAAACAATCTTGGCACACGCACCAATCTGGATGTGCTGGACGCTGAGCAGGATTTGCTGGATGCCCGCGTCACGCTTGTGCAGGCCGAGCGCGATCAATGGGTGGCGGCCTATGTGCTGTTGTCCAGCATGGGGCATTTGACCGGCGCGCGCCTTGGCATTCGGGCCGCCGATATTGACCTGGAAGAAATCGACATGCCATAGCGTGGTCAATCTGGTCGGCTTAATTCTTTCGTTATTTTGAAGTGTTTGTTCTGCGTGGACGATGAGCGAACCCAACAACCGAGATTCAGTTAATGGACGAAGACGATTTAACGGTCGATGGCCGGTTTCGCAGCCGCGACATTATTAATGCGGATACGGCGTCGCTGGAGACAGATCGCGAAGCGGTTCTGGTTTCCGAGTGCGCAGAAGAACGATTGCGCGCCGCGCTCGAGCGTCACACCGGAGCTTTTTACAAACCGCCCACTGTATTTGAGACCTTGGTGTTGGAAGCGCTTTACCCATTATTGAACGACTGGCTGGAGCCCAATTTGGCTCCGCTGGTTGAACTGCTGGTCGATCCAGAGATAGGCCGGATGATGGCAAGCGGTGATCGCACAAAGCAACTTGAAGCCTACGACGCGCTGGTGTAGTGGCTTGGGTTCGTTTCATCTTTAGTGTAGAACTTCTCAAGTGCCCATGTCCGATACCAGCCACGAACCACTCGACAAAACCTATGATCCGTCAGCAATAGAAGCGACGCTTTATTCGGCGTGGGAAAATGACGGCTGTTTCAAAGCAGGTCGGGTGCCCGAAGCCGAACCCTACACAATTGTCATTCCGCCGCCCAATGTGACCGGCAGCCTGCATATGGGCCACGCACTGAACAACACATTGCAGGATATTTTGTGCCGCTTTGAACGCATGCGCGGACGGGATGTATTGTGGCAGCCCGGCACCGACCATGCCGGTATTGCCACGCAAATGGTGGTTGAGCGCCAACTGGTCGAAGACGGCAATATGACCCGTCGCGACATGGGGCGCGAAGCATTTATTGAACGCGTGTGGCAATGGAAAGAAGAAAGCGGGTCGACCATTACCGGCCAGTTGCGCCGCCTTGGGGCATCTTGCGATTGGAGCCGCGAGCGTTTCACCATGGATGACGGCCTGTCGCAGGCCGTAGTGAAGGTTTTTGTCGGGTTATACGAGCAGGGGCTGATTTACAAAGACAAGCGTCTCGTCAATTGGGACCCCGGGCTTTTGACCGCGATTTCCGACCTTGAAGTTTTGCAAAAAGAAGTCAACAGCCACATGTGGCATTTCAACTATCCGCTTGAGGATGGCAGCGGCCACATTACAGTTGCGACCACGCGGCCCGAAACCATGCTGGGTGACACTGGCGTGGCCGTGCATCCCGACGACCCGCGCTATAAGAAACTTATCGGTAAGCGTGTATTGTTACCGATTGTCGGGCGCAAAATTCCAATTGTGGCCGATGACTATGCCGACCCGGAGCAGGGTTCGGGTGCCGTGAAAATTACTCCGGCACACGACTTTAACGATTTCGAAGTCGGCAAGCGGTGTGGGCTTGCCGCCGTGAATATGCTTGATCAACGCGCCTGCATTGACCTGTCAGACCCCGCTTTTGAGAATATGGTGGGGCGTGACAGTTGGCAGGGTATGGATCGGTTTGAGGCGCGCAAGAAAGTAGTCGCAACGCTCGACGCGCTGGGGCTGGTCAACAAGGTTGAAGATAATACTCATATGGTGCCGTTCGGTGATCGCTCGGACATGGTGATTGAACCGTGGCTTACCGACCAATGGTATGTCGATGCGGCAACGCTCGCCAAGCCCGCGCGCGAAGCCGTTGAAGATGGGCGAACGAAATTTGTACCGTCGAATTGGGACAAGACCTATTTCGAATGGATGAACAACATTCAGCCATGGTGCATTTCGCGCCAACTTTGGTGGGGGCATCAGATACCGGCATGGTATGGGCCGGATGGCGAAATATTCGTGGCCGACACTCAGGAAACGGCGGCCGCAAAAGCCGAGGCTCATTATGGTGCCGCCACCGAATTGACCCGCGATGAAGACGTGCTCGACACATGGTTTTCATCCTCCCTGTGGCCGTTTTCCACGCTGGGATGGCCAGAAGAAACGCCGGAGCTTAAGCGGCATTATAAAACAGATGTGCTGGTTACCGGCTTCGACATCATTTTCTTTTGGGTTGCACGCATGATGATGAGCGGTCTGCACTTCATGGACGATGTGCCGTTCCACACGGTTTATATTCACGCGCTCGTGCGTGATGAAAAAGGTGCGAAAATGTCGAAGTCCAAGGGCAATGTCATTGACCCGCTGGATTTGTGCGACAAATATGGTGCCGATGCGTTGCGCTTCACGCTTGCGGCGATGGCGGCGATGGGGCGCGACATTAAACTGGCCGAAGCGCGTGTTGAGGGCTATCGCAATTTCGGTACGAAATTGTGGAACGCAGCGCGGTTTTGCGAAATGAATGGCTGTTTCGCGTCCGATAGTTTCGACCCTGCCAAAGCCAGCCTGCCGCTGACGCGTTGGATTGTTGGTGAGGCGGTGCACGCGCAAAACACCGTTACGCAAGCCATAGAAGCCTATAGATTTAACGATGCCGCCAATGGGGTTTACCAGTTCATTTGGAATAATTTTTGCGACTGGTATGTTGAGCTTGCTAAGCCCGTGCTGCAGGGCGAGGGCGCTTCTGCTAAAGCTGAGGTGCAGGAGGCAACCAAATGGGCGCTTGACCATGCGCTTCGTCTGTTGCACCCTTTCATGCCCTTTGTAACAGAAGAATTATGGGCCAAAACCGCCACGCGCGACGGCTATTTGATGCTCGACCACTGGCCGGACTTGTCCGAGAATTTGGTGGATGCAGAGGCCATGGCCGAAATTAGCTGGCTGATTGGAGCCATCACCGAAATTCGCTCGGTACGCGCTGAAATGAATGTGCCCGCCGGCGCGCAAGTGCCTCTTGTGGCGATTGATGCGGGCACGCAAACGCAAGAGCGTTTGACGGCGACAGGCGATACGCTGAAGCGTCTGGCTCGGGTTTCGGATATTTCATTTGCCGACACCGTGCCGTCCGGCTCGGCACAAACGGTTTTGGGGGAGGCGATTTTTGCCCTGCCGCTTACCGATGTCATTGACATTGCTGCCGAGCACGCGCGCCTGCGAAAGGAAATCGGCAAAACCGAAAGCGAGATTAAAAAACTGTCTGGCAAATTGAGCAATGCAGGTTTTCTGGCAAAGGCACCCGAAGAGGTCGTCGCCGAAAATCGCAAGCGCCTGTTGGAAGAAGAAGCGCGTTGCGATAAGCTCAAATCTGCGATGGCTCGTCT
>CACNWB010000021.1:0-17500 GCA_902624095.1 uncultured PS1 clade bacterium
TACGCGCGCTGGTAGCTCACCCTGGTTTAGCAGAGACTGACTTGCAAAGCACAACAGTCAAAGATGGTGGCATGGGTGCATGGTTCACGAAGCAGCTCATGAAAATGGGCCAGTCTAGAGAAGATGGCGCGCTGGGGATATTGTCTTGCATAGCTCATCCTGACGCAAGGTCCGGACAATTTTTCGGTCCTGGCATGGGAGGCATGTTCACCGCCCTAAAAGGCCCGGTAAGAGGCTATCCTCTGGAAGTTTCCTACGACAATCCAACTACCCGTAGTCTTCTCTGGACTAATAGCTGCGCTGCCGTGGGGGAAGATTTTAAAATTTAGCCCTATTTAAGCCAATCTGAGAATGATTTTACTACATGCTATTCATTCTTATTTGCAGATTGTACAAAGCGTGTTAGTTTTACTTCCACTGCAACATATTACTTTCTCATGGAGGGAAAAATGGAAGAGATTAGTATCGTCAATGCCTTTGCTACTGCAAGAATTGGAAACGCGCTTGGCGTAATCGCGCTTATTCTATTTGGCTGGTTGGCCCTAAGATATGCTAACGCTGTTCGGGAGAGCGGCGATGCAAATATAGTTCATAAACTCTTAGGCTCGGTTTTCGTTCTTTCAGGCGGTTTTGCAGGCTACAATTGGAGCATCGAGTCACAAAATTGGTATGTGGGTGCGGCCAATGCTTTGAGTGACCTAAAGGCCTCGGGAACCGAAATTGGGAGAGGTTCAGAGAGTTTTGTTGCACAATATGCGGGCGACGCTGCTACAGTGGCTGATCCAGTAGCCATCATATTTTGGGTTGTAGTTATTATTACCGTGTTGATGAGTCTTTGGATGCCAAAAAGCAACTAAATATTATTAGCCAATAATTAATTGGGCCGTCCAAGATGGACGGCCCTTTTTCTTGCAATTCTGGCCAACTATTACAATCACCATTCCTCAGTTCAGATTTTCTAGGAAACTTATAGTAGCGTTCGCGAACACATCGTTTCTATCCCCAGCAATCATATGCGCAGCTTGATCTATTTCAACGAACTCAGCGTGTGGGATTGTATACAGAAATTCATCGACTTCCTGTTGGGTCACAACATTGCTCAGTGCGCCTTTGATAAGTAATGTGGGCACATAAATAAATTTGGCATAATTTCTAAGTCTCTTTCTGTAACCCTGCTTATCCTCAGACATCGCGTCAATAAATTTTGGATCCCAGTGCCAATAGTATCTGCCATCACTCCGCAACCTTAGATTTTTTTCCAAACCTGAAAAATCTCTGGGTTTCTCTCTGTATGGCAAAAATATCGAAATTGCTCTTGAGGCATCCTCTAAAGATTTAAACCCCTTATGACCTGAACTCATAAATTTCAAGATTTCGTTCGAACCGTCTTCATTCGGCAAGATCCCAATATCTACCATGACTAGGGCGGTACAAAATTCTCGAAACTTTTCGTCTCCGACTGTACTGAGTGAAATCATTCCACCTAAGGAGGCTCCTACCAATGCAGCCGGCTTTCCTATTTGCCGTATGACAGATACCAAATCGTCTCGAAAATTTTCAACTTTGTAGCTTCCGTTTGGGCTCCAGTCGCTATCGCCATGACCACGCAAATCAAGAGCTACTGCGTAAAACCCACGTTCTGATAGTTTCTGACCTGCAGCTCCCCATGCATGGCGCGTTTGCCCGCCACCGTGGAGCAAAATTACTAAATTATCTGATGGATTGCCATAAACACTGGCTTCTAGGGTCAGACCAGAGCAAACTTCATATTTCATGGCAACCCCCACCAGTTCGTAAATGCGGGCTTAAGGTTTGCCCATTTTTGAACCGGCATTCAATCCATTGAGGAATTTTTCTTACAATACGTTGTCCGCAATGGGTAGGGAGCATTAATAAAAATTGCCACTATTTGGATTAACGTTCTGGTGGGCTGCGCCCTCTGATTGTTGCGGGCGCAGCCAGTCAGCTAAATATCATGTATTATTTTGATTAGCCCAGAGAGGAACAATAATAATGACCAATGCGATTAGGCCAATAACTACACCAACTGGGTTAGCCATAATAGACGGCTCAGGAAGTGAAGTAACATTCATAGTTTCAATAAACTGTTGTGACGTTGCATTGAGTTCAAAGCCAGTCGAGTCCGCAGCTGCTTTCATCTCAAAGGCGTGATTGCGTGCAAAATTTGCACCCTGGGAAGCAACATTTACAAATAACCAAGTCACACTCAAACCAAATAAACTTGCTAGGATTTTATTTACCAGCGGGACATCCCCTCGTTCCGTTAGCACGCTGGTAATCCGCATCCCCACCCACAGTAAAAAGCTGGCGCCTATAAAGTACAAAGCCGACATAATATACAGGCTTCCATAAATACTATTTAGAGCAATGATTTGTTCCATCTTGATTCTCCCTCTTGATTTCCATCATCTATTTAAGCCAATTAGTTTTAGCCATACAAGCGCCGTAATCGTTTAATGCCGCGATAAAATCGTCGCTATGGTCGATAGTTAAAAATGTTTATTTACCGAGGTAAAGGAAACTAAAGCCGGGGCGCAGCAGGCATCTGTAAGTTAATCGCGTCTTGAATGCTGGACGCTTTTACTTATGAAAATACTTAGCTACAGATACCGTCGTTTTTTAAATCATAATTAAGCAGAAAACAGAGGCAAGAAACTGAGTTGCAAAAATCGAAACTGAGGCAGTATGTAACCAAGCGAATTTTTTCGTCGACGCGTTTTCATCATTTTCCAATTCGTCACGGGCTTTGTTGATTGATGGCGCGATGACATACGCATTTATGCCAAAACCTGCTGCAGATAGAAGGCTAATCAGCGCCAAATTGTATTGTGCGCTTAAAATAGCCATCCCGGCGGCCGCAAGTGTCAGAACCAAGCCGTAGAGAAACATTCTAGGAAAAAGGCGCCTTAATAGAGTTCCGGCTTCACTAGGTTCAAGCGATTGGAATATAGATGGCGCAATTACAACTACGAACAAGATCATGAAACCAAGAACCATAGAATGCAGATAGATAAAGTACTCAGTCATTAACAAGTTAGATCCCTATAAGAAACGGCAAAGAATGATAAAGCCAGGAAACTTATTGAACGATCCCAAGTCTCCATCAGTTAGGCCCCGCTTTTTCGCTTTTTCAGTGCGATTGGGACATAAATAAATAAAAAAACGGGAACCCAAAACAGTAAAAACCAACCTAAAAAGACACCTTTCTTCTCCCAATCAGCCAAAAAAATCGCACTTAGCAACAGGCTATTCCACAAATAGTCAATCCAGAGATGCCATTTGTGCCAGTCAGAACCGAACCTGTTTTCAACATAGTGACGGAATTTCATAGCAGGGTGATATACGTGTCTTAGAACCACCGGGGTTTCATTCACGAGCATAATAAAATACCCCGCCCAAAAAATGGGCTCCGATAAAATGTTCCCCGCTAACAAAAAATTTTCGAACAAAACGATTCCGATTGGACAGTTTGATAGTAGATCGGTATATTAATGCTATTAATAATCATTATCAACAAATAGTCAACTTTTGGAGGTAAGAAAATTGTTCATTGGAAACAACCGTTTCTATGTAAGGCGTGGGTCTGAAAAGGAGTTCGAGCGCATTTGGACAAACCGCGAGGGCCTTTTAAAGGAAAGTGAAGGTTTTATATCAATTAGCCTTCTGCGAGGAACAACTACGTCAGAAAGCACCCTATATATTTCAAACTCAATCTGGAAAAGCCGCACTCATTTTGAGAATTGGAAAAATACGGATAATTTCAAACTTACCGTCAAAAACACGAGTAGGAACAAAGATCTTTATATTGGTTTTCCAAATTTCGAGGGGCTACAAGAAGTAGACTCCTGACTTCAGCCCTGAATAAATTTCCAAAACGAATTTGCCCCTAGAAAAAAGACTGTTAACCAAGCCAAGCCTTTGAGGGTAAAAAATAAAATGGCCAAAAGTCCAATTCCTGCCAACCTTTTCATTTCACCATGATGCCGATAAACCAAATGGCCACAATGCGACATTTTGGGGTGCAGAGCGCTAGCTGCTACAGCAACTAACGATTCTCAAGTAAATTCAGCGTTCAGATGTTTGGCCAGGCTGTAACCGCTTGTGAAGGCATCTTCAACTTTACTGCCCAAGCACCAATCACCAATAGCGGAGAGCTTTAATGCATCGTCATGCAGGTATTTGGCACAGGCGGGTTGCACGACTGATGCATAACGCCAACGGTGCAACCGGTAGTAACCGTCAGCGGCAGGCGAGAGACCGGTTAAATTCTCAAAGCGATGAGAAATAAGTTCTGCCACCCCCTCCGTCGCATCTTCAACATGCGCTTGGCTCCAATCGTGCCGGGTCTGAACCACTAGAGAAGTGCCGCCGCTACGGTCAGGTTTGTGGCTATTAAAAGCGGCAAAGCCCAGAAGTGCATCATCGAAAAAAGCGCAATGCCAATCGGCCGCAATATCGTTCTGCGGGAGATAACCCAACATTAGCGTATGACAACCCAGCATTTGAACGCCTTGCATACGCCTCACGAAATCGGCATGTGGGGGTAAGAGTGCCAGTGCTTGTGGCGCAGGCACGGCAAGCACGACATGTTCAAACGGTCCAAAAAAGCTCTCGCGACAGTTTAGGTGCCAGGCTCCAGGAACGCCGTCAATTGCCGCCACCGGCGAACCGAGGAAGAGTCGATTGTGCGCCCACCCTGAAAACTTTACTTTGCCCACCGAATTCATCGATGGGGAGAAAACAAATTTCTCTGACGAGGGAAGTGGCACTGAGCCAGTGGCTGAAATAGCAACCATTCGCGGCTGCCATCGATGCACATGACCGTGCGCTTCTAGTGGCTCCAACCAATCTTTGAAGGCAACTGACTTTGCTGAAAAATACTGCGCCCCATGGTCAAACGCGAAAATTGTTTCACCGCTTTTCGCGCGTCGCGTCGCCAGCCGACCCGACATGCCCCGCGACTTATCAAAAACCGAAATTTCAAAATCCGGCGACAGATGGTCTGCGCACACAAAGCCCGCCAGTCCAGCGCCAATAATCGCTATTTTTTTTTTCATAAAATTTGATACGGCCTTAGTTGACGGCTGGATTGCAAAAAATTAGATCAAGCGCGGCTCATCTCGTGTCTTACTTTGCTTGCTTGGATGTGAAACCTGCAAGTATCAAGCAGCCGGCCAGTATACCGAGGTTTTTGACGAAGTTTTGTGTTTCATGAGCCCCTTCAATGCCGGAGAAATTCCAAAAATCGTGAAGATTGAAGTTCACAAGAAGTATGTACAGAACACATCCATATGCAGCTGACTGCACGTGTCGATTAGCAAGCAATAAGCCGCCGAGAACGAAATTGGCAATAGCTGCTAAAAATAATAAAGGGTAGGCAAATGGCACATTATGGTGATTCATCAGATCAATATGTGTCTGCCAAGCGGCAAATTTGGCCACTCCTGGTAGAATAAAGTAGAAGGCCAATAAAGAACGACCTAATAACAACGCCGGTTGGTCAATTTTGGACATTAGCAAATTACATCTCCAGCAATTAGCAGCTCAGACAAAAGCGCGTTGATAGTTAGACAGATTATGTTGAGGGTCTATGCTAAGGGCGGGAGACCTAGTAATAAAAAATTCAATTAATTCTGCTCGGTTATAATTTCACAGGCTTCTTCATCTATTCGATCTGTTGTTTCAAATTCATATTTAAGAGCGGTAAAATCAATAAAATCATGCGCCGCCCCTTTAAAACACACCCCGTTTTCAGCCCTCCAATTTGTCATTAGATACCATTCGCCTAAAATGCGGCTATGGCATTCATCATAAGATATTCCTTTTTTGTATTTGAATACCGCACCTTCGACCCCACAGCTGATAATTTTTTCCGCTGCCTGTATTGGCGTCACTAGCACCAGCAAGATTGTGATGGCCAGACGTGTCATAGCGCCCAGATCTCATCAACCTCACCCTGATCGTTAGATTTGAACACCTCGACCACATCCAGCACGATACCGTCTTTATCGGTTATGCGCAGATAACAGGTTACATAAGCGCCAAACTCGACAATATCGACCAGTTCCTGCTGAGCTTCCATTTCACCCAACCAGCCAAATATAACCTTTTCGTTTTCCTCCGGGCCGACGGTATCAAATCCCATAGCTGGCACATGCATCCGATAGTCGCTGGAGCAAGGAACCTTAGCCCACTCGGGATAACCGCCCGAGGCATTTAATTTATAATGTCGGATAGCTTTGCCAATTGCGGATAACTCAGTCATCTCTGCTCCTATTACACTTTGCCTAGAAACCAAGTTTAAGCTGAAGTGCAAATCAGAGACAATGGGCGAAGATGGCGGTAGGTTTCGAGGTCATTGAAATGCAACTTTCTGAATGGGAAGCAAGATTTCATTATCCCTTAAAAACCATGGAACAAAAGGCGGGTCATAGAAGGCATACACGGGTTCCCCTGATACCTCATATCCCTTCCGAGAAATAAATTCGCGAAGTTGGCTGGTGTATTTTGCGACCTTCTTATCATTTTGCGTTCCTTTAAATGAAACACTGGCGAACCGCTGGGCTTCAAGAATTACTATATTAATGTCTTGCTGCAGCGGCTGCGGGATGTTCTCCACACTGTAGTTCGATGGCAAGAAAAACCTAATAGCCCATTTGCTGCTGACTCCGTTTGGACCTTTGCCTGCTGGCGTTTGGGCCACCGGCGCAGTCATGGGAATTTCAAGGCCAGACGTATTATTGCCGCTAATGTAGTTAAACAAACTTCGAAATGCTTCGCCAGCCGCATCTCGCCGCGAGGCCAATACCTGAGTTTCAACAACTATCGCGGACGCATAATCCCGTATTTCCAACCCGTCTTCTTTGACTACAACGTTATAGCTTGGTCTCTCATATTCTGCCCAAGCAGGCGAGCCAGTTAAAATCGCGATGATGGTTACAATTCGGATCATAAATTTATTTCGGCAACGGCAGTGAAGGTACAGGAGCCAAAGGCGCCACTGGGTTGGTAGCGTCTTTAACACCAGATTGAGTGTTTGCGCTTCGGAATTCCAAAGCCCCTAAAATGACCGCTAAAAACAAAAGCGCCACAGTGATTGGTGTACGGGTCATTTTTGGCATTTCATACCTCTCTATGAATAAGAAATTTTGATATTATCTTTCAAAACAGAGGATGGAACTTTTCCAAGATTTTTTAATTGTGCAAATACTTCTTCTAAAAATTCTTTCGGGTCAATAAGACCAGCTTCAGGTGAAAATACTCCGCTTTCGTTAATTCTTCCTTCGGACATGAATTTTACGCCGCAAGCTAATGGAACACCAGTCGCAGAACCCATACCCACCTCGTATCTACTTCCAGGTTGCGTTGCCTCGCCAACCCAGGAAACACCAACGGTAGCATCACAAGAGCTCTTGGTGCCCATTGCAAGGCCATACATAACGGGCGGTGCTTTCGAACCCTTTTTCGTTATTTCTTCTTTTCTCTGACCCTCGAACCATGTAAGAAGTTTCGCCGCTCGCTCCTTACCAACAATCCCCCAATTAACCAAAGCCAGAATAGCCTTAAGCAGAATAGAATCTATATCGCCGCCATGGGCTAGATTAATCGACTTAGTTAAACCCGGATAATTATGTGGGAAAGTAACTGCTTCAGGATGGCCAAATATATACCCCTTAAATGTTGGTATCCCAGGATAGTGAACAGGCACAGGCGCAAGAGGGCTAGCAAGCTCAACCGCTCCATTACGATATATTTGCACTTTGCCCGTCATTTGTTCTATGCCATGGATCATTGCCGCATTAGGGCCTTCCTGAGATGATTCCTCCTCAGGCTTTGCCCCTCCTAGGTCCCAGCCTGTGAAAACAGAAGAAACTTCGTCGAGTTCTTGCATGGCAATCAAAGCCAACATATTGGATAAGCCAGGGCTTGCGCCCAACCCAACAATGGCAGTGACACCAGCCGTTTTGGCAGCTTGGTCCAACTTAAGCATTTCTATTGTAGGTTCCCAGTCATCACAGATATCTAGATAATTGCAGCCTTCATTGATCGCTGCTTGCAGTATTGGCACCCCAAAACGGTAAAACGGGCCAGAAGTATTTATAACAATGTCCGCATTTTGCATTGCTCGGCTCATTGCCTCAGAGTCATTTACATCCAGGCCAAGGGCGCTGACCTTGCTATTCATTTCTGCCGCAAAACTATTGGCGCTGGTTTCATTCAGGTCAGCTACAGTGATTTCAATCACCGCGTCGAAGCTCTGTATTAGCGAGACAGCATGTCGTCCCATGCCACCGCCGCCGCCAATTGCTAAGACTCTCATTAATATTGCTCCCGTGTATTACAAATCAGCGTAAACTTAATCTCAGCTTAGAGGCAATACACGACACGCAATAAATCGGGGCGTTTATTCAAGCACAATAGTGGTAACGCTTATTTAGCGAAGGGAACAATATCCGCGGCTTCAATTCTTCCTATTTCCATACCAACCTCATAAAAACTTGTGACAGAGAAAGGGCTTATATCGCTGCTGGTATGAGCGACTGTAAGTGAGCCGCATATTTGCTTTAGACCAATCTTCGCGACCTCTTGAAGCATAGCAAAGTCATAAAAATATTCAGCTAGCTCAGGCATTTTTAAAGCCTTCCGAGACTTGTTTTTTTTCGCCAGACAGTCACAGACACGTCGTGTTAACTCCTCCATAATACTATTGTCTGTGGTGTTTAATGTTCTAGTTAGCTCCGAATAAGGAATCTTATGAACTACCTTATAATGGTCTGCATTTGGCTCATGGTAGTCGGCTATATTTCCGTCCAAATAAACCATGGCACGTGAGATATTTAATTCGTCGGCAATCTTTCTGGTAATAGCCGCTATCCCCTTTTCTGCATACGGGTCACCCTGTGTTACCAACAAGATTGGCAATTTCGGTGGTTTAATTACCCAGTGATCCTTCAATCCCTTCATTATTTGCAGAGCAACGCGGCTAGGATCCCTCGGGTCATAATGGCCCATCCCCTCAATTATCAGAGGGTGATAAGACTGGAGAGCATGTGTCTTCATTTCAAATAGCCATCCGCCCAATTTGGCGGCGCAAACAGAAATGCAATGATGGCGAAGATGCGTGTCATTATAATCGCTCAGCTTTTTAGAAGGCCTCTCAAAGAACTAGACCCTTTATGCTGCCAGTTCCATAATTTCAAAAATATCCTGTGGTGACGTAATGGGGCGGGGATTGGCCATCACCACTGGATGGTCCATGGCACATTCGCTGATTTGTTGCTTCAGCGCGTCATCGGCACCGACCGCGCTCAATGTTCCGGGAAGGCCCAAATCAGCCACCAAGGAACGCACAGCATCACCAGCGCTGCTATTCTCGGCGCCCAGCGCAACGGCAATTTGCTTTTGTTTGTCGGCATTGACGCTCAAATTCCAGTCGAGCACAGCGGGCAAAAACACACAAGATGTTACCCCATGCGGTACTCCGCCCAGCGCGCCTAGCAGGTAGCCCAATCCATGACTGGCGCCATGCATGACCCGCCCAATCGACGCCGTTGCCAACCAGACCGCATGCATGCTTTCGAGTCTTGCCGTCAGGTCGTCGGGCGCCTGTTTGGTGCGGCGCAGCGATTTGGCAAAAAGGCCCAGCGCACCGAAAGCCTCCGCCTGAATAAGCGGGCTGCTGTCGGTCGCGCAAATGCCTTCAATTGCGTGGTCAACCGAGCGTATTGCGGTGGACAGCCATAGGTTTTGCGGAGTGTAGAGGGAGATAGCCGGGTCAAGTATGACAGTATGCGGACAAATATGTGTGCCACCCAAAAGCTCTTTCGTACCGGTTGCTGGGTTGATCCCGCCGGCAAATTCAGTATGCTCGGCGCCTGACAATGTCGTAGGTATGCTGATATGACTTGGGCCTCCTGGCCCTTCGCTGATTTGCCCGATGCGGGAGGATAGCCCCTCAACCGTATCAATATTTTCGCGCAGACAAATAATTACCGCTTTGGCAGCATCAATGATACTGCCACCCCCTACCGACAGTATGATATCGGTATTCGCATCGCGCGCAGCTTGCGCTGCGGCGACGACATCGCTGAACGGAGTATGTTCAGAAATATCATAAAACAAGCCCGAACACTGAGTGCTTAAGCCGTGCTGTATTTTATCAATTATCTTTGTTTTATTGACCAGTGACGCCGTCGTAAGAATGAACAACCTTGCTGTGTCGTCAATTTCTTCGCGAACCGCATTGAGAGCAGACTGCCCCCAACGGATGCGCTTACGGGGAACATATTCATAAACACCGACTTGCGGCAATTCTAAATTTATCACGGCACCATCCTAATCTTGAGATGTAACGCGCACCGCAAAGAGAGGCGTGATAATTGTGAAGATGCGGGCCATAGAATTACCTTTAATGAAAGTAGCTTTAGAAAACCAATAGCTTAAGCAGCTACTCCTGTCTTAACCCCATTTGTTTGGCAATCATTCTATCTGCAACTCGTTTGGGGAAGCGCGACAAGATAGTATTTTGCACCCACTGAGCATCGATCGTGTAACGCGTTTTTGGTTTCCTGTCCTGCAAAATCGCCATCACTCTATTAGCAATAACCTCTGGCGGTAATCCCGTTTGCTCCATTTGTTCGGAGAATGAGAGCATGCGTTCCAAAGGCTTTTTATAGGATGAATTGGCCGCTTTTTTAGTTAACTTGTCTCCATCAAATTTCTCCCAAATTGGAGTTTTGATTGGACCGGGGGCAACCACTATCACATCGATGTCGAACAACATTAATTCGCGGCGCAAAGCCTCCGAAAAACCTTCTAACCCAAACTTGCTCATATTGTATGCGCCCATGAACGGCATAGCGAGATCGCCAGAAACAGAACTTATATTAATTATTTTGCCGGCCTCGCCGGTACGTGATGTATCGGCGCCCAGCATGTCGAGAAAAGCCTGGGTGCAGTGGAACACGCCCATCAAATTAACATCAAACTGGTTTTGAAACTCATCCGGCGACAGAGTTTGAACTGCGCCAACAACAGCGATACCAGCATTATTAACGAGCCCAGCTAATTTCTCACCCTTGAGGACCCCTTCAACTTGAGCTGCCGCAGCATCTACTGCCTTGCGGTCGGTTACGTCGAAAGTTAGCGGAACAAAATTCTCGCCCAACTCAGCCGTCACAGCTTTTGCGTCACTTGGTTTACGCACTGAGCCAAACACCCGGAACCCACCTGCAACCAACGTCTGTGCGATTTTTCGTCCTATGCCACTGGAAACGCCGGTTACAACGATAGATTTCATTTTTTCCTCCTAATTCACAGTTAAGAGCAATTCTGGCATTGCTATAACCGTATGGCGACGGAAAAATTTCGGATCAGGGAGAAAAACTCCCCCTGATCCAAAGGCTGGTTTATTCGCTTATGAATTCAGCGACGTTTTCGGTCGAACCAGCTGCAATGGCGCTTTGGCCCATAATTGCACTGAGTTGGGTGCCAGCGCGGTTCATTTTATTCTGAAACTTTTTCCAGTCATCTGTACCCGAAGCTTTTTCAATCCAATTTTCATATTGGGCCCGGCTTTCATAGAGCGCAACTAAGATATGGGTTACCCCTGAGGGCGCCCCTGCACGTGCCGCAGCCAAAAACGCACTGCCGGGGGCCGACTTTCCGGTTTCAGAGGCTCGCCATTCTTGCATTGCACGCGCGGCCAGTGCGGGATTGGTAATATTAAAATTATACGCCGTCCATTTGTTCAAACCTGATGAAGCTTCTCCGTAAGTGCCGATAATGGCATAATAGGTCGAGCCGAGATACTGACCGACGCCATTTAGCTTACCGACAAATTGAGCGAACGACCGATCATTCACGCGGGCATCCATCGTTGCTTCAGCTGCAGACGCGTCTTTATAAAACACTGCAAAGTCGTGGGTAGCAGGAGACGCATCCATTTGGAACTGATTAATGTAGACAGCACCTGGCTCCCCGCCTTTGAACATGCCTAGCGTGTCATAGGCGTTAAACGCCTGAACGACTTGCGCTTCCTTGCCTGGCTCAAAAGCCCATTGGTGAGAGACAAGAACTGGCGTCGCAAGCGCGCTAGTAGCTGCAAAACAGCCCGCGATAATGGTTGAGACAAATTTCATTTAATTTTCCTCCGTAGATTAAATTTATTAACCGATGTTAAGCGGTCCATAGAGAACAAAAACTCCAAAAAACCTGAATCTCAATTCAGAGACAGTATACGATGCGCGACAAATTGGGAGGTTTTATTAAGGGCAAGAGTGATGACGCTCAGCTAGAGAAGGGAACTATATCCATGGCTGGCATCATCAACTAAATAACGGGATCTATCAAAGGCGCTTCAAATTTTTTGGCACCAGAATTGGTACATCCCTGCAAATGCGTCAGGGTTTTCTGCTTCAAAGGAAGCCCATTTGCCTAAATCATAACGTTCGCGCGGGTCAGGGAAGGCGCTAGCGAATGCTTCTCTGATATCACCCATCTCGAAACCGCAAAAACTTAGTCCTAGTGTCGACATACTGGACTGTATTTGGGGAATTGAAAAACGGTGCTCCTTTTCATGGAACAAAAGGTCCCTTAAACCGCTCAGGCTGAAAAAATCGTGCGACTGGAACACTCCAAGAAATTGGCTTCCGCCAACAGCAATAAGATTTAGACGAAAATCCCTCATACTCTGATGATCGGGTCTAATCGCTTGTTGATTAATTTGACGTTTTATTTTGACAATATCTCGTCTACTTAGATCGCTATACAAACCCACCCGCATTAGACCGCCGGGTGCCAAGCAATCTGTTAAAGATCGCCATCCTGCTATAGGGTCAGCCATATGATGAAGCACTCCAGAACACTCGATAACGTCAAACTGTCTGCCAAGTTTTGGCGAGCGTTTATATAAACAGACCAAAAGATGGATTAGTTACTTTTTATTTTTTTCCAACATAATCTGACTAGCAGAATTTGTACGATAACCCATTTGGTTTTTTTAATTAAGAATTGACTTGAGATAGCCCCGGCCTCACTCTGAACAAGCAAAGGAGAAGTCCGTGAAAGTCGCATATATTTTTCGTAACTCGATGGCCTCTACTTTCCAACTGGGCTCTATGATATTGCCTCAATTGGAGGCAGGAAACCATGGGGTTGGTGTGGTAGGCATGTTTTTCTTCGATGATAACGTCTTTTCTCTTAGGGCAGATGATGAAATTGGACGTCGTCTCTCCAAAATTGCGGAGGAACAAAATATTCTGCTTATGGCCTGTGACCAGTGTTCTTTAAGAAGAGGTTTGGCCTCAGGTTTGTTCGATGAATGTGGAACAGGAAACATAAAACCAATGGGGCTTGCGAAGGGCGTTGAGGTTGGATGTTTCCCTCAGTTGTACGAAGCGTTGAGTGGCAACATGCCTGACCAGATAATAACGCTCTAGTTGATACCCAGAGCATTCATGCCACTGGCAAAGCATGATTGATAGTTCGGGTCGATCTTTCACATTAGGGCACTTTTGAGCATTTAATTATGGATTTTCTACTAAGAATTTTAGCCATAGTTTTCAAGGTAAAATGCTATTCATCTGCTAGAGCAAGAGCTCAAATTGTGGGTAATTTTTCCATTTCAATCGGGGCAACTAATACTCATGGTCGCACCTTCCTGTTTAATAATGGGCGTGTTTGCTCGGAACATGGTTTGAGAAATGGTACAATTGCTGAATTAATTTTTCCCACTTCGATAAAGGGGTTGGCTGTTTTAATTTCCCCAAATGCAGAGACACATTTAGTACGCGGATTGGCAGCAGGTGAGATTCGATGCAAGGGAGACCTTAGATACATACTTTGGATTTACGAGTTTGCGACTGCAGAAATCTTTTTTCGAAAGAGGCGCGTCTCTAGCAATTTTCCAAATAACTACGTAACGCCAAGGAACGATGGACCAGCTAGTAGTTTAATTAAACGCTCGGGTTTATTGTCAGAGCTTCCAGAAGATCAGCGTCTAGCCACACAACAAAGAAATAAAACAATCTTATGGCAAGTCGGAACTGGCCAAGAGAATTCCTCCGAATTTACTGATTATCCCCATGTGGTGAACACGGAACATCTTCATGCTGAGGAAGAAAATGATCAAAACCAATGAAATTCCTCAATTAAATAATAGAGCGCGTGGTTGGCTTAGACACATATGGGACAAAGCAACTACTAAAGATGATTGGAGCATCCATGGAGATCCCCTGCCATGGTGGGACAAAACCTCCACCTCTCCCATGTGTGCCTTTCCCAGATTTGATTTGTCAGAAACTTCTTACTCGTTACCTATGATGTTCGATCAAACTCCGGCCTGGAGTGAGGTCTATGCGCTGATTGCAGACGAACTAGTCTCTCGTTTTCCAACTTTTTGGGGAGCTATTGATTGGTTAACGCTAATTGGAAATGATCCGAATAGAGAAAATTACCCACCAGAGTGGCAAGTTTGGATGCCAGCTCACTTAAGGGGAAACTATGACCCACCTGGTTGGACTGGAAATGGCGCCGAACCTTGGGGACTACAACCAGACCCCATCGCAGCCGATGGCAATTTGTTTTTTAGAGGTTTTTTCAACCTTCTTTTGGGCACTCACTCCTATGTGTCGAATGACAAAAAGTGGGAAAAATCATTTGATGTTACTGGGTACAATAATCAAAGTTTTGAGTGGGACTATCACTCTGTAAACCGTTTTATTCACGATCAGTGGACCGAAAGGCCGCAAGGTGCACACTGCGAAAATACAAAAATATGGCCATATTGTCTAAGTGCAGCGGGATTGGGCTTGCAGCTTCATGACAAGCTCTACGAGTCAAAAAGCCACAGTGTTTACGATGAGTGGATAGAATTTGCGAAAAAACACTTTGCTAGAAGAAATCGTTCAGGCGATCTGAAATCTTTTGCTTTTTATTACGATCCAATCGAAAAGTTTGGTTATTTTCCAGATGAAGGCCTTGCAGGTTATGGAATGCTAGCCCCGTTACTCTATCTTTATCCGCAGGCACCTGAATTTGGTCTTGAATTGTATCAAGCTGGCATCAACGATTTGGGATGGGATGATCATAACAAACTTTTAGTCCAAGGTTTTGCTGATCCAAGGTGGCTTTGCATTGTGTTGATGTTAGCGCGCGAAGTGGGAGACGCGACTACTGAGCGAAGGCTCAAAGCTTTTGCGGAAAAAGAGTGGGGCCCTTATTTTTACACCGACGGAGATAGATTTGCTTGGTCTTTCGGCCTCGACGAAGATCATCCTCGGGGTCAGCTGAATAGTCTTCTAATTCTCAGCGAGATTGGCAATCCTGGAGCCTGGTCAAGAGTGTACTCAGGAAAGAAAGCAGCAAGGCCAGGGGAGCCTGAGGTCGTTGCCGTGTCTTTCCCAGATATGGGGCTGGATCGGGCGTTCTTTGATCCCGGTACTGGGATCCTCCATGTCTCCACCTACGCTGGCAACAAAATTGCCGAGAAAAACTCGACTACTTGGAGGGTTAAGAACCTTGCTAATACAAAATCTGTTTTTGTTTTGCTAGATGGGGAGGAGTTTCAAAGTTGGCGGAGCATAGACGATAGTACGATCGAAATTTCGTGCAAAATAAAGGAACAAGATTTTCATATTGTCCAGGACATTGAGGACTCACAGCCTTTTAGAACCTCGGAAACGGTGGCTACTCCCAAACTTGCTGGCGTTGACAACACTGTCGTACAGGAAAAGCCTTGCTTTACTATTGGCCGTAATATCAGCTGTTGCTAGGTGATAGAAGGCTCCAAGCCGCAAAGAACTAGAGTTTTGTTGAAAAGCAATAATAAAAAGTAGGCAAAGTGACACTACTTTACCGAATTAAACGGGGCACCTCTAGATCCTCAGACTCAAAATCTGTCAATGTTTTCATCACCATAAAAAACCTTGTCAGAGTACAGTCATAGGAATGAAAGTCAGGGTAAATAAGCCAAAAAATGCATAAAAAGCCCTCGTTAGAAAAACCGAGTGCTTTTTTAAGTAGTTGATTTAAACATAATCTCTTGGTTGCGGGGGTAGGATTTGAACCTACGACCTTCAGGTTATGAGCCTGACGAGCTACCGGGCTGCTCCACCCCGCGCCAGAAATAACGCTTTCCCTCGGCGGGTTGTAGCAAAACAGATCGCAAAGGGAAGAAATTATGAAGAAGAGAAAACTGAATTTTGTTCCATATTCCGCAGACCTGGCAACGACCTACTCTCCCACACCTTAAGATGCAGTACCATCGGCGCAGAAGCGTTTAACGGCCGAGTTCGGGATGGGATCGGGTTTAGGCGCTTCGCCATAGTCACCAAGTCGGCGCAATACGGAAACAAGCAAGTAATTGATCACCTGATTTGCTGGTGATAACCAGCGGATGGGGAAATGAGATCGATCAAGCCGATCGAACAATTAGTACCGGTAAGCTACACGCATTGCTGCGCTTCCACACCCGGCCTATCAACGTGGTGGTCTTCCACGGTTCTCAAGGGAAATCTAGTTTCGAGGGAGGCTTCCCGCTTAGATGCTTTCAGCGGTTATCCCGTCCATACTTAGCTACGCTGCAATGCCGCTGGCGCGACAACAGCTCCACCAGAGGTATGTCCATCCCGGTCCTCTCGTACTAGGGACAGCTCCTCTCAAATTTCCTACACCCACGGCAGATAGGGACCAAACTGTCTCACGACGTTCTAAACCCAGCTCACGTACCGCTTTAATTGGCGAACAGCCAAACCCTTGGGACCTGCTCCAGCCCCAGGATGCGATGAGCCGACATCGAGGTGCCAAACAACGCCGTCGATATGGACTCTTGGGCGTCATCAGCCTGTTATCCCCGGCGTACCTTTTATCCGTTGAGCGATGGCCCTTCCACGCGGGACCACCGGATCACTATGACCGACTTTCGTCTCTGCTCGTCTTGTCAGACTCGCAGTCAGGCAGGCTTTTGCCATTGCACTCAACGACCGATTTCCGACCGGCCTGAGCCTACCTTCGCGCGCCTCCGTTACTCTTTGGGAGGCGACCGCCCCAGTCAAACTACCCACCATGCAGGGTCCCGGAACCGGATAACGGTCCGCGGTTAGACATCAATGACGATAAGGGTGGTATTTCAAGGGCGACTCCACCCAGACTGGCGCCTGGGCTTCAAAGTCTACCACCTATCCTACACATGCCGACACTAATGCCACTGCAAAGCTATAGTAAAGGTGCACGGGGTCTTTCCGTCTGACCGCGGAAACCCCGCATCTTCACGGGGAGTTCAATTTCACTGAGTCGATGCTGGAGACAGCGGGGAAGTCGTTACGCCATTCGTGCAGGTCGGAACTTACCCGACAAGGAATTTCGCTACCTTAGGACCGTTATAGTTACGGCCGCCGTTTACCGGGGCTTCGATTCAAAGCTCTCACTTCTCCTCTTAACCTTCCGGCACCGGGCAGGCGTCAGACCCTATACGTCGTTT
>CACNWB010000021.1:22500-24425 GCA_902624095.1 uncultured PS1 clade bacterium
CGATGCCGCGCTTGACACCCTACAAGAAGTGTTTGACGCGCGTCGCCTGAAACCAGGCCAGATAGTGCGCATCTTCACCGAATGGTCACAAGATGCCGACCCTGACACAGATGTCGGGCGTTTTGCTGGCTTTGACCTCATCCCCAGCCCGCGCCAACGCATTATCTTGCGCCGAACGGGGCATCTTACCTTTGACATTGTTGACCAGAACCGGCCGCTCTCCGACCGATTTTTCGTGGCCGATGCGCTGATCACCAGCAGCGTTTACGAAGCGGCCCGAGCCAGCGGCATGGCACCGAGCCTGGTTGTCGATATGATCCGCCTGTTTTCGTTCAATATTGATTTCCAGCGCGACATTCGCGAAGGCGACCAGTTGGAAGTTTTGTATTCGCGCCGCTTTGACGGGCGCAACCAGCTTGCCGAAGAAGGCGACATTCTCTATGCCGCGTTGACCAATCGCGGCAAACGATACACTTATTGGCGGCTGGAACATAAAGATGGCAGCGCCGCATTTTATGATGAAACCGGCAAAAGCGTGCAACGCCTGTTAATGAAAACGCCTGTAGACGGCGCGCGGCTAAGCTCGCGCTTTGGCATGCGCCGCCATCCGATTTTGGGCTATACGCGCCTGCATCGCGGGCTGGACTTTGCCGCCCCGACCGGCACACCGATTTATGCCGCCGGTACGGGCACGGTCGCGAACGTCAGCCGATCGCGCGAATATGGCCGGTTTGTCAAAATCCAGCACTCAAACGGCTATGAAACGGTCTATGCCCATCTCAGCCGCTTTGCCCGCGGCCTGAAATCCAATGCCACTGTGCGCCAAGGCCAGATTATCGGCTTTGTAGGCATGTCGGGGCTCGCCACAGGCCCGCACCTGCATTACGAGGTGTTGCATTACGGCAAGCCCGTAAACCCGCGCACACTGGACCTTCCGCCCGGACGCCAGCTTGATGCCGCCGGCATGACCGCGCTGAACGCCTCCATTGCCGTCGCACAAAAACGCATGCGAAGTCTGGCCACACGCGACAACACCTTGCGGTCGCTGCCGCGGCGGTGATATCCAGCAAGCAAGCGTAAAATCTATCGTAACGTTCAATGAACGCCCAGTTGGGCGGCACCCGTTTGCAAGGCCAGCACGCCATTTTCAAGTGCAATGCTGACCGTGCTGCCATCGGCAATTTGGCCGGACAGAATTTCATCTGCTAGCCGGTCTTGAATTTCGCGCTGCATGACCCGCTTGAGCGGTCGCGCGCCATAGACCGGATCGTAGCCGCGTTCGGCCAACCAGTCGCGCGCCGGTGCGGACAGATGCAAAACCAGCCCGCGCGGGTCAACTAGCCCCTGCAAGCGGGCAAATTGAATATCGACAATATCGCCGATTTGCTCCGGCTTCAGCGTATCGAAGATTAAAATATCGTCAAGCCTGTTCAAAAATTCGGGCCGGAAATGCCCGCGCACCGCTTCCATCACCGCGTCATCATGCGCGCCAGCCTCTTCTTCTAGCCCGTCGGCAAAGTGCTCCGAGCCCAAATTTGACGTCAAAATGACCAGCGTGTTGGAAAAATCAACTGTATGCCCCTGACCATCCGTCAAGCGCCCGTCATCCAGCACTTGCAATAAAATATTGAACACATCGCTATGGGCTTTTTCGACCTCGTCAAACAGAACTAACTGGTAGGGCCGACGGCGGACTGCTTCGGTCAGCACACCGCCCTCGTCATAACCGACATATCCCGGCGGCGCTCCGATCAGCCGAGCTACGGCGTGTTTTTCCATATATTCCGACATATCGATGCGACAGATTGCGGTTTCATCATCGAACAAAAATTCGGCCAGCGCCTTGGTCAGTTCGGTTTTGCCGACACCTGTCGGCCCCAGAAACAAGAAGCTGCCCGAAGGCCGCGTCGGGTCTTGCAAGCCGG
>CACNWB010000022.1 GCA_902624095.1 uncultured PS1 clade bacterium
GTGGCAAGGCGCGTGGGCTAGGCCAAGATGTAACCGACGAAGGTGTGTGGCAGGAAGTCATTGCCAGCATAGCAAACGAAGAGGGTGCTCTCAATGTTCTGGTAAACAATGCAGGCATTGCCATTGGCGTGGCTGTGACCGAAATGAGCCTTGACGACTGGAGACGCCAAAACGCCATTAATCTTGATGGGGTATTTCTGGGCACCAAACACGCCATTCCGCTAATGACACAAAGCGGCGGCGGATCGATCATAAATATCTCCTCTGTTGCTGGTTTGACCGGGGCTGCTGGGCTGGCCGGATATTGCGCGACTAAGGGCGGGGTTCGACTGTTCTCCAAAGCTGTTGCGATTGAATGTGCTTCGGGCAACACAAAAATTCGGGTTAATTCAGTTCATCCAGGAATAATTGAGACGGATATTTGGGGAAAAGAGATTGCTGGCATCGCCGAGTCACAACCAGATTTGATGGACGCAGGTGCCAATCGCATAGATGGTAAGGCATTTGCTGAAGCCGTGGTTCCCGGTGGGCGAGTGGGCCACGTCTCCGACGTTTCACGCGGTGTAGTCTTCCTGGCTTCGGACGCGTCTTCATATATGACTGGGAGCGAGCTTGTGATTGATCACGGGCTCTCAGCTAGCTAAACTAAACTGACGATTAATTGGATTTTTTGCGCATGGCTAGGTCGTCATCGGCAGATTTGTATGTTTTGGACAAGGGTAAGCCTGCCTGCTGTATTTGGGCCTTGACGCCGGAGTTATTTGCCGATTGGAAACAGGCTCATTCCGGCCCAATGCTAGCGTGGGTCGAAACTGCAAATTTTTCCGCCAAATCGGGACAATTCGCCATGATGCCAGACGGCGCAGGCGGGCTGGCGGGCATTTTGTTGGGGCTGGGCGCCAAGCCCGATCCGCTCGCCACCGCCGCTTTGCCCGGCAAACTGCCGCCGGGCGATTACCGTCTCGCCGAGAACACGCCCGAAGCGATTTGCGAGTTTGCGCCGCTGGCTTGGGCGCTGGGTTTGTATAAATTTGACCGCTATCGCACTCAGGCAAAAACCGAGCCCGATCTGCCACGCCTTGTTGTGCCGTCAGACACAGATCTTGAACGTAACGACAGGCTGAACGAAGCGGTTTATCTGGCGCGCGATCTCATTAACACGCCGGCAGCGGATATGGGGCCGGTCGCCATGGAAAGCGAAATGCGCCGACTTGCGGAGAGCCATAATGCCGACCTCGCCGTGACGACGGGCGATGCGCTGTTGGAAAGTAATTTCCCGATGATACATGCGGTTGGCCGCGCGGCTGCCGAAGCACCACGCCTGCTCGACCTGACATGGGGCCACAAGAATGCACCAAAAGTTACACTTGTCGGCAAAGGCGTCTGCTTTGACACGGGCGGTCTTAATTTGAAACCCGGCAATTATATGGCTTTGATGAAAAAGGATATGGGCGGCGCGGCGATTGCCATGGCGCTGGCCGGCGCAGTGATGGGGGCCGGTTTGCCAGTTCGCTTGCGTCTGCTTATCGGCGCAGTGGAAAACGCCATTGGCCCCGATGCCTTCCGGCCCGGAGACGTGTTGCAAAGCCATAAGGGACTGAGTGTCGAAATAGGTAATACCGATGCTGAAGGCCGGCTCGTGCTAGCCGATATGTTGAGCTTGGCTGATGCTGAAAACCCAGAATTGATGATTGATTTTGCCACGCTTACTGGTGCCGCGCGGGTGGCGATGGGCCCGGAAGTTGTGCCGTTTTACACTCATGACGATGCGCTGGCCGAGAAGGTTGAAAAAGCCGGCGTCCAATGTGCAGACCCGATGTGGCGTCTGCCGCTTTGGGACGGGTATGATGGTTGGCTGGACAGTCAAATCGCTGATGTAAACCATATTTCAAGTTCGCCCATGGCTGGTTCAATAACCGCGGCGTTGTTCTTGTCGCGCTTTGTGGAAAACACTGCATGCTGGATGCATTGCGATGTCTATGCATGGAATATCAAGTCGCGCGCTGGCCGCCCCGTCGGTGGCGAAGCGCAGGGCTTGCGTGCGATCTATCACTATCTGGAAGAAACCTATGGCTGATCCGTCAGAGCCGCGGATCAAGCCCGACCCGCGGGTGAATCCGTGGCGTGATGATTTGGCGGCCGAACATCTGCGCGGCGAGATTGTCGCGCCCGTTTACGCGCGCGGCCATGACCGCGCCGTAACTGCGCCGGTGACCGCATTGCGGCGTGCGCCAGCGCATGGCGCAATGATGGACACACAACTTTTGTTGGGCGAAAAATTTCGCGTCTATGAAGAGCGCGGGCCTTGGGTTTGGGGCCAGGCCCAAAGTGACGATTATGTTGGTTATGTGCTGGCAGAAGATTTAGGAGTTAATATTACGACAACGCATCGCGTCACGGCCTTGCGCAGTTTCATCTACACTGACGCGGATATTAAATCGCGCCCGCTTATGGCTGTCTCGATGGGCGCGCATGTGTGGGTCACGCGGGTCGAAGGTGCTTTTGCGGTATTGGCCGACGGATCATATATTTTTACCGAACATATTGATGCGGAGAGCACCCAGGGCCAGGATTTTGTGCGGATTGCGGAACGTTTCATCGGCGTGCCTTATCTTTGGGGCGGGCGCGAAAGCCTCGGCCTTGATTGTTCCGCATTGGTGCAAATTTCTCTGTCCATGTGCGGCCATGCCTGCCCACGTGACAGCGACATGCAGGAAGCCGTGCTGGGCGCACCCGTGAGCGGGGATTTGGCCCGTGGCGATCTGGTTTTTTGGAAAGGCCATGTCGGCATATTGCAAAATGCCGACACGCTGCTGCACGCTAATGCCACGCATATGTGCGTGGTCAGCGAACCATTTGTGCCCGCAATCAAGCGCATTAGGGAAACCGCCGGTGATATTCGCCAAATTCGTCGCATGGCGTGAGTTTTGCAGCTAGGTGAAGGCCGCTTCGATCAGCGTTTTTGTGTAGGGTGATGCTGGCGCTTCGAAAATTTGTTGCGTGGGGCCCAATTCAACCGCTATGCCGTTTTGCATAACGAGCACGCGATGAGCCAGCGCGCGCACGACTTTCAAATCATGGCTGATAAACAGATAGGTCAAGCTCCGCTCAGCCTGCAGCCGCCGCAACAGCTCGATAATCTGGGCCTGCACCGAGCGGTCAAGCGCGCTGGTCGGTTCGTCCAAAATAATGAATTCGGGGTTCAAAACCAGCGCGCGCGCGATGGCGATGCGCTGGCGCTGGCCACCGGAAAATTCATGCGGGTAGCGTCCGGCAATATCGGGGTCTAGTTCGACATCTTCCAAAATGTCCCGTACGCGGGCCATGCGCGTTGCGCTTGTCAGTTCGGGTTCATGGATCGCCAGCCCCTCGCCTATAATGTCGGCCACCGGCAAGCGCGGGCTCAGCGCCCCATAAGGGTCCTGAAACACAATCTGCATGTGTTTGCGCATCGCGCGCCGCGCCGCTGGTGTTGCCCCGGACAGGTTAGTGCCGTTTATGGTGATGGAGCCCTTAGCCTTTTGCAGGCCGATCATGGCGCGGCCCAGCGTGGTTTTGCCCGACCCGCTTTCCCCCACAATGCCTAACGTTTCGCCCCGCCTCACCGTCAGCGAAATATCGTTCACAGCTTTGACATGGGATTGCGCGCGCCGCAGCAAACCTTGGTGGATGGGGAACCACACTTTGACATTTTGCCCGCTAACAATTTCTGGCGGGTTGGCCCTTAACGGTTCCGGCGCGCCGCTTGGCTCGGCGGCAATAAGTTTTTTCGTGTAGGCGTGTGCAGGTTTTTCAAAAATTGCGTGGCTTTTGTCGTTTTCAACGATTTGGCCCTGTTGCATGACGCAAATCCGGTCGGCCATTTTGCGCACCACGCCCAAATCATGCGTGATCAGCAAAATCGCCATGCCGTTTTCGTGTTGTAGATCCCGTAACAGATCTAGGATTTGTTTCTGAATGGTCACATCAAGCGCAGTGGTCGGCTCGTCGGCAATCAGCAGGCGCGGGCGGTTGGCAAGTGCCATGGCAATCATCACCCGCTGGCGCTGACCCCCGGACAGTTCATGCGGCAGGGCACCAAGACGGCTTTCGGGGTCCGGAATGCCGACACGCTCCAGAAGGGCACAAGTCTCATCACGGGCGGCTTTGCGCGACAGGCCGCGATGCAATTGGATAACTTCCGATATCTGCTGTTCAATGTCATGCAGCGGGTTCAGCGAACTCATCGGCTCCTGAAATATCATGGAAATGTCATTGCCGCGTAGCCTTTGCAGCACACGCGTGTCGGCGCCCATAATGTCGTCGCCGTCAAACATTATGCGCCCGCTATTATGGAACGCCGCCGGATAGGGCAAGAGCCCAAGAACCGACAGGGCGGAAACGGATTTGCCCGATCCGCTTTCGCCGACCAGCCCCAGCGTTTTGCCTTCCGGCACCTCAAAGGAGACGCCGTCCACGGCGGTGGTTTGCCTGCCGTCGCTTGTGAAGCCGACATGCAGGTTTTCAACCCGAAGCAGGGGCGGCGTTTGCGTCATGCTAGTGTCTTTCGCGGGTCAAAGGCATCACGCACGGCTTCGCCAATGAAAATCAACAACGATAGCATGATTGCAATGGTAAAAAATCCGGACAAACCCAGCCAGGGCGCTTGTAAATTGGCCTTGCCTTGCGCCAGCAATTCGCCCAGAGACGGCGACCCCGGCGGCAGGCCGAAGCCCAGAAAGTCCAGAGACGTCAGGGTCGTGATCGAGGCGTTCAGAATGAACGGCATGAAGGTCAGCGTGGCAACCATGGCATTGGGTAGCAAATGCCGGAACATAATGGTCAGCGTGCCCACGCCCAGCGCGCGCGCGGCCTCGACATATTCGAAATTGCGGGCACGGAAAAATTCTGCGCGCACCACGCCGACCAGCGACACCCAGGAAAACAGGAGCAAAATGCCCAGCAGAATGAAAAAGCCGGGCTCGATAACGGCGGCAATTATGATCAGCAAATAAAGCGAGGGCACAGATGTCCAAATCTCGATAAACCGTTGTAGGCCGAGATCAACCCAGCCCCCGAAATATCCCTGCACGGCACCGGCCAGCACGCCAATAATTGAGGACAATATGGTGAGGCTCAGGCCGAACAGCACCGAGATGCGGAAGCCGTATATCAGCCGCGCCAGCACATCGCGCCCCTGGTCATCCGTACCCAGCCAATTGTCGCCGCTTGGCGGTGCCGGTGCAGGCTGGGTGAGGTCCAAATTTATCGTGTCATAGCTATAGCGCAAAAGCGGCCAGACCATTGTGCCGCCCGTACCCTCGATGAGTTCAATGACAAACGGGTCACGATAATCGGCCTCGGTTGCGAAATCGCCGCCAAAATCGGTTTCCGGATAGGCCACGAAAACTGGCGTGTAAACACCGCCATTATGGAGAACCAAGAGCGGTTTGTCGTTGGCCAGAAACTCGGCAAACAGGGTGACAGAGAACAAAATGCCAAACAGCCATAGCGAAATGAACCCGCGCCGATTGGCCTTGAAATTGCGCCAGCGGCGGCGATTGAGGGGCGAAACCTGCCGCATTATCCAGCCTCGCGCGCTTCAAAATCAATGCGCGGGTCAATCCACACATAGGTTAGGTCGGAGATGAGCGTAACCACCAGCCCCACCAGCCCGAAAATATAAAGCGAGGCAAATACCACCGGATAATCGCGATTGATGATGCTTTCATAGGAAAGCAGACCCAGCCCGTCGAGAGAGAAAATCGTTTCAATAAGCAGTGAGCCGGTAAAAAAAGCGCCGATAAATGCGCCAGGAAATCCGGCAATCACAATTAGCATCGCATTGCGGAAAACATGGCCGTAGAGCACGCGGGCCTCGCTCAGTCCCTTGGCGCGTGCGGTCATGACATATTGCTTTTTGATCTCGTCCAGAAACGCGTTTTTGGTCAGCAAAGAAGTGGTCGCAAAGCCGCCAATTGTCATGGCCAGAACCGGCAGGAATATGTGCCAGAGATAATCGACAATGCGGTCCCATACCCCAAGGCTTTCCCAATCTTCAGAAACGAGCCCGCGCAAGGGGAACCAGTCGAAATAACTGCCACCTGCAAAGAACACAATTAACGCCACGGCAAATAAAAATCCGGGGATGGCATAGCCGACAATAATGACGCCGGATGTCCACACATCAAAGGCGGTGCCGTCGCGCCGCGCCTTAGCGATACCGAGGGGAATGGAAATCATATATGTCAGTAGGGTCGTCCATAGGCCGAGCGTTATCGAAACAGGCAGTTTTTCGGCAATCAGATCAATAACGGCAACATCACGATAATAGCTCTCACCAAAATCAAATCGCGCGTAGTTATAGATCATACGCACAAAGCGCTCATGCACGGGTCGGTCAAAGCCAAACTGCTTTTCGAGTTCGGCAATAAATTCGGGGTCAAGACCTTGCGCGCCGCGATAGGCGCTATTGGCATCGGCGCCGGCTGCTGCCATGGCACCGTCATTGACTGTGGTAAAGCGCGCTGTGGCACCTGCATCATGGCCTTGCAACTGGGCGATAATCCGCTCGACCGGACCGCCGGGCGCAAATTGCACAATCGCGAAACTAATCGCCATAATCCCGAAAATCGTTGGGATCATCAACAATAAGCGGCGCAGAATATAGGCGGCCATGACGTTCCAGTTTCCTGTTTCAGTTTCCTGTTTCCGGCACTGCGACATGCCACCACAAATCGGGAAAGCCCAACGTCAGCCCCGGCATGCGCGCAGGATGGGTCAGCTTCTGCCAATAGGCAAGTCGCTCATGCGGGGCGTGCCATTGCGGCACAACATAATGATTGGACAAAAGCACCCGGTCGAGCGCGCGTGTGGCGGCGACAAGCTCTTCGCGCGAGCCAGCAAAAATCAACTTTTCAATCAGCGTATCCACCGCCGCATCGCGAATGCCGATCAGGTTTTTGCCGCCGGGCGTATCTGCCGATTGGCTCGACCAGTAATCGCGTTGTTCATTGCCGGGCGACAGAGATTGCCCGAAACTTGCGACCACGGCGTCAAAATCATAATTATTTAGGCGGTTTTGATATTGCGTCGGGTCGATAATGCGGGTTCTGGCCGTGATGCCGAGGCGTTCGAGATTGCGAATATAAGGCGCGACAATGCGCTCAAAAGCGGGTTGAACGAGCAAAAATTCCATCTCGAAATGGGCTGACCCGCGCTTCAGTTTGCCGGCGTCAATTTTCCATCCCGCTTCTTCGAGTAGCGCGCGCGCCTTGCGCAAATGCACGCGGATATTGCCGCTGCCGTCCGTCACCGGATTGGCGATGCGCTCGCCAAATGTTTTGTCGGGAATTTGCCCGCGCAGGGGCTCCAGAAATTTGAGTTCCGCCGCGCCTGGCTTGCCGGTGGCGGCCAGTTCGGACCCTTCGAAAAAGCTGCCCGTGCGCGCATATTGGCCGTAAAATAGGTTTTTGTTCGTCCACTCGAAATCATAGGCCCAGTTCAGCGCCTCGCGCACACGCGGGTCGTCAAACGGGCTACGCCGTGTGTTGAAAATAAAGGCCTGCATTCCCTTGCCGTTTTTCAACGCCACGGTTTCAAGCTTCAGGCGGTTTTGCGTCACCGCATCAATGTCATAGCCTGTGGCCCAGATGCGCGACGAAAACTCGCTGCGATAATCGATATCGCCGGCTTTCAATGCTTCAAAGGCGATGGTGTCATCGCCGAAATATTCATATTTGATACGCTCGAAATTAAACCGGCCTTGTGTGACGTTCAAATTGCGTGCCCAGTAATTTTCATTGCGCTTGTAAGTAATCGAGCGACCGGCATTGATCCTCTCAATCACATACGGGCCCGACCCCAATGGCAGGTCGAGCGTGGTTTCGTGCAAAGACCGCCCGTCTTGCGACCAATAGGCTTTCGGTAAAACCGGCAATTGGCCCAAAATCAGGGGCAATTCGCGGTTGCCGCTGGCTGCGAAACGGATGCGGATTTCATGCGGGCCCAAAATTTCGGTACCGGCCACGTCACGGTAATAGGCTCGGAAAAAGGGGTTTGCCGCGCGCAAGGCTTCCAGCGAAAAAGCGACATCTTCGGCACGCACGGGGCTGCCGTCGTGAAAGCGCGCTTCTTTGCGCATAACAAAAGTGACGGAAGAATAGTCCGCAGGATGTGATACGGTTTCGGCAATGAGCCCGTAAGCCGTGCTGGGCTCATCCAGGCTTGTATCCATCAGCGTATCGTAAATCATGGGAAGCCCCGCCGCCGCGCTTCCCTTGATGGTGAAATTATTGAGATTGTCGAAACTGCCAATGGCGGCGACCCGCAACTCGCCGCCCTTCGGAGCTTGCGGGTTGACGTAAGGATAATGGGTGAAATTCTTGTCCAGTGCCGGCGCGCCAAACAGCGACAGGCCGTGCGCTGGACCTTGTGCCCGTAAAATGCCAGGCACGAGCAGTAAAAAAGCGGTAATGGTCAGGAAAAAACGCATGACGCCTCCGAAGCTCAACCATTCAACCAGACGCGCCGCGTTGCGGCAAGGTATTCGAAGATCGCGGCCCTAATGCGAGCCCAAGCCGCTCGTTCGCTAGTCTTTCAAGCTGTCCAGATAGGCAATGATGTTGGCACGGTCTTTGACTTTGCGCAGTCCCGCAAAGGCCATATTGGTGCCCGTGGCATATTTCTTCGGGTTTTCCAGAAAGCCGTTCAGCGCTTCGTAATCCCATATGCCGTCTTTGCCGGACAGGGCGGAGGAATAATTAAAGCCGGTCGAAGCCGCAATGTCTCGGTCGACAATGCCCCAAAGCGCCGGCCCAATTTTATTTGCGCCGCCAATGTCGAAACTGTGGCATGACACGCACTTTTTCGCGACTTTGACGCCCTTCTCGATCGAAGCGGTTTGCAATAATTCGCTGATGGGAACCACCGGCTCGGCAACGCTGGCAACAACCGGCGCGCCCTCTTCGACAACGCCTTCAACAATATAAGCATTTGGATTGGCGGGCTTTGGTGAAAACAGCACATCTCCAAGGTTTTGCACGCCGAGATAAACGAGCAGGGTAAAGAGAATAGCCCCTGCGATTTTGTTTAGTTCAAACGAGTCCATGCGTTCCCCCAAAGCTTGATTGATGGCAACATACTCGGTGATGCGCCGAAAGGCTTGCGGCGTAGCGTCGCACAGATTAGGTAAAGACACGCCGAGTCGCAAGTTTACAGAATTGGGTTTGCGCCGAGCCATATTTTGCAGGAGAGAAGACTGCTATGAACGATCAACCGGTGATTTTGATACCCGCGCGCCTTGCCTCGACACGGCTGCCGCGCAAGCCGCTGGCCGATATTGCCGGTCTGCCGATGATTGTGCAGGTTTGGCATCGGGCTATGGAGGCAGATTGCGGCCGCGTGGTTGTGGCGGCGGCGGAAACCGAAATTGTTGATGCCGTAATTTCCGCCGGCGGCGAAGCGGTTTTGACCGACCCCGATTTGCCGTCGGGCTCCGACCGCATCCATCAGGCGCTTGAGCTTATTGACGCCGACGGCGCGCACCGGCGCATCGTCAATCTGCAAGGCGATTTGCCGACCCTGGATCCCAGCCTCATCCAGCGCGTGCTGGATGTGCTGGGTGACAATGACATGTCCACGCTGGTTGCCGAAATTGTTGAGGCGGGTGAACGCGACGACCCGAATGTGGTCAAGGCGATTGTGTCTTTGCAGACGGCCACATCCGGCCATGCGCTGTATTTCACCCGGGCCACCGCGCCGACCGGCGACGGGCCGCTTTACCATCATATCGGCATTTATGCCTATCAGCGCGCGGCGTTGGCAGATTTCGTGTCGCGGCCGCCTTCCGTGTTGGAGCAGCGCGAACGCCTTGAGCAATTGCGCGCGCTGGAGGCGGGGATGCGCATCGGTGTGGCTTGCGTGGATACAGTACCTGTCGGTGTCGATACCCCGCAAGATCTTGAACTTGCGAATAGAATTATGACAGGGCACAGTGGCCCGAAAGGAAGCTGACGATGGGCAAAATTGCATTTCAGGGCGAACCGGGGGCAAACTCGCACATTGCCTGCCAGAATTGTTATCCGGACATGGACGTGATGGCGTGCGCGACTTTTGAGCAGACATTCGCCGCGCTGCGCGACGGGGCGGCGGCACTTGCCATGATCCCGGTCGAAAATACCGTGGCGGGGCGCGTGGCGGATATTCACCGTTTGCTGCCTGGCTCCGGCCTTTATATTACCGGCGAACATTTCATGCGCGTCAATCATTGCCTTTTGGGTCTCAAGGGTGCGTCCGTCGGCACGCTGACCCATGTCCACAGCCATGAAATGGCGCTCGGCCAATGCCGCAATCTGATCGGCGAACTTGACATGAAGCCGATGGTCTCAGCCGATACCGCCGGTGCCGCACGTGAATTGGCCGAGGCCAATGTGGCCGGTCATGGCGCCATTGCCAGCAAGCTTGCGGCAGAAATTTACGGGCTTGATGTGTTGCGCGAAAATATCGAAGACAGTCGGCAAAACACGACACGTTTTCTCATCATGTCGGCCAGCCCCGATGATGCCGTGCCCGAAGACGGCGATGTCATCACCAGCTTTATTTTCCGCGTGCGCAATGTGCCGGCCGCGCTCTACAAGGCGCTGGGCGGGTTTGCCACCAATAATGTCAACATGACCAAGCTGGAGAGCTATCAACCGAACGGGTTTCTGGCCACGCAGTTTTATGCCGATATTGAAGGCCATCCCGAAGATGTGCCAGTGCGCTTGGCACTGGAAGAGCTGAATTTTTACTGCTCGCAAATGGATATTCTGGGCGTCTACAAAGCCGCGCCGGAACGCGCCGATTTGCGCGGCGACTGATTTTGCGCCGGATTTATTAGGGTTAACCCGCGCCGTCGGCGAAGGCTTTCATCAGTTGATGCGCAATCGCCATGCGTGGCGGCACCCCGATGGGCCCGTCACCATTCATGGCGCGGCGCACATCTTCGCGGCTAATCCAGCGCGCTTCTTCAAGCTCTTCATCGTCCAGCGTAATGTCGCGACCTGCGGCCTCGGCCAAACACCCGATCATCATTGACGCGGGAAACGGCCAAGGTTGGGTGCCGAAATAGCGCACACGGTTAATCTCGATGCCGGCTTCTTCCTGCATTTCGCGGGCGACGGCTTCTTCGATGGTTTCGCCGGGTTCCATAAATCCGGCCAGACTTGAAAACATGCCGTCGGGCCAGCCTTTTTGACGCCCCACCAGACACGCATCTTCATGGGTTGCCAGCATGATGACCACCGGGTCGGTGCGCGGAAAATGCTCGGTCCCGCAATTGTCGCAAACCCGCTTATAGCCCGCTTCGGCCATGCGGGTGGGGCTGCCACACTGACTGCAAAAACCGTGGCGCAAATGCCAATCAAGCATGCCTTTGGCTTGCGCCAATATTGCCAGTTCCGTATCGGGCATGTCGCCTGCCGAAGCCAGCGCGCGCAAATCTTCAAACACCCCCATGCCCCGAAAGGGCCCGTCATCTTCAGGGTTGCTCAAGCGGCTGATATCGGCGGCAAACAGCGGCTTGCCGCGCCGGTTGATGCCCAAAAACACCGTTAAGGTCTGCTCGTCCACGGCGTCTGCCAATGCCGCGCGCGGCAGCCAGCCAACATCGCGACCCTCGCCTTGCGCCATTTCCGGCAAAACCAGCGGGTTTAATTGCCATAAAGGTACAAAAAGCGCCGTTTCATAGGCCAACCGTGCTTTTACCCAATCAGGGTCGCGGCGCAGATTTCCGGCCCGGTCCAGGGGGTTATTGGCGAACATGATGGGATTGTTTGGCAAGGGCATGGGATACTCATGAAAGTCGGAAAATCCCCCGTAACGTGCCACGGGCACACTGGCGCGGGCAAGCAATTTTGCGGCGCGGGCACGCGCGCCTGCCGATTTATGTGCATGGTTTTAAAACTTCGGGCTGTCGTCGGCCCGCGTCTCTGCTATAAATAGGGTGGGAGATTGGCGGCAGACGCATCCCTCGCCAACCGGGTCAGGTCCGGAAGGAAGCAGCCCTAACGAGTTCGGTGCGGGTTGCCTGTCCAGTCTCCCACCCGGTGCCTAAACGAACACGCCCCGACGAAAAACACAGCCGATGGGCGCCCATAAGAGCTCTCTCCGATTTTATTACGCAAGTTTATGATGCAAGACGAAAACCAACCGCCGGAAAATGAAACAAGCGACAGCGCACCGGTGATTGACGCGGATGCGCCGGGCTTCGACATGCTGGCCGAGGCGGATGCGGAGAACAATGTGCAATCGGGTGCGGATTACAAAGTATTGGCCCGCAAATACCGGCCCCGCAATTTCGACGATCTGATCGGTCAGGAATCCATGGTGCGAACCCTGACCAATGCTTTTGAAACCGGGCGCATTGCCCATGCATTTATGCTGACCGGCGTGCGCGGCGTCGGCAAGACGACGACGGCACGCATCCTCGCCCGCGCCTTGAATTACACGGGCGATGGCGTGGACGCGCCGAGCATCAATCTCGCCCACCCCGGTACGCATTGCGAAGCCATTATGGATGGCTCCCATGTTGATGTGATTGAAATGGACGCCGCCTCGCGCACCGGCATTGGCGACATTCGCGAGATTATCGAAAATGTGCGCTACGCACCGGCGGCGGCGCGCTTCAAGGTCTATATTATTGACGAAGTGCACATGCTCTCAAAGGCCGCGTTTAACGGGCTTTTGAAAACGCTGGAAGAACCGCCGGCGCATGTAAAGTTCATTTTCGCGACAACGGAAATTCGGCAGGTGCCGGTAACCGTGCTGTCGCGTTGCCAGCGGTTTGACTTGCGGCGTCTGACGCCGGAGGACACGAGCGCCCTTTTGGATAAGGTGAGCGCCGCCGAAGACATAAAGCTGAATGATGAGGTGACGGCGCTGATCGCGCGGGCAGCCGACGGCTCGGCGCGCGACGCGCTTTCATTGCTCGACCGCGCATTGGCCCATGCCGGAGATGCGGGCGATGCAATCAACGCAGAAACCGTGCGGGGCCTGTTGGGGCTGGCCGATCGGGGGCGGGTGTTTGACCTGTTCGAAATGCTTATGGGCGGCAAATTACCAGAAGCACTGGCCGAGTTTCAGGCACAATATGAACTTGGCGCGGACCCTGCCGTCATCATTGCCGATCTTGCCGAGTTGACGCATTGGATCACGCGGCTGAAATATGTTCCCGGTGTTGATGAAGATGTGAGCTTTTCGCAAAGCGCGCGCGCGCGCGGTCGCTCGGCGGCGGAAATGCTGTCAACAAGGGTGCTGTCGCGGGCGTGGCAAGTTTTATTGAAAGGCCATGAGGAAACGCAAACCGCTTTCAATACCCGCGCTGCGGCGGAAATGATTTTGATTCGTCTGGCGCATATGGCCGACACGCCGACGCCGGATGAATTGGTGCGCCAATATGAAAGCGCAAAGCCCGCGCCGACACCCCCGGCCTCTGCATCGCCAGCGCCCGCATCTTCCCCACCTTCAGCACCAACGCCTGCGCCTTCGGCTTCGTCTTCTTCAAGGGGTTCGGCTTCACCGGTTGCGCTGGGGGCTGTTCCGGAACAGGCAGCGGCGGTGAGTCCCGCATCGGCTGCCTCTCAGCCAGCCGCGCAAATCCGGCTGCTTGAGAGCTTTGAGGCGCTTTTGGAACTGGTCAGCGAAAAACGCGATCTGAGCCTGAGACACGCGCTCGAACACGGGGTACATTTGGTGCATTTTGAGGCGGCGCAGGCCGATAAGGGTGGTCGGCTTGAAATTCGCCTCGCCGGTGAGCAGGCTAATATTGCCCAAGACCTGACCCGCAAGCTGCGCGAATGGACAGGGCAGAACTGGATGGTTTCCCTTTCATCAGAAACCGGCGACCAAACAATTGCGTCGCGCCGCCAGACGGCGGCGGATATTCGCCACGAGGCGGCAATGGCAGACCCTTTGGTCAAGGCCGCGCTTGATGTGTTTCCCGATGCCCGTATCGAGGCGATAACCGAGCTTGATGCGCCAGCTTTGTCGCCAGCCGACACCGATGCCGGCGGCGATACTGATATTGGCGGAGAAGACGCATAAGCCATGGCGGGTGACGAGATTGAGGAGTTGGTGAAATATCTAGCGCGCCTGCCCGGGCTTGGGCCGCGTTCGGCGCGCCGCGCCGTTTTGACCCTGATGCGCCGTCGCGAGGCGCTGCTCGACCCGTTGACGGCAGCATTGGCGGCTGCGCGCGATACCATAAAAACCTGCAATATTTGCGGCAATATCGACACGCAAGACCCGTGCGCCATTTGCACCGACCCGCGCCGCGACGGTTCGGTTATCTGCGTGGTGGAAGATGTCGGCGATCTGTGGGCGCTTGAGCGTGCCAAAGCCCTGAACGGGCGCTATCATGTGCTGGGCGGCACGCTGTCGGCTCTGGACGGTATCGGGCCGGAGGAGTTGAACCTAGCCGGCATGCAGGCGCGCTGCAAAGCCGACGGCGTGCGCGAGGTTATTCTGGCAACCAACGCCACGGTCGAGGGGCAAACAACTGCGCATTATATTTCCGACATGCTGGCACCCTTGTCGCTTACCATCACGCGGCTGGCCCATGGCGTGCCGGTTGGCGGTGAGCTCGACTATCTCGACGATGGCACGCTGATCGCGGCCATGCGCTCGCGCCGCGAGACATAGAACCTGAAATTTTCGTGCGATGGATTAACCGTCCGAGGGGTCGGGCAGATTAAGCTCATTTTTTTGCCCGTCTTCCGTTTTGTCTTCCAGTTCGACGCCGGTAATGCGCTCGCCGCGGGATGTGATTTTGCGCCCCGATGTCTCGATCAATTCAATGTCTTTTTCGGCCTGCCCGAAATGCGTGCGCAGCTTGCCAATGCGGTCATTGAGGCGCGACACATCTTCCATCAAAACGCGCACTTCATTCTGGATGAGGCCTGCCTGTTCGCGCATTTTAACGTCGCGCATAATCGCGCGCACGGTGTTGAGTGTCAGTGCCATCGTGTTGGGCGAAACCGGATAGACGCGCATGGCGCGGCATTTTTCCACCAGATCGGGCAAGCGGCTGTGCAATTCGGAAAACACACTTTCCGAGGGCAAAAACATCAGTGCCGCATCCGCCGTTTCGCCCGGAATAATATAGCGTTCGGCAATGTCGGTGGCGTGCTTCTGGGTGTCGGTACGTAAGGCGGCAAGCGCGGCCCGCGCCGCCTCGTCACTTTCCGCCCCGCGCCAACGCTGATAGGCCTCAAGCGGAAATTTGCTGTCCACCACCACCGGCCCCGGCGGGTTTGGCAGGCGGATGAGACAGTCGGCGCGCCGCCCGTTCGACAGCGTGTGCTGAAACGCATAAGCGGTTTCGGGCAGCCCGTCGCGCACAATATCGGCCAGTTGCGCCTCGCCAAATGCGCCGCGCGCCTGTTTGTTGTCGAGGATTTGCTGCAATTCGACCACCTGGCCCGACAGGGCGGTAATTTCTTGTTGTGCCTTGTCGATCAGCGACAGGCGTTGACCCAAATCGCCCAGCGTGCGCGTGGTGCGCTCGCCGGTATCTTTCAGATTGTCGGCCACGGTTTTGGAAACAGTGGTCAATTGCTCGGTTAATGTTCGGGTCAGTTCGCCGCGCGCGGTTTCCTGCGCGGCGGCCATGCCGTCCAGCCGACCCGTCAGCTCCGATTGCGCGCGGGCCATCTGTTCCACGGTTTCGGTGATTTTTTCCATCATGGGGTCAGCGTCAGGCGCGGTGTCTTGCGTGTCGCGCGCGCGCAAGCGCAAGGCCAGCACCGCCACTCCCAGACCGAAACATGCGCCGATCAGTAATCCCAAAAACAGAGCATTTTCAAGCATGCCCCCAGTCTATCCGATTCGTGGCCTGCTTGACCTGTGCCGCCGCAGGGCTTATCTCAAAGTCATGACAATTCGACCGATTATCGAAGTGCCGGACAAGCGGCTGAAAACCGTTTCGCAACCCGTTGCGGAAGTAACCGACGACACGCGCGCCTTGATGGATGACATGCTTGATACCATGTATGACGCCAATGGCATTGGTCTGGCGGCCATTCAGGTGGGCGTGGCAGACCGCGTGATCGTGATGGATATCAGTCGGCGCGAGCAGTGGCATGGTGCGACGGAGGACGATCCGGAAGAAGCCGATACGGGCGAAACGGGCCCGCGCTTTTTCGTAAATCCCGAAATTGTCTGGGTGTCGGAAGAAACGCGCAATTATCAGGAGGGCTGCCTGTCTGTACCCGGTTTTTACGATGATGTCGCGCGTCCAGCCCAATGCCGCGTTGCCTTTCTTGATTATGACGGCAAGGCGCAGGAATTGGCGTGCGACGGCTTGTTGGCAACCTGCATTCAACACGAGATGGATCATCTGGAAGGCATTGTTTTCCTCGACCGCCTGTCGCGGCTGAAACGCCAAATGGTTTTGAAAAAAATCGCCAAAGCCGAGCGCGACACGGCGCGCGCCGAATAGGGTCGCCCATGCGTGTCGTCTTCATGGGAACACCGGCATTTTCGGTTCCGGCATTGCGCGCGATTCATGGCGCCGGACACGAAATCTTACGCGTCTATACCCGCCCGCCCGCCGCTTCGGGCCGCGGCATGAAGCAAACGCCTTCGCCCGTTCAAAGCGCCGCTGATGAATTGGGTCTGGAGGTACATGCCCCGCAAAATTTCAAATCGCCTGAAACCGTTGGGGCCTTCGCCGCACTGGACTGCGATCTTGCGGTTGTCGTCGCCTATGGTCTGATTTTGCCGCAGGTTATTTTGGCGGCACCGCGTTTGGGGTGCTGGAACATTCATGCGTCCTTGCTACCGCGCTGGCGCGGTGCCGCGCCTGTTCAGCGCGCGATTATGGCGGGCGACACGAAAACCGGCATCGCCATCATGCAAATGGAGGCGGGGCTGGATACGGGCCCCGTTCTTGAAACCCTTGAAACGCCGATCACTGCCGATGATACTAGCGAAAGCCTGCATGCGCGGCTTGCCGATTTGGGGGCGACGGGTATTACCGAAGCAATGGCGCGCGCAGGTGAACTAACGCCCGAGCCGCAGCCCGATGACGGGGTTTGCTATGCCGATAAAATTGACAAGGCCGAGGCGCGCATTGATTGGACGCGGCCGGCGTATGAGGTTGACTGCCATATTCGCGGCCTGTCGCCATTTCCGGGCGCTTGGTTTGAGGTGGACGGCACGCGCGTCAAAGTGCTTGGCGCAACGCCTGTTGATGTGGAAGGTTCCGCCGGTCAGGTCGTGACGGACGCGCCGGTCATTGCATGTGGCAAAGGCGGGGTGCGCCTCGACCGCGTGCAACGGGCAGGCAAAGCGGCTATGGACGGCACGGATTTCATGAATGGTGGCTTGCTTGTGCCGGGACAGCAGCTCTAGGCCATGCGTTATCGTTTGATCATCGAATATGACGGTGCCGAATTTTGCGGGTGGCAAAGCCAGGCCGCCGGACGCGCCGTGCAGGATGCGTTACAGCATGCCATCGCCTCATTTTGCGGTGAAACAGTTACGGTTTATGGGGCGGGGCGCACGGACTCCGGTGTGCATGCGCGCGGGCAGGTGGCTCATATTGATTTGGATACTGCGCCGCAGCCGGACCGGGTGCGCGACGGGATAAATTTTCACCTCCGCCCGTCGCCGGTGGCGGTTCGCGAAGCCCATTATGCGCGTGCCGATTTTGACGCGCGGTTTTCAGCGCTCGCGCGTCATTATCGCTATCGCATCATATCGCAGCGCGCGCCGGTGGTGCTGGCGCGCGATCAGGCATGGTGGGTGCCGCAACCGCTCGATGTCGCGGCCATGCGGGAAGCCAGCCAATATTTGCTCGGCAACCATGATTTCTCGACCTTTCGGGCCAGTCAGTGTCAGGCAAACTCACCCGTCCGCACGCTCGATGTGCTGGATGTGTCGGGCGGAGATGAGGGCATAGACATTGTGGCGCGGGCGCGCTCGTTCCTGCACAGTCAGGTGCGCTCAATGGCCGGTGCGCTCAAACTTGTCGGGCAGGGAAAATGGCTGCCGGAGGATATGAAAGCCGCTCTGGAGGCAACCGACCGGCGGGCTTGCGCGCCGGTTGCGCCTGCGCACGGGCTGACCTTCATGTCGGTGGATTATCCCGAAGAGATGCTCGCCGAACCTCGAGAAAACAAGTCTCAGGAAAAATAGGCGTCCAGCAGGCGCGCATAAATCTCAGCAAGTTTCCGGATGTCATCGGTCCGCACGCGCTCATCGACCTTATGCATTGTCTTTCCGACCAGACCAAATTCAACCACACGAGCGGCATCCTTGATAAAGCGGGCATCGGATGTGCCGCCGCTTGTGGACAATTCGGGCTGGTTGCCGGTCACTGACTGCACGGCGGCGCTCAGGCTTTCGACGAAGCTGTTGGGCGCTGTCAGAAAACAATCGCCGGTATGCTCAAGTTCAAGCTCGTAACCGCTCTCACCAGCGCTTTCGTCAAGCCGTGCGCGTATCCAGCTCGAAATGGTATCGGCCTGCCATTTATCATTATATCTGATGTTGAACCGCGCTATGGCTTGCGCCGGAATGACATTGGTGGTCGCATTGCCAACATCGAAGCTGGTGATTTCCAGATTGGACGGCTGAAAATGCTCGGTGCCGGCATCAAGCGATAATTGCGATAAATGATTGACCATGGCGGCCAGTTGCGGCACCGGATTGGCAGCGAGATGCGGGTAAGCTACATGGCCTTGCGCGCCGTTGACGGTAATGACGCCGTTAACGCTGCCGCGCCGCCCGATTTTGATCATGTCGCCTAGCTGGTCGGGATTGGTCGGCTCACCGACGACGCAATCATCGATCACTTCACCGTGCGATTTTAACCAGTCAAGCATTTTTCGTGTGCCATTGACCGACGGGCCTTCTTCATCGCCGGTAATCAGCAGACTTATTGAGCCGTTAATGTTTCGCCCGTCTTCAAGATGCGCACTCACCGCACTGACAAACGCCGCAATTGCACCTTTCATGTCGGCCGCACCGCGCCCCCATAAAAACCCCTCTCTTTGTATGCCGGCAAAGGGGTCGACCTGCCAGTCGCCTTGCGCTCCAACGGGCACAACATCTGTATGGCCGGCAAAACAGAAATTCGGTGCAGCGTCGCCCAGCCGCGCATAAAGATTGTCGACTGACGCTGTGCCGTCCTCTTCAAAGGGCAGGCGCGTGCAGGTAAAACCCAGAGCTTCTAGCGCGCCCTGCAGCAGGTCGAGCGCGCCGGCATCTTCTGGGGTGATGGACGGGCACCGGATGAGGTCGGCGGCAAGCTGGACGGGATCGAGAGTCATGTCAGTCCCGTAAAAGATCGTTGACGGAGGTTTTTGCGCGTGTTTGCGCGTCGACGGTTTTGACTATAACAGCACAAGACAGTGCAGGCTGGTCGTGACCACCAGGCAATGAGCCAGGCACTACGACCGAATAAGCTGGCACTTCGCCGCGATGGATTTCCCCTGTGGCGCGGTCGACAATTTTTGTCGAAGAGGTGATAAAAACCCCCATCGACAAAACCGCGCCCTCGCGCACAATCACACCCTCGGCAACCTCGGAGCGCGCGCCAATGAAGCAGCCATCTTCCACAATCACCGGATTGGCCTGCAAAGGTTCCAGAACGCCGCCAATACCGGCACCGCCCGAAATATGAACATTTTTTCCGATTTGTGCGCATGAGCCGACGGTTGCCCAGGTGTCGACCATGGTGCCGCTGTCGACATAGGCACCCAGATTGACAAAACTCGGCATCAAAACTACGCCAGGCGCGATGTAGGCTGAACGGCGTACCACACAGTTTGGCACAGCTCGAAAACCGGCTTCGGTAAAACGCACGCTATCCCATCCGTCAAATTTGGACGGCACCTTATCCCACCAGCTTGCATCGCCCGGACCGGCGGAGATGGTAGTCATTGCGTTCAACCGGAAAGACAATAAAACGGCCTTTTTGAGCCATTGATTGACGTGCCAGTTATCACCGATTTTTTCGGCCACGCGCGCTGTGCCTGCATCCAGCAGGTCAAGCGCGGCATCAACGGCGTCGCGAATGTCGCCTTGCGTGTCGGGCGTCAGCGCCCCGGCATCATCAAAAGCGGCGTCGATTGTGTTTTCCAATTCTTCAAGCTTCATCGCTGTGCTCCGAAAATCGCTCATTTTTATCACGCGATACTTACCAGCCCAAGGCGGCAAGTCAACGCATTGCGCGTTTAACCGCCCAGATGGTCAAGAATGCGCGCGAGAATGTCTTTCACATTAGGCGCATAATGATCGATATGCTCGTCCCCCACCGGCCCTCCATAATCGCGCGTGTCGGCTTCGCGCAGTAAAACCGTGGTCATGCCTAGCGCGCGTGCCGGCGGCAGATTGCGGGCCATGTCTTCGAAAAACGCACTGCGCTCGGCTTCAATGCCAAACTGCGCGAGCATGTCCGGATAAATCTGCGCATTGGGTTTAGGCACATAGTTTGCGCAAACAATGTCAAAAACGTCTTGAAATAGATCACTTATGCCCAGCCGTGTGGCGACGCGGATCGCGTGATCTTGCGTACCGTTTGTGAAAATAAATTTGCGTCCGGGCAGGGCGTCAATCATGTCCCGCAAGGCGGGGTCAGGAGGCAACACGCTGACATCAATATCGTGCACAAAATCAAGAAATGCATCGGGCATCATATTGTGCCGATTCATCAATCCGGCCAAGGTGGTGCCGTAATCGCGCAAATAATCTTTTTGCAGGCGATAGGCTTCCTCGCGTGACACTGACAGAGCATTTTGAATGAACGCCGTCATGCGCTTGTCGACCTGGGCAAACAGATTGTGTTGTGCAGGATATAACGTGTTATCGAGGTCAAAGACCCATGCGTCAATTTCGGAAAATTTTTCCATGTGCTGTTAGTCCAGATTAACGCGCCATTTGCGCGCCGTGCCGGTATCAATACGGCGAAACTTGGCTGTATCCAGGCCGCGCGCCTGACAGTCTTCGCGATTATTGATTACAAAGCGGGTGGATTTGGTGCACATGGTGAAATCACCCTGCCATAAAACAGGCCGTCCGGCGCGCACGGCCTGGCGTCCAGTGTCGGTCACCGCTTCGGCATAGTAGAAATAATATTTGTCGTCGAGATTGCTGTTGATTACTTGTGCGCAGTCCTTGGCATCAATCCGGTGCCAGCCGCGGCTTTCAAAACTGTCTTCGCGCACGATGCCGGTCGCCGCCCAGACGAGATAATCGGTTTTGTTGCACAAGATCAGCCCGCGCTCTTCGGATTGTTCGGCGGTGGTGTCGAGAAGTTTCTTCAGCAGGTCGGCATTGCTGATATTGCCGCGTATCTGGTAACGAAGCTTGAACGCCGAAATTGCCTCGCGCGTGCGTACCCCACCAAACCCGTCAATCGTGCCTGTCTCATAGCCGATATCTCCCAGCAAGCGCTGAATGCCGGCCATTACTGCCAGCCGGCCGAAATTATCATCTTCGGTGAAGGTGACGGTCGGGCGCGACGCATCCATGTCAACCGGCGCGAAATTCGCCGAGATGTATCCACGCTTGCGGCATTCGCGGCGGCCCTCAATCGTAAAGCGGCGTCCACGTGGGCCAAGGCAAAACCGCTCACTTCCGTCAAACACCAGCTTGTCAGCGCTATGCGCCGTGTGCGATACGGCATGCACAAATGCTCCCGCCCCATCGGGAATATTTTTCAAAGCCGTTTTGCAGGAACCAGGCAAAACCGACTGCCACCCTTCGGTTTTGCTTGCCAAGCCAAGTTGAAATGCGGTTGCAACGGAAAGTACATAGCTGGTTTCATTGCACAGCCGCAATTTGGCTTGCGCGGGTGCTGGTGTTAGCAAGGCAAGGCCCATTACCGCTGCCGCCAGATATGCCCGCACCCCAGAGCAGGGTGTATATTGTGCCATCAAGCCAAATTTTCGGGCGATGCGAAATACCACCTGACGTCCTATTCGATTAATGTGCCAGCACCCAGCTCGGTGAAAAGTTCGAGCAAAATGGCATGGGGGACGCGGCCATCTAGAATGGCGGTCGCACTCACGCCGTTTTTAACCGCGGCGGTGGCGGTCTCCAATTTCGGAATCATTCCGTCTTTTGCCGTGCCATTGCGGATCAGCGTGCGCGCTCGTGCCTGCGACAGGCGCGGAATAATTTTGCCTTTGGTATCCAGTACGCCTTTCACATCCGTCAGCATTAACAAACGCTCGGCTTTCAGCGCGCCAGCCAGCGCGCCCGCGGCAACATCGGCATTGACGTTTAGAGTCTGGCCTTTTTCCGAGGTGGCGATTGGGGCAACGACCGGAATAATGTCCGAGGCCAGCATGGTGTCGAGAATGTCCGTATTGATTTTCTTCGGCGTGCCGACAAAGCCCAGATTGACCGCTTTTTCGACATTAGACTGTGCGGCGCGTCTGCGGGCCCGCGTTTTGCTGGCAACGATCAGATCGCCATCCTTGCCCGACAATCCGACCGCGCGGCCTCCGGCTTGATTGAGCGCGGTTACAATCTGCTTGTTGATCGCGCCTGCCAGAACCATTTCCACAACCTCGATAGTCTCCGCATCCGTAATCCGCAAGCCGCCGGAGAAACGGCTTTTAATATTCAGCCGTTCAAGCATGGACGCAATTTGCGGGCCGCCGCCATGTACAATAACCGGATTGACGCCGGATTGTTTGAGCAACACAACATCG
>CACNWB010000023.1 GCA_902624095.1 uncultured PS1 clade bacterium
TATCAACTTCATAGTAATATGAAACTGAGGCTGGTCCTGTGCCCAGAGTTACGTAGACTTCGCCAAAATCAGCATCGGTATTCTTGTCAGGATACATATACTGGATATAGCCAACATCATAAGCAATAGTTCCTGCTTCACCAGCATAACCAGCATATACATCAAGCTCATAAGAGGCACCGTCCCAAGTGATATCACCTACCCAAGTGCCGGCGTAAAAACCACTGTCGGTTGAAATATCAATACCGCCCGAGAAGCTGGTATCTCCATCATTCTGGGTCATACCACGCCAGATATAATCGGTCGTGAAGCCAACATTACCTTCGATAGAGGCAGCTTGTGCCACGGTTGAAAACATTGTGCCTGTTGCCAAGACGGCTGCCAGCGCAGTGTTTTTGATGATTGCATTTTGCATAATTTACTCCTTTTGCAATTAGCCGTGAGACCAAAGCAAGGAGTGTGCCACTTTTTAATATCCTAGTGTTCTGCGCCTGATTGCAATATTTGGGCAATGTTTGCCGTACAAATTGCCTCTTTTTTAATCATTACGCGACATTTTGGTTAAACTGCCTATTTTTTAATCATATTGGCTTTGTCGTATTGACAGAGATAACCAGCCATGCTCAGTTTTTGAGACATTTAGCGCCCTATTTTCACGGGCCATATTTTGAGTGGAGAGTAACGAATGAGCGAAGAGCTGCTGGTGTCTGTCGAAGACGGCATAATGACCATGACCATGAACCGGCCGCAGGCCAAAAATGCGATGAACAAGTCCATGTCACACGCGATTGCGGATGCAGTGGACCGATTTGAGGCCGATGCCGAAATTCGCGTTGCAATTCTGACCGGAGCCGGGGGCACCTTCTGTTCGGGCATGGACTTGAAAGGCTTTCTGGCCGGTGAAACTCCCGTCGTCAAAGGGCGTGGCTTTGCCGGTTTGACCCAATACAGTCCGGCAAAACCGTTGATTGCGGCGGCCGAAGGCTTTGCGCTGGCCGGCGGCTTTGAATTGCTACTATCTTGTGATTTGGTGGTGGCGACCGAAACCACCAAATTCGGTATTCCTGAGGTTAAACGTTCGCTGGTTGCTGGTGCCGGCGGCGTGTTCCGCCTACCACAGCAAATTCCCCCGCGCATTGCCATGGAACTCGCGCTCACGGGCGATCATTATGATGCCAAGCGCATGTATGAGGTTGGTCTGATCAACGAGATTGTGCCGGAAGGCCAAGCCCTTGAGGGCGCCAAAAAACTTGCAGCGCGTATCGCCTGCAATGGCCCACTCGCAACCGCGGCGACCAAGAAAATCATGCAGGAATATAAAACTTGGCCGCATGACGAAATTTGGCAGCGTCAGCAGACTATTATGGATCCGGTTTTCAGCTCCGAAGATGCCATTGAAGGTGCAACGGCTTTTGGGGAAAAACGAGCACCGGTCTGGAAGGGAAAATAATGCCCGTCCCATACCCCATGACTTAATCAAGTCTCATCAAATCATAAGAAATGGTGGCTCCTGCCGCCATTTTTGCATCACCGCCTTATAAAATGGTCGCCTTTCAAGACAATACGGGCGATTGTGTTTGAACTGTTTTGCCGCACAAAGGTAGGAAAAATTCTGCGTTTTCGGTAGTTTTTATGTTTGTGTTTATGTATTTACCCGCGCAGCCCAAATTTGCACGATATTCGTATACATGCCAGCTAATTACTCTGAAACGCAATCGAACCTGACCGATTTCACCACCGACACGAATGGTTTTTCATTCACCTTCACCCATGCGTTCAACTATTAGCCGTGCAAAAATGGCGCGAAAAAAAATAGCCAGAACGACAATGTGGCTATGCCCATTATGCTGGACACCATAATTGAACTGGAGGCCGCGCCGGTGGCAGAACGATATTGTTCAGCCAAAACGGAAGCTAACACTCCGGTCGGCATGGCCGCCAAAAGCGTAATTGTGGCAACCCAAAGCGGCGGCAAATCAAAAACATAATTTGCAACACCGTAAGTCGCGGCCGGTTGCACCATCAGCTTAAAGGCGGAAATGTAGGCCGCCACCCCGACACTGCGGCGCACCGGCACGGTGGCCAGCGTGCCGCCTATTGCCACCAGCGCGAGTGGAATGGCCGCCTGCCCCAAAATATCCAGGAACCTGTCCGCCGGATCCAGCAAATTCAACCCCGACAAATTCCACAAAACCCCGGCCAACAACGCAATCAGAACAGACTGGTTTGACAGTGCCAGCGGCAAGGCCGAGATGGCCCCAAGAAACGAGTGCGATGAAGATGTGCTCAATTCCATCAACAAAATGCCGGTGGAAAATATCAACAGGCCGTGAAAAGCCAGAACCAGAAAAAGCGGTAAGGTGGCTGCTTCACCAAAGGCCGTTAGAATGATCGGAATGCCCAACATGACTGTATTTGAAAAACTTGAGCCAAAGCCGATGATCACACAATCTGGGCCAGATCTGCGCGGCAAGAGAACAAACGCGAGGCCGATAGACAGCGCCATGCAACCAAACATGACTAAATAATAGGAAAACCAAAGGCCCCACGGGGTGGTTTCGGGAAATTCCGTGACGGCAACATTGCGGAACAAAAGTGCGGGCGCAGCAATCATAAAGACAAATTTGTTCAGCGCCGTGTTTTGTTCGGGCGTGAACATGTTGGCCCGAACAAGAAAGAACCCCAGTGCAATAATGGCGACGACAGGAAAAATGACAGAGGCAGTTGTAAGCATGCTTCCGTCATGTCACAGATTACCCGACTTGCCAAGCGGGGGGCCGCTGTGATTTTCAGCGCGGCAACACTTCTTCGATTGCTTTGGTGATTTTTGACGAATTTGGCCGCGTCATGGATGAAAAATAAGCCACTGGCTGACCATTGGCATCAATAAGATATTTGTAGAAGTTCCACCGAGGGCGTGAAGAAGTGCCAAGCGTGGCAGCCAGCCATTGGTACACGGGGTGTGCGTCAGCTCCGCGCACGCTAACCTTGTCACTCATCGGGAAATCAACATTGAAATTAACACTGCAAAATTCCTTGATGTCATCCCGCCCGCCCGGCTCCTGCTCGCCAAAATCATTGCTTGGAACACCGATGACCACTAGCCCGCGATCCCGATAAGTCTCCCACAGCCTCTGCAAGCCGTCATATTGCGGGGTAAAGCCACATTGAGAGGCTGTGTTGACCACCAGCAAAGGCTGACCCTCGAAGTTTGCAAGATCCAGTTCTCCACCATCAATGGACGGCAGGGTATAGTCATATACGGATCCAGCGAGGCACGGTTGAGCGAGTGTCACAGCCAGAACAAAAACCAAAAAGCAGCCCAAAACGGCATGTTGTATGCGTTGCATCACATAAGCAAGATAGAGCATGCACGGGGGGCGGCAAGTGCAAAACTCTGCGCGTGTTTCGCAAAGTATGATAAGCTGAAGATATTTGGACAAAAAAACGATTCGGTCGAGTTATGCAGGTATTTGCAACAGATATCGCAGTTTACATTGCGTGTCCTTCGTGCTCCCAAACAGGGCTTGTTGATCAATCTACGCTTAGTGCTGCGCGTATGCGCCGCGCGCAGGTCACACTGACGTGCCATGCTTGCGGAGAAAGATTTGATGCAACCGAGGCGCAGGAAGTGATCTTGTCAAATGTGCCGCAGGAAAAACTCGAAATGCCTCTGACCGCGCGTTCAACCATTGACGTTGAAGCCGAAAAGGAAAAACCGGAACCGCGTTATGCGCGCGCGTCTGACCACGAGCCCCTGACACGCTACCAATCACTGCATGATGTCTGGCAGCATTTGGGGGCGGAAACGGATGAAGACGGCGAAGATGACATTGTTCCGACACTTCCTAGCTGGTTACAAAAAAAGGATAACGCCCAGGGTGAAAACGAGAATGCCGAGACCGAGACACCGTCCAAGGAGGACGAAGCCAATGGTAGCGTGGCGGCGTATGTGGACACCTCCTCTGAACCAAATACCGATAATGAAACAAATAATGAAACGGGCGATGAAACAGATAACGAAGCGGGGTCCGGCACACCGGCTAAACCATCTGATGCCGCGACTGGCAACTTGGCGGGACTGGCAGGCAAGCTCTCAAAACCCGATATTGACGAACCCACACTCGATCTGACCTCAAACGAGCAACATTTGCCGGCACTGCCAGAGGTTGGTGCCATTGAGGAGGAATTGGAAAAGCAGGACAACGCCGGGCGGTCAAACTGGCCGCTCGCCATTTTCGGTGCCATGGCTGTTGTTTTCGGCCTCTTGGCCGGAGTGCTGTATTTATAGCACCTGCCCGCCTTTCTAATCCTCATACCATTGTTTTTCGCGCTTTGCTGGCGCTTTGCCAGCTTTTGAAGCAGTGCTAGAATTTTTTGATGTTCGCGGTTTGGTGCTTTTGGCGCCTGGTTTTTTGGCCTTTTTAACCGGCGCCTTAAGCACTGGCGGAGTAAAACTGGTCGATATTGCCTGCAGTGCACTCGTCGCCCGCGCCATGTCGCTTTTCAGCGCGTCCGCCGTTTCCTGCGTGCCGCGGGCAAAATTTGTACGCACTTGCGATGCCCAGTCATTGAGCCGCGCGCGGCTTTCGTCCAGCCCCCGGCGCGTGCGGTTCCAACCTTGCATCAAATTCTCCGCCACCGCTGCCAGCGAGCGCGAGAGACCCGCGGCCGCAGGCGGTGCTATCAAGTCTTCTTCCTCAACAATCTCATCAAAGCTCGTTTCCAAATGCTGTTCGCTTCGGCTGCCGACACGCGTGCGTTTGCTGTCAGCGAGCTTGGCACGCTCCTCCAGAACATTTCGCGCTTCATCCGTCTTGGCATAGACGTAACGGCTCACAACAATGACCAGAATACGCAACGCATCAATGGCGACGATGAAAAATTCGAGCAGGGTCTCGATCAAAATACGCAGCAATTGAAGTCCGACGGAAATCATATAGGCAATGCTGTCGCCGAGCCTGATGCCGATTTCGATGAGTGCGACGGCGAGACTGCGTACCAGATTTGTAAATCGCAAGGCCATGAGGAAAAATAAACGACTTGTGCGCGAGCGTGGCTCGAAGCGTTCCTTATCCAGCCCCGACAAAACAAACGATATAAAGGCCAAAAATGTGCCCATGGTCGCCACAATTGCGGCTGTCGATCCGAACCACAAAGTGCTGACGAAGCGCACCTTATCTTCGGGAATATCTGCCAAATCGAAACCGCGCACTCGCGGTTGAATTGACGCGCCCTGTTGCGAGGCAGTGTCCGGCTCGTTCGTCGTGCTGTTTGGGAAGCACCAGCTCTCAAAAGCACCGCAAATAATGGCAGTTAGCTGATAGACCTGAACTTTCTCGATATTTTCGCGATATTGCTGGCGCAAATCGGTGCTGCGCTGTTCCAGACCGTCAATCTCGGCCTGCAAAATAGGGATTTGCGTAACCCCAAGCCCGGCCTCTTTGAGAAGGGCTTTTTTCTGTGCCACGACTTCCGACACCAATTGGTCGACCTGCCGGTCAATTTCCGCCACGCGCCCGGCATATTCGCGCTCGGCATTGGTCAATTGCCGGTTGAATTCACGCAAGACGTTTTCGCGCGCGCCCATTTCTCGCGCCTGTTGATTGGCGAGCTTGCCGCGCAATTCGGTCTGCTCGGAAGCAAGGCGCTCAATGCGTGCATCAAAACTTGCGCGGGCCTCGTTCAATGCAGCTTGCTGGTTTTGTTTCAAGCCTGTGATTTCGGAATTGATCTGGTTCAAACGCATCCGGTAGGTTTGGTCAATATCGGTCAGCAATTGCGCACGCCCGAAAAAGATATCATCAACCCGCTCAAGCCGGCGGTCGCGATTCACTTCTAGCGCCTCCAACTCAGCCTCTTTTTCACCAATTTGACGGTCAAAATCGTCGGTGATTTGCTCAAGCGCTGCGTCGCGCTCAACAAGCAGTCTGGACTGGTCGGCACCCAGTTCGGACACGGTCGAAGAAAAATAATTCTGCACGCTCTCACCCGACATATCGCTGATACTGCCGCGATTGGCATTTATTTCTTTCACCGCGAGGCTATAATCCTCAAACGCGGCCTTGCGGCGCGTGGCGCGCTCATCTTCCAATTCCTCAATCGACAGGGCAAACCGCGTATTGATGGCTTCCGGCGTTTGGGTTTCGATGCGCGAAATTGCAAGCTGGTTGGTTTCAATGGCGTCCAGCGTTTCATAACGTTCATTGACCAAACGCTGCACTTGCCGCGTAACATTGGTGTTTTGCTGGACGAGCGCATTGAACATGGTCTCGAATGTGATGAAGGTAAGCGCCGCCAGCGCCGCCATGAAAGCCAGCGCCAGACCACCCCGACGGCTGCGCGTACTGAAATAAAGCCCCGACGCCAGATAAATTTTTGTCGGCTCCAGAATTGCAATCACCACGAACGGCAACGCGCCGATGACGGCGCGTGTATAGGCACCGAAATCGCGATCGATTTCAGGAATATTAATAAATACAGACAAGCCCTGCGAAAAGGCAATGAACAAACCGACAATGGCTGCGACTATTTCGACAATCCATGCGGTGATATAGACGACCCGTCCCAATTTTACAGCGTCCGGCACGCCAGCGCTGACCGGTTCCACCTGAACTTTCGACGACATCGCTACCCAACTCTCTTTTACCAGCGCCCGCATTGCACTGGCTTTTATCAATATTGACGCATAAAGACATCAATATGCAACTATTAGATTTGGCAAGCGCACGGCAAATTCAAAACAAATCTGAGGTAAATGCGAAAACAGTTAGCGGTTTTCCGACCTCAGTCCTCTGACGACTTCCACCACACTACATTTTTTAGATTCCGGCCTGTAAGTCGCGTGCGCGGCGAAACTGTCGGTGATGTCCCGCCACCGTGTTTCAGCAATTTCATCACGTGGGGATGAAAGGCAATGATGAAGTCTCCCCGTTCGATGCCCTGGCGATCATTTCGCCGGCCTCTTCAAGCGGCTCACCCATTACCATAACGCGGTCGGACATTTGAAGCTGAGCTTCGTAGAGCCGCAAACGCGGTTCGGGCAATATTATGCCCGGCGGAACAACCTGCGCGCCGCGTGCCAGCAATGCCTTGGCAAGCCCCAGCCCGATTTCGCTGGCCCGCCAGTGATGATACAGTTTTCTTTGTTAATATCCATGCCGCCTCAATATCCTGGTCGACATTTTTTCATTCTATTGCCAGCGCCTTCTGAAAGGCGGGACGCGCCAGAAGGCGTTCAATATAAGCGGTCAAATATTTCATTTCCGCTGGCACGCATCCCAGACGCTGGCTCATGACCGACGCGTGACCCAGCATGGTATCGGCAGCAGAAAAATCACCGGCCAGATATTCGCGGCCCTCAAGCGCTTCATTTACCGGCCCCCAGGCGCGCGTTAGCAAACGCTCGGCCTGACCGCGCACCGTGGCGTCTTGGCGTTCGGGTGGCAGCAAAATCGTGTGCACGACAATCGTGTTAACGGGGGGCATAACCATGCCCTCGCAATAATGAAACCATTGTAGATAAGCTGGGTATTCCGGGCTGTCGACGGCTGGTTTTAGCCCGCCATTTTTATGCCGTTCCAGCAGATATTCGGCAATCGCGCCGCTTTCGTATATCCGTGTATCGCCGTCATCGAGCACCGGAATTCGGCCCAACGGATGGCGCGCGCGGTGGTCATCGGATTTCAGATCCTGCGGATGAAAGGCCATTTGGTTTAACTCGTATTCCAGCCCCAGTTCTTCCAAAAGCCAAAGTGTTCGTACCGCCCGCGAATTGGGTGCAAAGTGAAGTGTAAGCATGAGCTTCCCCTAAAATCCATCATTCAAATTAAAGACGCGCGCGCGTCTTTCGCGACTGACGGTAGGGTTCCATAATGGAAGTGGTTTTGCAAACCGTATTAGTCGGATTTTGAGGCGCGCCTAGCCTCGTTTTTGAGCTGCCAGCTGGCGTTCGATTGAACGTATCCAGCGAAACGCGTCCCTTGCGGTCTCATCATCGTCACCGGCTTTGCGGAAGGCAGCGATTGCCGCATCCCACTTTTCGACCCGAGTGCGTGTAATACCCAGCAAAAGCCAGGTATTGGCGGCATCGCGCAGCCCGCCCTTTTCTAGCGCCTTGACGAAAGCCTGCTCAGCATCGCGCCATTTTTCATCCTGCAGATAGGATTGTCCGAGCTGCTCGTAAAATCGACCCTTGTCGGATTTTTCAGCCGCCGCCGTCAGCGGCTTGATAGCTTTGTCCCATTCGCGAGCATGCATATAGGCTTGCGCGAGAAGCTCGTAATTCTTCTCCGTTTTCTCAATGCTTCCATCGTCAAATCCGTTCTGCAACACGCGCGCCGCCTTGATCGGGATATCGTGATAAAGATAAAGCTGGGCCATACTGGAAAGCTCTTTCGACGTTTTCAGCATATTCTGCCGGTGCATGATTTGCTGGGTTACGAAAGCCAGCTCTTCTTGTTTCACCTCATAATAAACGGCCGTAAGCTGTTGCCAAAAGGCTTTCTCGCCCGGCCAGCGTAATGCTGCGTCCTCCAAAATCGGGCGCGCTTCGCCATAGCGCTCCTGTTGCAAAAGAACCGATAATAAAAGTCGCGTCCAGTTTTGTCGCGGCTCCTCCACTTTCGACAATGCTTTGCGCACGGTTTGTTCGGCGGCGGCCAAATCACCCATCACAAGATGAATTTGCGCTTTCAGCCCATAGGCGTCAGCCGTAGGCTCGCCCTCAACGGTTGCAAACCAGCGGGTGATGTAGTCCAGCGCCCGTGCGCTGCGCCCTTCGGCCAGATTAAGCTGCGCCAGATTATAAATCAAATCGCTTACTACGCGTGTCGGCAGATCGCCGGAATTCGCGGCATTTTCAAATGCCTGAATGGTTTTGGTATAATTGCCCTGATCAGCATGGACGAAGCCTTCCGTCTGCAGGGCAACGGCTTTTTCGTAAGCCGAGAACTTCGCGCCATCGCGAATTTGCTGCAATAGCGATAGCGCGCCGACATAATCTTCCTCAGCAAGGCGGTTTTGCGCGTCCTCGACAATGGCAAAAGCGCGTTTGCTGAGGACCTGCGAGCGGCGGCCTTTTGGCTTTTCTTTTTTCTCGCGGGCTTCTAGCGCTTGCGCGTCGAACGTACCGGTCGGCACAAATATCAATTGGCCCGCAGGCTGGAAAATAACAGCAAGTGTTAGAACGGCAACCAGACGAAAATCTTTAAAAGGTTGAAACATGAAGCGCTCCTGCTATTCGGCAATCTCGAAACTGATCAATTGGCGAACGCCCGGGCGCATACGCGGTCGGCCATCCTCGATCATTGGCCGATATTTCCAGCGTTTAACCGCCGAGGTTGCCGCGCGGTCAAAAATGCCAGGCGGTTCGGACTCGATGACCACCGGATTTACCGCAAGGCCAAGCTCATCAATGGCAAATTCCAGCAAAACCCAGCCCTCAATTCCGCGCGATAGGGCGCGGCTCGGATAACGCGGCAACACCCGCACAATCGCTAGCGTGTCACCATCTACAGGCGCATTCAAATTGAGACCGGCCAGATCAAAGGCCCCCATATCTGCACTCATTGACGCTTTGTCGACATTGGGGCGGTTTGGTTGTGTTAGCTTCGGGGGCGGCGGCGGCTCCTCGGGTTCAACCTTGCTGGGACGTTTGAGTGAACGATCCTTGGTCTGGCTTTCTTCGTCCCGCTCGACACGCACAAAGTCGATGCCGATGGAAGCCAACTCCTCTTCGATTTCGTATTCCTGACCTGTTACCAGCACTTTCATGACGAGAAACAGCCCGATCGTGACCCCGGCAGCCAACAGCACAACGCCCATCACTCTGGAATATAGGGTCATTTTCATTGCCGGTGCCCCGCCTTATTTTTCTTCCGCCGCAATCGAAATAGCACCGACACCAGCAAGGCGCACCTGATCCATAATCTCAACTAGCACGCCAGTTTCGGCTTGGCGGTCAGCTTGAATAACCGCCCCGCCCTGCGGGTTTTCGGCATGTAGTTTTTCTACATTGGCACGCACAGAGGCAAGGTCAACCTGCCTCCTGTTAATCCAAATTTCATTATTGTCACGAATGGCAATGAGAATGGCAACACGGTTTTGCTTGACCGCAGTTTCCGCATCGGGGCGGGTGACATCGATGCCGCTTTCCTTCACGAAGGTAGCCGTGACAATAAAGAAAATCAGCATGATGAAGACAATATCCAGCATCGGTGTGATATCGATATCAGCGGCTTCTTCCTGTCTCGCTCTTTTACGGCGCATTCTGGTGCTCCTTTATAAATTCAGTCGGGCTCATCAATCACCCAAATCCAAATCATCTTGTAGCTGGCGCACCAAGCGTTCGGCCCGACGCTCAAGACTTGTGGTGAAAAACAATCCCGTCAAAGCCACCACCAGCCCCGCCATGGTCGGCAGGGTCGCTTTGGAAATACCAGCGGCCATCGCGCGCGCATTGCCTGAACCGGTTACCGCCATCACGTCAAACACCTCGACCATACCCGTCACCGTGCCCAGCAATCCTAAAAACGGGGCAAGCGCCACCAGCACTTTAATATAGGACAAATTGGCGTTAGCCTTAAGCCGCGCATCCGAAATCATCATTTCGCGAATCCGGTGCGCGGCCCAGCTTTTATGCTCTTTGCGAGCTCGCCAGGCATTTGTGTGGCGCGTGGTCAGCTCAATAAACTCTTTGCGGAAATAGGAATAGCGCTCGAAAATCATCCCCCACAGAACAAAAGTGGTGATCATGATAAGCAACAGGACGTCGCCGCCAAGTTCCAGAAAATCGCGTACGCCGCGTATTGCCTGCAACGGGTTGACGAAAAGCCAGAAAATTTCCTGTACATCCATCGGCGACGCCTATTTCTTTTCGCTGAACGCGGCAATCATGCCAGTGGCTTGTTCTTCCAGAATTTGCACTATCTCGCGCGACCGCGTGGCGGCGGCAGCGTGCAGCAAGAGCAGGGGAATAGCAACGACAAGACCAAGAACCGTCGTTATGAGGGCTTGCGAAATACCGCCGGCCATGAGTTTGGGATCGCCCGTTCCGAATAATGTTATGGCCTGAAAGGTCAAAATCATGCCTGTCACCGTGCCCAGAAGACCCAGCAATGGCGCGACCCCGGCAAGCAGTTTTAGCAGGGATAAATTGCGCTCCAGCGGCGGAATTTCTTTCAAAATCGCGTCATCGAGCTTCAACTCCAGCGCTTCGACATCCTTGGCACCGCTGTTCTGGTAAACCAACCATACGCGCGCCAACGGAGTGTCGCCATCAGCCTGGCCCGAGGCCAGTTGGGCCTTGACCTTGCGGGCAATGCCGCTCAAACGCACGATACGTTCGACCGCAATTCCAATGCCGCCAAGCCCCAGCAGAATAATGATGTAGCCCACAAGACCGCCCTGACCGATGCGCTCAGTCAATGTAGGCATCTGCAATAGCAGGTTCAACAAGGCTCCGCGCGAGGGGTCAACTGGCGCGACGACGAAATCCTCTCCATCATTGGCGTCAAGCAAATCATCCGCTACATCGCCGAAACGCGCCGGCGGTTGACGGCCAAGATCAGCGAAGCGGTGATTGCCAGCATAGCGCACAAACCCATCATCGGTCAGTGCGGTGAAAGGGCCGACGCGCAAAATTTCCGTCATCCGTACCGAGCCGTCCAGATTGACAACCTCGCCGCTAAACCGCTTGGTTTCAGCTTGCGCGGTCATTTCTTGTTGCAGGGTAAACCACAGAATTTCCAATTGCGCTATTGCCGGCAGACCTTTCGATTTTGCCAGCTCGTCGAGCGGCGCGGCGCGGTCGCGCAATTCGCCGGAAATAAGACTGTCTTCAATCTGGCCACGCGTTTCTCCGGCCACCTGGCGCACAGTGCCGAACAATTCACCAAACACGCCGAGGCGTTCATTCAGCAAGCCTTCCAGCTCAGCTAGCTTCACTTCATTTTCATTGAAGGCTTTTTCCAGCCTTTCGCTGCGGCGTTCTTCGCGCAGAATATCGGCCTGAACTTTTTTCAACAGCGCGTTTTGGCGATCCCGGTTTTTGCGAAACTCGGCCTCACGCGCGGCAAAATCCGCACTGTCTTTCACGCGACCAGCTCGCACCCTGTCGAGGAGTTGCTGCAAGCTCTGCGCATCGTTTTCAGCCGAATTGTCCCCAGAGGTTTCCTGCGCCATAACCGGATCCGACACTAACAGCGCGGCGCAGAGCGAAAGGCAAACAAGCGACGGGGAGAAAAGTGATAGAGAAACAGGCAAGTTTTTTACGGTCATGAGAGGCTCCTTAGCGGCTGGTCGACAGCGGCACGACCATTAGGTCTGGGGCTGCTTGCTGTTTGGCGATACGCATGGCACTGCGCAATTCGCTATCAAAATCACCGTCTAGATCGATGAATCTGGCGGCTTTGGGGTTCCACACGCCGCTATCTTCGCCGTCGAGCGTCTGATAAATCAGAGCGACCCGCCCGATGCGCAAAAAGGAAACGGTGCGGTCGGTGCCGTCAATGTTCATTTCCCCTTCATAGACCTCTATTGTCCGGCCATATTCATTTTCGATTTCGTAAGCCTCGAGAATGCGGCGATATTTTTCCGCCGGTGTCGCATCCGACCTGTCCATCAGAGCGCGCAATGCGGCCACTCGCTGTTGGCGTTCAGACGCGAGGAACGGCACATCGAGCTCGACAAACTGTTCCAACGAATCAATCATCCTGAACATGAGCGGCGTGATGGTGCGATCGACATTAGTTACTTCGTCAATCTGACGCCGGATTGAGGTCATCTCGGCTTTTTGTGCCGCGATCAACTTTTCCAGCTGGGCGTTATATTCGCGCAAAGATGCCAATTGCTTCAAAGCCGCACGATATTCGCGTGTTAGCTCATCGGTCTGATCGTCCAGCGCGTCAACACGTGCCTGCGAAGACACGCCGTCCCGGGCGTTGGCTTCAACACTTGTTTGAATATCGCCCAGATTTTGCGCCAGAGTTCCGCCGCTCACCATGGCCAACGCAACCAACACGCTGCCAGAAAAAAAATATCGCATAAAGGCCTCCTAGGGGTGAAAATGCGGAAGGTTTTTAAACCTAATTGTCAAAATGTTATTCTCGGTATCACGCTACAAACTTCATTTTCTTGAAAACAGACCGGCCACTTTTCAAAGTTAATCATTGCGCCACCCGTCTCTTCACCTTCCATTTTCAAGACGGCTCAACTGCTTTTTTGTCAGATAATTGATCTGCCTGGGCCAGCAAAAGTGGGAGTAAACCGGTAATTACAATTCCAAACATTGCGCCACATCCATAATGCACCCAGGGATCATCTTCTCCCAAATAGCCCGGCAAACGGCTAAACACGGCAAGCAAAACAAACGAAACTCCAGTCAGCAGCGTCGCCGTCAGCGCCCTCCATACGAAAATTTCGGGCATGGAAACTTCCTCATGGCCGCGCGCATAACGCCCGATCAGCCAGCCGCTCATTGCACCCATGAACCAGTAGGGTGCCTCATGACCCACATGCACAGGATAAATTATCACATAGACAAGATGCAAGGCGAGCAGTATACCAAGCATTTGGAAGCCGGACAGGGCGCCAAGATGCGCGCTGCTTTTTGGATTCTGCTCGACCGCTATATAAGCTGCCAGGCAAAACACGCCAAAAACGAAACCAGCCGCTACATCACCCAGATCGTGCACGCCCAAATACATGCGCGAAAAACCTTGCAAGCAGATGATAAGCCCAGCGACCGTGTAAGCCCATTTTGCTCTCAGCGTGTACGCTAAATAACCCCAAAGGACCACGGCAATTTGCGAATGGCCACTTGGCCAGCCATAGCTGTCGCCAACCCGCCCGTCGAGGGCGTAGACCGCAGCGGGACGCGGATCTTGACCAAAATCTTTTAGCCAACTATTTAACAACCCGGCCGCCATTAACAGCATGGCCGTATGAAAAAATCGCTTCGAGCCAAGGGCAAAATAGCCAAAGCATAAAAACATTATCAGAAACAACGGGTAACCCGCCAACGTTACGGTTTCGAAAAAAACATCGAAGTAGGGGGTTCTAAGAGGCAAAACCCAATTGAGATCATTCCGAAATGCCAATTATTGTACCCCAAAAAAAGCTGACTTACGACGGTTTCGGATAGGCGATCCACCAATCAGTAAGACGCAATTAATTTACTAACTCACAATGATGATTAAGTTATTAACCCATAATGATAATGATTTGCAATCTCCAGTGGCTAAATTCAGGAAAAAAGCATAAGAGGCTTTTACTTGATGGAATGGCAGGCTGGCAAACGTGTAAACGAATTGGCGCACTGGGGATGGGTTCGATGCCTACCCAAGGTCTCATTCAAGCCTTAAACCTCAATAGTATTAATAGGTTAGTACTTTCTAAACCGTTTGCAAATCCTGCTTGTAGTCATCCATATGGTCTAGCAAGCAAAGTGCCCAATTTCAGGTCTCACCAGTGACGCCAACAAACAGAACCGTTACAAGCCAGCGGCGACGCAATGGTGTGCTTTTTGCGAGATATTTGCCCGCTTAAATATTTATTGGTGGTAAGCTACCCAATTCTTCGGATGCATCTAAAATCGGTGCCGCTTCAATCGCGTCAGCCTCAAGCATCATCGCAACGCGCTCTAATGCTGAGATAATTTGGGCCTGCTCCCAGTTTTCTAATCTTGCAAAGCGTGATGAAAAAACCTCGTGCAATAAGGTCGGCGCACCAGCAAGCGCTGCACTACCTTTTTTACTAAGGGTGACAAAATAACTGCGCTTATCATGTTGATCCGCAGCCCGGCTAATCATGCCCAGTGCTTCTAGCTTGCGCAACATTATAGTCATGGTACCGCGCGACAGCGATACTTGCTCTGCCAATCTTGAAGGGCTTATCGCTCCTGCACGGGAGATCTCTTGCAGCGTCAGCAATTGTGAAACGGCAAGACCGCTTTCTTTAGCCAATTTCCGCGAGTCGGACGCTGTGGCGCGTGAGATCTGCCTCAGCGCAATGAGCGCCTCTTCGGTTCGAAAACTCATTTTTTGCTCTTGGGCACTTCTTGCTCACCCCTTTTTGTCTTCAAGCGGCGATTGTAAGTCAGCCCACATGGCTTTGACCAGCGCATAAGCAGTGATGAACAAAACAATCGTAAACGGCAAAGCGGCCATAAGCGTCCAAGCCTGCAGGCTGTCGAGCACTTTGGCGCCGCCGCCGACCAGCAGCACAATGGCAAAAAGTGAAATTATACAGGCCCAAAAGACGCGCTGTTTGAGTGGCGTATCGTCAATACCTCCGGCCGCCACGCCATCAATGACCAATGCGCCGCTATCTGACGAGGTGACGAAAAATACCACCAGCAGGAATAGGCCGACGAGGCTGGCCAATTCGCCCATGGGAAGAGCTTCAAACAATTGAAATAGAACTAATGAAACGTCACCAATGCCATTGGAAAGCGCACCAACCCCTGATTTGGCTTGCTCAATCGCCGCAGTGCCAAAGGAAGAAAACCAAATTGTCGCTATTGTCAAAGGCGCCAAAAGCGTCACGGTGATGAATTCGCGCACCGTTCGACCGAACGAAATGCGAGCTAAAAACAGACCCACAAAAGGTGACCAGCTAATCCACCACGCCCAATAGAAAATCGTCCAGCCATGAAAATAAGTGGTATCCTCGCGGCCTATGAAATTGCTCAACGGCAAATAGGCGCTGGAATATTGCGCCAGAGCCTCGCCGTAGCTGATGAAAATCTTGGCTGTCGGGCCAGTGAGCAAAAGAAAGCTAAGCAAAACGAGGGCCAGCGCCATAGTAAAATTAGACAGTAATCGAATACCGCGATCCAGCCCGCGAACTACCGAAATGACAGTGACAATGGCGATGAGAATAATAAAGACGATTTGTGTCGGCAGACCGCTCTCAATGCCGAGCAAAAAGCTTAAGCCCGAAGCCGCCTGCTGCGCACCCAGCCCCAGCGAAGTCGCAAGTCCGAACACGGTCGCCAAAATAGCCAGTATATCGACAATATGGCCGGGCCAGTCCCATGTGTGATGTCCGAATACCGGATACAAAACGCTGCGAGGCACCATAGGCAAGCCCTTATTCATAGCGAAATAACCAATGCCTAACCCGACAAGCGCATAAATCGACCATGGACCTATGCCCCAGTTAAACAAGGTCGCACCGAGTGCGAGATTTTCCGCCGCCACGCTATTGGCGGGGACATTAAACGGCGTGCCGTACCAGCCAGTATAATAAGCCAGCGGTTCGGCCGCACCGTAAAATGTCATGCCGATGCCTACACCGGCAGAGAACAACATGCAAACCCAAGAGACGTAGCCGAATTGCGGTTTGGCCAAAGCCCCACCCAGCCGCAAGCGCCCCATGGGCGACACACATAAGGCGATGATTAACAGAGTAATGAGACTGACCGAGGCGGAAAAAAACCAGTCAAAACCGCTCATCAATTGATTGCGCAGCGCCAGCAAAACTTCTGAGGCGGGGCCGGGCATAAGAAGCACCAACGCCGAGACCAGCACCGCCACCACGGCCGAAAACGGGAACACCGGATTATGGAAGTCGAAGCCAGAGAACTGGATATTATCTCGACCCGGTTTGTATTCGCCATCTATGTTGATTTTACTCATGCGATCTTCCTATTGATAGCGGTCTGCATCATAATGCACGCCAAGCGCTTTTTTTAATGGATCCAGATGAGTTTCGAACGGACGCCACGCGCCGACGCCGCTGCGATTGAGCGGTTGGCGTACTTGCGCCGAACTGGCTGTGCGCACGGCACGCTCGGTGGTATGAAAATTAAGACAGGCTTGCTCAAACGGCAGGCCCAGATAATTCAGCATGCGACCGACTTGGGCCTCCAAATCATCCAGAACGTCTTCGTGCTGCACATGTAAAACCTTGCCGGGCAAAACGGCATGCCAATGGTCCATCAGCGCCACATAATCGGTGTAATAGCGACCGATTTCTTCTAAGCCATACGTAAATTCTTGCCCTTGAGCAAAAAGTTGCTTGAAGCAGGAAAAACAACAATCCATCGGGTCGCGACGCGCATCAATGATTTTAGCATTGGGCAAAATCAGGTTGATGAGACCGATATGACGAAAATTGTTAGGCATTTTATCGGTAAAATACGCAGCCCCTTGCCGGTGCATGATTGTGTCCTCAATAAAGGCCTTGCCATAAGCATAAAATTCTTTGCCGCTCAAATCGTGCAAATTGGCGGGGTAGGTGCGGGCCGTCGTTTTGCGAGAAGCATTTTGCAGGGCACGCGAGAGACTCAGAATGTTCGGCAATTCCAGTGTGCCATCAATCTGGCTATGGGAGGCGAGGATTTGTTCGATGAGGGTAGAGCCGGCGCGCGGTAGGCCAACGATAAAAATCGGGTCGGACGCCGGACAGCCTTTGCCTCCTTGGGCGGCGAAAAGAGCGGGCGTGCAAAATTCCTTCTGGCGTTGCAGCTCTGTGTGCATTACCGCGCTGGTGTAACGGCTCTGGGCTTTTTTCTTGCGGTTGCCCTCTCCATAATGGGCGAAGGCTCTGTCAATATCTCCGGCTTTTTCATACGCCGCTGCTAGCGCAAAATTCAGGTGAGTCTGGTCATCGAGCGCGCAGCGACCGTCTTCCAGCAGCGCCTCCATAACAATTATCTCATCATCGGAAAATGAGTAGGTTTTCAAATTGGCAAGCGCATAAAACGCTTGCCCATTGTCATTGCGAACGGAAATGGCGCGTTGATAGGCGGCAATTGCCGTATCTTGTCGGCCCAGCGCTTTTTCTATATGCCCGCGCAACAGTAAAAAGGCTGGATTGTTGGGTTCTTTAGCCAACAGCGCCTCGATTCCTTCTATGGCGGCTTGATTTTGTCCGTGTTGCATGTGTTCAATAGTTTGCTGAAATAGCGCGCTCGCGTCTTGAGGATCCAGCGCCACAAGCTTGGTGCACATATTTAACGACTTGGCGAATTTTTGTTGTTTGCGCATCAACAAGACATAGTCCTTCATCAGGCGCCGATTGTCTGGAGCAAACAGCAAGGCACTTTCCAGCAAATATTCGGCTTCATCATAAGCCCCGACGCGGGATGAAATGTCTGCTAAAAGGCGCATGGCGTCGATATCGCGAGGGGCTCCCATTAAAAAGTCTTTCACAAGTTCTTCTGCTTTCAGCAAGCGCCCTTCATTGAGCAGTGCATGGGCGCGTAACACAATCTCCGGCAGGCTTTCGTAATAATTGAGTTCGCTTCGGGCATGCGCTGCCATTGCCGGCTGGTCGCTAGCTTCAAGAATTTTTATCTGCTCGCGCCAGGCGGCCAGAATTGCTGGGTTGGCTTCGCTGGCGCGCTGATAGTTGCTTAATGCTTCGCGCGCTTTTCCCTCGGCGCGGCAAATATGGGCTTCTTCCAAAAAACCCCGCCCGAAAAACGGCTCGATATCAAACAGCTTTTGCACAAAGCTTCGTGCCGCGGAGTGGTCGTTCTGATACCGCGCGCACACGGCACTCAGATAAAGCGCCTCAGTGCGCGCGCGTTTGGTGTCTGAGATCTTTGTCGAGGCTCTTGCGTCAGTGCTTGAGTCGTTTTGCAAGGACTGGTCAGCGTCAAGTGCGGCGAGTTGGTCAGCCAACATCCTGGCGGCGGCGGGGAAGTCTCCCGCCTCCATCAAGCTTTGAACATTCCAAGCCTGCCCAGTTTGCATTGCTTCCCTAGTTTGTCGCGATTAAAAATTTCGCGCGAAGCGTAACCCGAAAGTCAACGGACGTGCTGGCGTAATGCGTTCTACATCGTTCACAAAATTTCTGGCCGTTTCAGCATATTCGTCTGTCACATTGTCGATAAAAAACTCGCCTGACCAGATGTCATTGGAAATCCCAGCGCTCAGATTAACAAGTGTGTAGCTGTCAATCTCGTCACGGTTGATCGTTATGATATCGCTATATTGCTTATCGGAGTATATTAGGGATGGCATGAAGTGTGCCTGCATGCCATTACCTAGCCCCCATTCATAGCGAGCACGGAAGTTCAACTGGAAGTCAGGCGCGTAAGCTAACGAAACACCATTTTCCACATCGTTAGTTGGCACCAAAACTTCTTTGACTTCTGAGTCGAGGAAGGAAAATGCACCAGTTAGGGTCAGGCCTTCTAAGTTTGGCGGCAGATATGTAAACTCACCTTCAAACCCGTAGACTTCGGCATCGACTGCATTTTCCGAGAAAAACAAATTTGCGATGCTGGGGTCGAAGATTGTGGTTTGCAATTTCTCAATTTCCACAAAGAAAGCATTTGCATTGAAACGGAAGCGACGATCGTCTGACGTTAATTTCCAGCCGAACTCGTGGTTGTTAACTTCATCGGTTGCCACAGCATACGGCACAGTATAGTTTCCTGCCACTCTCCCACCAGGTCGGTTTAAAATTCCAGGGCGGAAGCCTTCTGAGTAGGTAGCATAGAAAAGCTTATTTTCACTGGGTGTATAGGAAAGACTAACTTTCGGGATCCAACCGTCTGCCGTTGCCTTGTCGGGGCCCGCGCCGGATTCACTGAACAATGTAGTCAGATTGTTGTCTGCGGGGTTTAGAACCGGAGCTGGCGTAACTCCATCACCATTGTTATCTTTCGAACCGAAACCGCCACGAGCACTTCCAGTTAGGTCAACTTCGACATCGTAATAGCGCGTGCCCAGCGATAGGGACCAAAGGTCCGGAACTAATTCAAAGTTCAATTCACCGAAAACGCCAGTTTGCTCGTCAGTTCTCGTAATGTCATTTCGCCAAATACCCCCTGTAGGATAGGGTGCCGTGGTCGATGTGCCCGGAGTATTAACAGAATAAATGTCAGCAAACCGACCGACACTGCCCGTGTAGATAAAGTCATTTCGTTCTTTGAGCTCTAATTCTGACCAGAATGCACCAAAGGTTCCGTCAA
>CACNWB010000024.1 GCA_902624095.1 uncultured PS1 clade bacterium
CTTAACAAAGGACGAAAGATTCCTGCCCGGCTCATTAACAACTTCAACTTTCTTGAAGCGTTTCAGCATTTCATCCCATAGAATCTGTAGTTGCAGTTCCGCCAGCCGATTGCCATAGCAACGGTGAATCCCGAACCCAAACGAAATATGATTGCGCGCATTCTTGCGGTCGACGATTAACTCGTTCGGACGCTCAAACTTACGTTCATCTCTATTCCCAGAGACATACCACATAGCGATTTTATCGCCTTTTTTGATGGTTTTGCCGTGCATTTCGTAATCTTCCAGGGCGGTGCGGCGCATATAGGCAAGCGGCGTCTGCCATCTAATAATTTCTGCCACAGCATTCGGGATAAGATCACGGTCAGATCTCAGCTTTTCCCATTCTGAGGGAAATTTATTAGTTCCATATATGCTTGCCGTCATCGAATTCCTTGTGGTGTCATTACCCCCGACTATTAGCAGTACCAGATTTCCGAGGTACTCGAGCGGATCCATATTTTTGGTTTCCTCGCCTTGCGCAAGCATCGAAATCAGATCGAAGTTTGGCGGACCATTTACTCTCTCGTTCCAAAGATTGGTGAAGTACTCAAGACACTCATAAAGCTCCGCTCTTCTCTGCTCTTCACTCTCGACAATCCCGGACTCTGGTCCAGCAGTCGAAACATCAGACCACCTCTTCAACTTCATTCTTTCTTCGAAAGGAAAGTCAAAAAGCGTAGCAAGCATCATAGTTGTCAGCTCGACAGAGACTTTCTCCACCCAGTCGAATTCTTCATTGATCGGCAGGCTATCCAGCACCATGCATGTGCGTTCACGAATCAGGCTGGACATTCGCTGCAGATTTTGCGGCGAAACCAGCGGAGCTACTGTCTTTCTTTGAATGTCGTGCTTTGGCGGATCCATTGCGATGAACATTGGAAGCGTAAAATCTTCGTCCGGGTCAGGCAGCACAATGATTGGCTCAGATGAGAAAACCTGGTGGTTAGTATCAATTGCCATAATGTCATCGTATCGAGTTACTGACCAGTAAGCGCCAACGCCCCGCTCTTCGTTCAAACGATATGGGCTTTCCCAAGCCTTTGGGCAGTAGTGCAGCGGATCTTCATTGCGGAGACGCTCAAATATTGGCCAATATTCCTCGTCCGGCCAAAGATGTGGATTGGACACGTCCAATTCATCAATTGGTGTCGAGTAAGCGTAGTCTTCGGCAGCCGTTGTGGTCTGTTTAATTGCTTCGCTCATTATGCTGCTCCTATGCACATCAAATAAAACGTGACACCCTCGTCATTTAACTTAGCGTACCAATGCCCGTGCCTGCGATGCAAGCCTTTTGGCGCACTAAATTCGCTGCCTTGGAAAAATCTCGGGACATGTTGTCCAGCGAATATTGCTCATCTCATGTGACCCAAGGACTTGTGGTCACGGCAAACCTCGCCTACTGTTAAGCTATGCACAGGGGTCCGGTAGCAGCCGGTGAGATGATACCCTTCGAACCTGTTCACGGATCATGCCGCTGCAGGGAGTGCCGGAAGTTGCACCCCGCACTTGTCTGTTCGGCCTCCTGCCGCCCCAAAAGGGCGGAGCTTATTATGCCCGTAGGGGCGGAGGATGAGACAATGTCGCAAACCAAATCCCGCGAAACTTTTTCGGCAAAACACGCCCGTGTCGATATTCATTCGGTCGCGCCCCTTCCCAATAGCGAGAAGGTTCATGTCACCGGTTCGCGCGACGATATTAAGGTGCCGATGCGCAAAATTAGTCAGGCCGTCACCCCCACCGACATGGGGGGCGAGGAAAATCCGCCAATATTCGTTTACGATACATCTGGCCCCTATACCGACCCCAATGCCGAAATAGATATCCGCGCAGGTTTAAACGCGCTACGCGCTGACTGGATTGCAGAACGCAATGACACTGAATTGCTAGACGGACCAACCAGCTATTATGGCAAGCTACGGCTTGAGGATGAAAAACTAGAGGCCTTGCGTTTTGATCTGCACCGCACGCCACGCCGCGCCAAGCCCGGTCAAAATGTCAGCCAAATGCACTATGCCCGCAAGGGCGTCGTCACGCCGGAAATGGAGTTTATAGCTATTCGCGAGAATCAGAACCGCGCGGCATATCTGGAAAGCCTCGCAGCAACTGGTGAACGAGGCGCGCGCATGGCGGCGATGATGACGCGCCAGCATAAGGGCGAAAGTTTCGGGGCAGCACTGCAAAACGAAATCACGCCGGAGTTTGTGCGCGATGAAGTGGCGCGCGGACGGGCAATCATTCCTGCCAATATCAACCATCCCGAGAGCGAACCAATGATTATTGGCCGCAATTTTCTGGTCAAAATCAACGGCAATATTGGCAATTCAGCAGTTTCTTCCTCGATCGGCGAAGAGGTTGACAAAATGACGTGGGGCATTCGTTGGGGCGCCGACACGATTATGGATCTTTCGACCGGAAAACATATTCACGAAACCCGAGAATGGATCATCCGCAATGCGCCCGTACCCGTTGGCACGGTGCCAATTTATCAGGCGCTTGAAAAAGTCGACGGCAAGGCGGAAGAACTCACCTGGGAAATTTTCCGCGACACTCTCATCGAACAGGCCGAACAGGGGGTGGATTATTTCACCATCCATGCCGGCGTGCTGTTGCGTTATGTGCCGCTGACAGCTGAACGTATGACCGGCATTGTGTCGCGCGGCGGGTCGATCATGGCGAAATGGTGCCTGTCGCACCATAGCGAAAGTTTTCTCTATACAAATTTTGAAAAAATTTGCGAGATCATGAAGGCCTACGATGTTTCGTTTTCACTAGGTGACGGCTTGCGCCCCGGCTCGGTTTGGGATGCCAATGACAAAGCCCAGCTCGGCGAGCTGGAGACTTTGGGCGAGCTGACCCAAATAGCCTGGAAACACGATGTGCAGGTGATGATCGAAGGGCCCGGCCATGTGCCGATGCAACTCATCAAGGAAAATATGGACAAGCAGTTGGACTGGTGCGACGAAGCGCCTTTCTACACGCTGGGGCCGCTGACCACGGACATTGCGCCGGGCTATGACCACATCACCTCGGCTATCGGCGCGGCGCAGATCGGTTGGTACGGCACGGCCATGCTGTGCTATGTAACACCAAAGGAACATCTGGGCCTGCCCAACAAGAAGGACGTCAAAGACGGCATCATCACCTACAAGCTGGCCGCCCATGCCGCCGACCTCGCCAAAGGCCATCCCGGCGCCCAAATCCGAGACAATGCACTTTCAAAGGCGCGTTTTGAGTTTCGTTGGGAAGACCAGTTCAACCTCGCACTCGACCCAGATACGGCGCGCGAATACCACGATGAAACCCTCCCGAAGCAATCCATGAAAGTGGCGCATTTCTGCTCGATGTGCGGCCCGCATTTTTGCTCGATGAAAATCACCCAAGATGTGCGCGACTATGCCGCCAAACTGAACATGGAACCGGAAGAAGCGCTGAAAGCGGGCATGGCCAAAAAATCAACTGAGTTCCGCTTTGGCGGCGCACAGGTTTACAAAAAAGTTTAGGGGGCCTAGTTCAAGCCCATATCGACTTCCAGATGCGAAATAGCGTTTACGAAATTATTCGGCGCATGGCGCTGATTGCCTGTCCACGCAATATTCGGAAAGCGGTCAAGCATGCGCCGATAGGCGGTTTCAAGCTGCATATTGGCAATGCGCTGGCCGAGGCATACATGCGGGCCGGTGCCGAAGGCAAGATGATCCTCGACATTGTTGCGGTGCATGTCCATGCGGTCGGGGTCGACAAACACATCAGGGTCGCGATTGGCCGCGCCGTAATACATTACGACTTTTTCGCCAGGCATAATTTGCTGGCCGGAGAACTCAGATTCAGCCAGCGCGGTGCGGCGCATATACATAACCGGCGAAACCAGCCTCAAGGCTTCTGGCACCATTTTCGGCACCAAATTCGGGTCGTCCAGCAGCATTTGTTTTTGGTCTTGAAACTGGGTCAAAAGACGCATTGTGCCCGATAGCGAATTACGGGTCGTGTCATTGCCGGCAAAAATAATCAACAGCCATGAGCCGTCGAGATAGGACTGGTTCATCGGCTCGCCGTCGACCTCCGTGGTGGCGATAACGGTCAAAAGATCGTCGCGCGGATTGCGGCGGCGGTCTTGCAAAACTTTCTGGCCGTAGCGAAACATCTGCCGGATATTCCAAAGAAATTTCATGATGAAAAGCGGGGTCACTTTAGCGTCTGGGTCGGTGACGATGTATTGCGAAATTTCCAGATAATGCATCCAGCGCACGATTTTCGGGCGATCTTTTTCATCAATGCCCAGCATTTCGCACAAGGTGAACATGGGTAACCATTCGGAAAAATTTGTCACCAGATCGACCTTTCCGTCGTTTTTGCGCGCCTTGGCTTCCATTTTGTCGAGGAGGCGGTCGACCTCCCGCTCAACGCTCACTCCCAGGCGGGCAATATAATCGGGTGTGAAAAACGGCCGATGCGCCATACGCAGCGGAATATGAAACGGCTGATCCATATTAATCATGGAGTTCAGTGCCGCCGAACGCAGGCGCTTCGGCCCCGCTGCTTTTTCGCTATATCCCATCAAAATGCCGCCGGTGCCGGAGGAAAATCTTTTGGCGTCAAGGTCGCATTTTTTGACATCCTCATGGCGCGTCAGCGACCAGAAACCGGCCACATCTGTATTCTCCGGTGGCTGCCACCAGGCGACTGGGGCCTGGGCGCGCAATTTATGGAACCACTCGTAGGGTTGGCCGTTCTCAGCAAAAGCCATCAAATCCATCAGGTCAAAACCGTCCGGTGTTTCATATTTAATATGCGGTGGACGGTAGCTGTTATCTTCCGCTTCGATTATGTCAGAAAGCGTTTGCATGGGGTTTCTCCCTCGAACTTTATGTGAGGACGATATACAACCCGAACCGATCACATCAAGCTGAAAAAATGCCGCGCGCGGTCTTTCGGGTCTATAGTGCTGCCCAGCCCAGACCGCCAATAGCCAGCAGCAAGTAGGCGCCAGGCAGGGAAATGAGGTTTTTATGGCCCGTTACATAGAGCCCGATAAAAACTCCTGCCCCCAAAAAGCTCATAATTATAATCGGCACCGCTATAAGCGCGGTATCCAGGTTGTTGGCAACGTAGAACAACGTCAGCGAACTCACCAGAAGCTGAACGCTAAACGCATCCCACGAAACAGCAGAAAGCGACTTGGTTGTGTCTTCAATCTCGGCCGCATTTATATTACCGAGATATATTTTGCGTCCCCAAATGCCGTGGAAAACCGTGGCAGCCAAAGCCACACACCCAGCACTCATCCACAGCCAATAAGTCATGTGAAATCTCCCTTCGTTTTGATTAAAGCGCAAGGGGTGAAGGGGCACAAGCGCGGGTTTCGCTTGAACCTGCCTGTCAAAGTTTTGTAAAACGGCTTGTATCGAGACGGAGAGGTGCCGGAGTGGTTGAACGGGGCGGTCTCGAAAACCGTTGTGCGCGCAAGTGTACCGAGGGTTCGAATCCCTCTCTCTCCGCCAAGCGCCTGTCGCAACAAAACCCGCCCAAATTAACGCTTGATAATAGACTTTGTCGGGCAGTGAGCTATCCTGAGCGGGCAATTCATAATATCGGGCTTAAAAACTGCCAGTCTGAATAAGCGGGGTTGTTATGACACTTTTAATTTTGGGCAGCATTCTTTTTCTGGCCAGCCACATGATTTCCACATTTGGGCTTCGCGCTAGAGTAGAAGCAATTGACGGTCAACCTGCCTACATGGGGCTGGTCACCGTTTTGTCGGTCATCAGCTTGATACTGATTGTCATGGGATTTCAGCAAACAAGTTATCAGCAGGTTTGGATTCCTTTGGCGGCATCATATGCATTGGCGAGCTATCTAGTGCCGATTGCAACTATATTGATTGTTGCAGAGAATATTCCCGGCAATATCGGACGGCACATTAAGCATCCTATGTTGACGGGTGTCGCCTTCTGGGCGTTTCTCCACCTGCTGGCAAATGGCGACCTGTTATCCACCGTCATCTTTATTACCTTTGGCGGCTATTCGATTTACAGACGACTGACCCTGCAACCGCAACCATCTGAGAGCAAACAGATTTATTTGGCTGGTTTGGCCATAGCCCTTGGCTTGGTCGTCTATGGTTTATTTAATTACTTTGATGAGGCCCCAAGCGGGGTAGGGTTATCGTGAGGTAAACACTGATGCGCGCACTTTTGGTTGAAGAACTCCTGCCCCACTTTGGCGGCTGCCGCCTGGCCGACGACCTTCCTAAGCCCGCCCCCCGCGCAAGCGAGGTACAGGTAAAAATCAGGGCAGCTGCGCTGGGCTTTCCCGATTTGCTTATGACCCATGGCGGCTATCAGCACAAGCCGGACTTGCCGTTTACGCCGGGCACCGAAATGGCGGGCGAGGTGACGGCGCTCGGCGAAAATATCACAGATTTCAAAATCGGCGACACTGTTGTCGGCGGGGCTTTGGGCGGCGGGCTGGCCGAAATGGGCGTTTTTCCCGCCGCCAATTTACGCGCCATACCAAAATCCATGGATTTTGCTACCGCTGCGGCCACCGGTTCTGCCTATTTGACGGCTTATGTGTCGCTGGTGTGTCGCGGCCATGTGCAACGCGGCGACTGGGTTCTGGTGCATGGCGCGGCGGGCGGTGTGGGGCTGGCCGCGGTCGATCTCGCAAAGCATTTGGGCGCACGGGTCATTGCTGTGGCCTCAACGGCTGAAAAACGCCACCTCATAGAAACCCATTATGCGCCCGATGTGGTGCTTGACCCTGAGGGCGGCTTTCGCGAAGCGGTAAAGGAAATTACCGGCGGCGGCGCAGATGTAATTTACGACCCCGTCGGCGGGGATGTTTTCGACGAAAGCGTACGCTGCATCGCCTGGGGCGGTCGCCTGCTCGTGGTGGGCTTTGCTTCGGGGCGGATACCGACAATTCCGGTTAACATGCCACTTATTAAAGGTTTTTCTGTTGTTGGTGTGCGCGCCGGCGAATATGGACGCCGCGACCCCGATGCCGGCCGCGACAATTTGGAAGCTATTTGGGAATTGGCCGACAGCGGTGCCATAAGACCTTATGTACATGCCGAATTGCCGCTGTCGAAGTGGCGTAAGGCATTTTCTTTGATGGAAGACCGCGCACTGGTAGGGCGCGTGATAATAAATCCGAACACCTGAACCGGCACCCGGACAGGCGTGCCAAAACGCGCCTCTTGTCCCTTGATGTGATCCAGTCTGGTTCTGCGGGTGTTGCCCCTTGACTTGAGGGACTTTCTTTGTATATTCGCGGCTCAAGCGCAAACGGCGCGGGGCCCCGTCGCGTGTGAAATTTGTTATGATGAAATTTTGATTGGAATCGGGCGATGTACGCAGTGATTCGGACAGGCGGAAAACAATATCGTGTCAGCAAAGATGACGTGATCGAGATTGAGCGCCTTGAAGGTAAAGTTGGCGACAAGGTCAAGTTTGACGAAGTTTTGCTGCTGGGCGAAGACGGAAAAGCGCCGAAAATCGGTGCGCCGACCGTAAGCGGCGCAAGCGTTGTGGCCGAAGTGGTTGAGCAAACACGTGCCGACAAGGTGACGGTGATTAAATTCAAGCGCCGCAAAAATTATCACCGTACAAAAGGCCACCGCCAGCATCACACGGTTTTGAAAATTACCAGTATTGCGGCGAAAGCGGCGGCCAAAGCAAAGGCAAAAGCTGCCAAGGCCGAAACGGAAGATAAAAACGAGGAGTAGAACTCATGGCTCATAAAAAGGCAGGCGGTTCTTCACGCAATGGTCGCGACAGCGCGGGCCGGCGGCTTGGTGTCAAGAAATTTGGCGGCGAGCATGTCATTCCCGGAAATATCATCATTCGCCAACGCGGCACGAAATGGCATCCGGGCGACAATGTTGGCATTGGCAAAGACCACACAATTTTTGCCGTTGTCGAAGGCAATGTATCGTTTTCTGAGAAAAAAGGCGGTCGTACGGTCGTCTCGGTTCTGCCAGCAGTAGAAGCAGCCGAATAACGAAACCCTGTGGCCCGGAGGGGCATTTTGAGGCAAATGGGAGATGGTCGGCCATCTCCCATTTTATTTGGGTATGTATCAGAACGATGCAGGGCATCTGCTTTTTACTTCCAACGGTTGAGATAAAACACTAGATTCAGGATGTTATCGGGTTTTCCGGATCGACACAGGATGACGTACCGCCATGAAATTTCTTGATCAGGCAAAAGTTTATATCCGTTCAGGAGACGGCGGCGCGGGCTGCGTCAGTTTTCGGCGCGAAAAATATGTCGAATTTGGCGGACCCGATGGCGGCGATGGTGGCAGCGGTGGCGATGTCATTGCCGAATGCGTAGGCGGGCTAAACACGCTGATCGACTATCGCTACCAACAACATTTCAAAGCCGGCACCGGCAACCATGGCATGGGGCGCAACCGCACCGGTGCCAACGGCGCCGACAAGATTTTGCGCGTACCCATTGGCACACAAATTTTTGCCGAGGACAATGAAACCCTGCTTGCCGATCTGACCGAGATCGGACAACGCATTGTGCTGGCGCGTGGCGGCAATGGCGGTTTTGGCAATACCCGTTTCAAAGGGCCAGTCAATCGCGCACCGCGCCATGCCAATCCTGGGCATGAAGGGCGGGACGCCTGGCTCTGGTTGCGGTTAAAGCTGATTGCCGATATCGGCCTTTTGGGATTGCCCAATGCGGGCAAATCAACACTGCTTGCCAGTGTTAGCCGCGCGCGCCCGAAAATTGCTGATTATCCATTTACCACCCTGCACCCTAATCTGGGCGTTGTCGTTGCCCGCGGGCACGAATTTGTCATGGCCGATATTCCGGGCCTGATTGCCGGTGCCAGCGACGGCGCTGGTTTGGGCCACCGATTTTTGGGTCATATTGAACGCTGCACCGCGCTGTTACATCTGGTGGATGCAACCCAAGACGATATTATCGCCGACTATCGTACCATCCGCCAAGAGCTGGCAGCCTATAGCGCTGATCTGGACGGACGCCGCGAAGTAATCGCCCTGACCAAATGCGATGCGCTGGACAAAAATTTGCGCAAAGAAAAGCAACATCAACTGGAAAGCGAGACGGAAATCGCACCGATTTTCATTTCTGCCATAAGCGGCGAGAATATCGACCAATTATGCGATATTTTGCTCAATTGCATACGCAGTGGAGAAGCCGAAACGCCTGCAAAAGCGGCTGGTTCGGCCATGCAACAATCTGCGGGCTGGCACCCGCTCGAAAGAAGCTAGTGGCCATGCAAAACGAGATAAATGCCGCAAAACGCGTGGTTATCAAGGTCGGGTCTTCACTGCTTATTCGCGATGGCGTGCTGGATAAGCAATGGCTGACTGGGCTGGCCGAAGAGATTAAAACCGCCAGCGCGCGCGGCCAGCAAATAATGGTCGTGACATCCGGCGCGGTCGCGCTTGGCAGTGCCGGCGCAGGCCTCCACCGCCAGACACTAACACTGGAGCAAAGCCAAGCCGCCGCCGCCATTGGACAAATCGCGCTGACGAAGGGCTGGCAGGATTGTCTCGCCGATAAGGGGCTGAAGGCCGCCCAGATTCTTTTGACCCCTGATGACACCGAACAGCGCCGACGCTATCTGAATGCGCGCCGCACCTTGCAGGCCTTGTTGGATATGGGCACAGTGCCCGTCATCAATGAAAACGACACGGTGGCTACACAAGAATTGCGCTATGGCGACAATGACCGGTTGGCTGCGCGCGTTGCCAGCATGATGTCAGCGGATTGCCTCATTCTGCTTTCAGATGTTGACGGGTTTTATACCGCCGCGCCAGAGACGGATGAAAATGCCGACCTCATCCGCGTGGTAACGGATGTGAACGATGATTTGCTGTCCATGGCCGGCGGCGCAGGCAGTGTTATCGGCTCCGGCGGCATGGTGACGAAATTGCAGGCCGCACAAATTGCCATGCAAGCCGGGTGCCACATGATTTTGACGGATGGGCGCGGGCCCCATCCGCTTTTGCGCCTGCACGAAACAGGCCGCGCGACCTTGTTTCGTGCCACCCAGAACCCTCTGGCAGCGCGCAAAAACTGGATTGCTGGCACATTGCAAACAGCCGGACAATTGCATATTGATGCCGGAGCCGCCGTCGCTCTGCGCGACGGAAAATCGCTTTTGCCAATTGGTGTTACCAATGTGTCGGGAGATTTTGAACGCGGCGATTGTGTGCAGATTATAGATTGCGACGGCAGTGAGATCGCCCGCGGTTTGACGGCCTATGCCACAGGCGACGCGACCCGTATTATTGGACGCGCTAGCAAGGAAATCATTGGTCTGCTGGGCTTTGACGGACGCCGTGAAATTGTTCATAGAGACGACCTTGTGATGAACCAGGAAGGGGAATGAGGTGACGCAGCTGTCGGAAAAATCCACCGGAAAAAGTCTGGCCGAGATTATGTCCAGCATAGGTTCCAGTGCGCGCAGCGCGGCGCAAACCCTTGCATCGGCTGACACGGAAGAAAAAAACACTGGCCTGCAAAAAGCCGCCAATGAACTGCGTGCGGTAGCCGGTGACATTATCGAGGCCAATCGGCGCGATCTGGCCGAAGCCGAAAAACAAAATGTTGGCGCGGCGCGCCTTGACCGCATTATGCTCGATGCGGCGCGCGTTGAAGCCATTGCAAATGCGGTTGAAGCGATTATTGCCCTGCCCGATCCAGTCGGGACAGTGCTTGCCAGCTGGCAGGTGCCTTCCGGCCTTGACATTTCCCGTGTGCGGGTGCCGCTGGGTGTTACCGGCGTGATTTATGAAAGTCGCCCCAATGTGACGGCTGATGCGGCTGCCTTGTGTCTAAAAGCCGGAAATGCGGTGATTTTGCGCGGCAGTTCGGAGATTGTGCAATCGTCGCGGGCCATTCATGCCTGTTTTTCGCGCGGGCTGGAGGCAGCAGGACTTGACCCAGACAGCGTGCAACTTGTCCCCAGCAACGACCGCGCCGCCGTTGGCATGATGCTGGGCGGGCTGGGCGGCAATATTGACGTTATTGTGCCACGCGGCGGCAAAAATTTGGTCGAGCGCGTGCAGGACGAAGCGCGCGTGCCGGTTTTTGCCCATCTGGAGGGTATTTGTCATGTCTACGTGCATGGCGATGCCGCCCTCGACATGGCGCGCAATATTGTCACCAATGCAAAAATGCGACGCACCGGCATTTGCGGCGCGGCGGAGACGCTTTTAGTCGACAAGGCATGCGTGGCCAGCCATTTGGCACCAATTGTTGGCGACCTAATGAACGCTGGTTGCGAAGTGCGCGGGTGTGCCCAAACATGCGCCACAAACAGCCAAGTGCGCGCCGCGACGGATGATGATTGGGGACAGGAATTTTTGGGGCCCATTATTGCTGTGCGTGTTGTCGACGGCCTTGACGAGGCTGTGGCGCATATTGCGCGATTTGGCTCGAATCATACCGACGCCATCATTACCGCGAATGCCCATGCCGCAAGCCGGTTTCTCAACGAGGTCGACAGCGCTATTGTGATGCATAACTGCTCAACCCAATTTGCCGATGGAGGCGAGTTCGGCATGGGTGCCGAGATTGGCATTGCCACGGGCCGTTTTCATGCGCGCGGGCCTGTGGGATTGGAACAGTTGACCAGCTTCAAATATGCCGTACGCGGCGACGGACAGGTGAGGCCCGAATAGTGACGGCGCGCCACCATTTCGCGGCGGGCATGAGCGTCGGCCTGTTCGGTGGCAGCTTTGACCCACCCCATGCAGGTCATCGTCTGGTGTCGCTGACAGCGCTCAAAGCTCTGCAGCTCGACCGCATTTGGTGGTTGGTTAGCCCGCAAAACCCGCTCAAGAAACATCCTCCGAGAAACAGCGCGGCGCGCGTTGCCACATGTCGGGCACTGGCCGGACATCCTAAAATTTTTGTTTCCGACGAAGAAACAAGGCTCGGCACTCAATATGCAATCGACACGGTGCGTCGTTTAAAAGCGGCCAATCCTGGGGTGCGATTTATCTGGCTGATGGGGGCGGATAATCTGGCTGGTCTGCACAAGTGGAAGTTCTGGGATGAGTTGATGAGCGAAATTCCGGTGGCGATTTATCCCCGCCCTGGAAGCACTTTGCAGGCTGGTATCAGCCCGGCGGCGATGCGCTTTGCGCCATGGCGCAAGCCGGCAAATGCGGCGGCCAGCTTTCGCTTTGCGCGAGCCCCAGCATGGATCATGCTCGACGGTGTTTTGAGCGGGCTTTCGTCCTCCGCCTTGCGCCATCACAGAGGCAAGTACGGAAATTGAAATCTAATTGAAATTTGTAGCAAAATTTGTTTTCATTCGAGAGTCAGCGTGAGCTGGCGCATGTCTTGATGACATTTACATGGGGAAAGTGCTCTGAGCGAAAAAAAGCCTATGGCGCACATTGAGGGACCCGATCAGGTAGACGGCGCCCTCCACAAACTGGTTCTGAAAAGTCTCGATGATGATTTGGCCCAGGAAATTGTAACGATTGATCTTGCAGGAAAATCGGCGTTAG
>CACNWB010000025.1 GCA_902624095.1 uncultured PS1 clade bacterium
CTTTTCTGCTTGATGTGCGCGCTGAGGCCGGTTTGCAACGCGCTGAGAAAAGAGGCGGGGCTGCGCGTTTTGAGAAAAAAGGCGCCGCTTTTCACCAAACCTTGCGTGATGGCTTTTTGGCGCTTGCAAATGAGAACCCGCAACGTATCGTATTGATTGATGGCGAAGACACATTTGACAATGTCTGGGGGCAAATTGAAGCCGAGCTTGGACGACGTTTTAAATTGTGACGCTGGCTCCGGCAAATAAGGAGACGGCCCAATGTCGCGCGCCGAAGAGATAGAAGAGCTGCCGGATATAGACGGCGCCCGTCCGCCCCGCCTGACCCGCGAGATTTTGGGGCATGACGCGGGGTTTATCGATTTCACTCAAAGCCGCGCGCAGGGACGTTTACACCATAGCTGGCTGTTGAGCGGCATTAGGGGGATCGGCAAGGCGAGCTTTGCGTATCAGGCGGCGCGACATTTGCTGTTGGATACGCCTTCGAACACACCGGTGCAACAGCCCTTGCCAGAAAGCGAGACCACCATGCGGCTGATTGATAGCGGGGCGCATCCGGATTTGTTTGTACTGGCGCGCGGTTACAATCGAGACACGGACAAGTTCCGAACCGATATTCCCATTGACGATGTTCGACGCATGAAATCGTTTTTCCAGCTCAGTTCGGCGGATGGAAACTGGCGGGTTTGCATTATCGACAGCCTAGACGAGATGAACAAATATTCGCTCAACAGCCTTTTGAAAATTCTCGAAGAGCCGCCAGAGAAATCCATTTTTTTCCTTATATCGCATCGCGTGGGCGGGCTGTTGGATACCATCAAATCGCGTAGTCGAAAGCTTGATTTCAAGCCTCTGGCGAACGCCCAGCTCGAGCAGATAGTTGCACACCACCTCCCTGAAACGGCACCGGAAGCATCCGCGGCGGCTGCCTTTCTTGCCGATGGTAGCGCGCATATGGCCCTAACACTGGCCGAATTGGGCGGGTTTGATCTATATCGCGATCTTATATCCCTTCTTGACGGTTTGCCGCGTCCGGATATTGAAGGCTTGCACCGGTTTTCAGACCGCTTCGGGCCGCGCGGAGATGCCAAGAGCTTTCCGGTTTTCTGCTATCTGCTGAGTAATTGGTTGCATCGCGCACTGCGCGGTAAAATTGATGGGCAGAAAATTGTATCGGTGTTCGCCGGTGAGGATGAGGTGGCCGCGCGGTTTGTGTCGCGTGTCGGCACCGACGCATTGCTGGGGCTGTGGGGGAAAATAAATGATGGCGCGCGCCAAGCTGAAGCCCTAAACCTCGATCGCAAGCAAATTGTTCTTGATTGGTTCAGCGATATGGGCGACATGCTTGCGTGATTGCATTGCGGCATAAGGGGTATCAATGCAAAAGAATTTTTATATCAGCACGGCCATTTCATATCCGAACGGGCCGCCGCATATCGGCCATGCCTATGAAGTGATAGCGACGGATGCAATTGCGCGCTTCAGGCGGCTGTCGGGCGACCGCGTATTATTTTCCACTGGTACGGATGACCACGGACAGAAAATGTTCCAAACAGCTCGCGATCAGGGCAAAACAGCGCGCGCGTTAGCCAATGAACTGACCCCGGCCTTTGAAGAAATGGCACGGCGGCTTTCCTGCAGTCACGATGATTTTATTCGCACTTCGGAGTCGCGCCATTACGCGGCGGTGCAGGCTATTTGGACTGCGGTTGCCGCTAACGGTGACATTTACAAGGACAGCTATGCCGGATGGTACTCGGTGCGTGACGAGGCCTTTTATAACGAAAGCGAAGTTGAAATAGATTCGGACGGCGCCAAAATTTCACCGCAAGGTACGCCGCTAGAGTGGCTTGAGGAAGAGAGTTATTTCTTTCGCCTGTCGGATTATCAAGATCGGTTGCTGGAATTATACAAAAATAATCCTTATTTTATCCAACCGGATAGTTGCCGAAATGAAATCATAAAATTCGTTGAGGGCGGACTAAAAGATTTGTCCGTATCGCGCACGGCCTTCGATTGGGGCGTACCGGTGCCCGAAGATCCGGAGCATGTGATTTATGTCTGGATGGATGCGCTAACCAATTATCTGACTGTGACCGGATATCCCGAAACAAATAGCGACGCTTACACCGCCTTCTGGCCGGCGGGTTTGCACATTATCGGTAAGGACATTACCCGCTTTCACTCGGTTTACTGGCCGGCCTTTTTGATGAGCGCGGGCCTGCCCCTGCCGGAGCAGATTTTCGCGCATGGATTTTTGACCGTGAAGGGCGAGAAAATGTCAAAGTCCCTTGGCAATGTGCTCGACCCGTTCGTGCTTGCCGAGCATTACGGTGTTGATCCAGTGCGCTATTTTTTCCTGCGCGAGGTTCCGTTCGGGCGTGATGGCAGTTTTTCCGACACGGCGATTGTCAATCGAGTGAATGCCGACCTTGCCAATGATCTGGGCAATCTGGCCCAACGCTCACTTTCCATGATTGCCAAAAATTGCGACGGTGAAATTCCTGACCCCGGTGAATTTAATACCGAAGACCGTGAACTTCTGGATATGGTCGACGCGCTTGGTACGGCAACTCAAACGGCGATGGAAAAATTTGAGATCCACAACTATCTTGCGCTGGTATTTGATGCGATATCGGAAGCCAATCGTTATTTCGCGGCTGCGGAACCGTGGTCACTGAAAAAGACAGATCCGGCTCGCATGGGCACAGTGCTTTATTGTGCGGCCGAAATTGTGCGGCAGGCGGCAATCTTGATACAGCCAGTGGTGCCTGAAGGAGCAGCAAAATTGCTGGATTATCTGGGTGTCGATCCGGCACACCGCGATTTTACATACTTGGGCGCTGAGCATCGGCTTGCGCCGGGGACCGCATTGCCCGCCCCATCGGGCGTTTTTCCTCGGCTTGAGGCTATGGAGCAGGAGTCTAACGATTAGCCCGAATTGGTTTTTTGAGCGATTTTGGAGAGGGGCTGGGTAAAACTGTTGCTAACTTGCAACAAATCAGTGGTCTGACCTAACACAATAGGTTATTTTAATTAAATGTTGAAGGCGCGCTTATCGTCATTCGGTGAGGTGGGCGCAAAACAATGAAGTATTGAGATGGCTTCGATTAATTCTTTGATTATGCGTGTGCGCTCAAGCTTTGACGAAGTCCCCAGCTCTGGTCTTGGCACACTTGTTGGGTATTCCTCAGTCATTTTCGCCGTTTTGGGCCTCGTATCAGGAGTCTTGACCTATCTTGTCTTGTCAAATTTGACGCCATTGCGTCCCAGCCCTGTCATTATTTGGTCACTGCTTTCAACAAATATTTTCATCGTCACAGGCCTGGTTTTCATAATTGGCTGGCAAATCATTGCGCTTAGACGGGCACGCCGCGCCAAGCGTGCCGGCGCCAGATTGCACAGCCGATTGGTCACGCTGTTTGCTGTTATCGCTTCGGTGCCAGCCATTCTAGTTGCACTATTCGCAACGGTAACTTTGGACCGAGGTCTCGACAGCTGGTTTTCCAATCGTACCAAAGCCATCATCAACAACACAACGGCAGTAGCCACCGCCTATCTCAGCGAGCACCGCGAAGGCTTGCGCCGGGATGTGCTGATGATGGCGCGGGACCTGACCCGAGCCTCGGAAGTGCTTATAGAAGACACCCGCCGGTCACAAAACTTTATCACCGCGCAAGCAGCTCTGCGGTCAATGCCGCAAGCGATCATTGTCCAACGCGACGGCACCGTTGTGCTGGCTGCTTCCAACAATATGGACATTCTGCCGGATTTGCCGCCGGATGAGGCTTTTGATGCCGCCAATAATGGGGACCCAGTGCTGATTACGGTCAGCGAACGCGCGCAGGTACGTGCGCTGATGAAACTGCAGGGGTTTGATGATTATTATCTCTATGCGACCCGTTTCGTGGCCCCGAATGTGCTCGAACATTTGTCGCGTTCCGATGCTGCTGTTCGGGAATATTCAACAATGGAATCAAGGCGTTATGAAGCGCAATTGACCTTCGCTCTGGTTTATATCGTACTGACGCTTGTGATTTTGCTGTCGGCTATTTGGCTGGGGCTTTTGATTGCCAATCGGCTTGTGCAACCGATTTCGGCACTGATTAACGCGACACAGAAACTGGGTAACGGCGATTTGTCAGCTCGCGTGCTTGACGATAACCGAAACGATGATGAGGTCGGGCAACTAGCGCGCACCTTTAACACCATGGCTGAGCATATCAGCAACCAGCAAACCGAATTAATTACAGCCCGTGATGATTTGGACGAACGCGCAAAATTCACAGAAATGGTTTTGAGCGGCGTCTCTTCAGGTGTAATCGGGGTCGATGAAAATGGCCGTGTCAATCACGTCAACGAAGCGGCTGAATTTGTGTTCAATCTCAACGAAACCGAGGTGGCCGGCAGGAAACTTGAAGATGTCATTCCGCCTTTCGCAGAACTGTTGAGATCCGGCAGCAAGAAGGTCAAGACTGGCAAAATCAGGCAAATTGCGATCCGCGACCGGGACGGTAACGAGCATAGTCTTTCGGTGTCGACCGCGCAGTCGGACACGGCCTATGGCGTCAACTTCGTGATCACCTTTGACGATGTTACCAATCTTATATCTGCCCAGCGCACAGCGGCATGGGCAGATATTGCGCGCCGCATAGCCCATGAGATTAAAAACCCGCTAACACCGATCCAACTATCTGCTGAACGTCTGCAGTCAAAATATGGTTCCAATATTGCTGACCAGCCAGATATTTTTGCGCAATGCACCCAGACGATTATCCGTCAGGTGGAAGATATTGGCCGGATGGTGGATGAATTTGCTTCCTTCGCCCGCATGCCCAAGCCCGTTATGCGAGAATTTGATGCTGCCGATACTGTCTCACAGGCCGTATTTCTGCAACGGATTGCACATCCCGAAATTTCTTATAAATTCGAGCATGAGGCCACATTGATGATGGTTGGCGACAAGCGCCAATTGAGTCAAGCGCTCACTAATGCACTGAAAAATGCTCAGGAAGCAGTTTTGGCAAATGCCCCGGATAATGATGCGGCGATCATAGAAGTGCGCCTTGAAGCATCCGACAATGAACTGAAAATAAGTGTTTTTGACAATGGCCCAGGCTGGCCGAAGAAAAACCGGTATTCACTTGTGGAACCCTATAACACGTCGCGTTCCCAGGGTTCGGGGCTTGGGCTCTCCATTGTGAAGAAAGTGATGGAGGACCACAGCGGATTTCTGCTGCTCGAAGACGCACCTTGGTGTGCTTCGGGCGGCACGGGTGCCGGATTAATTTTGGTGTTTCCGCTTCATCACAGAGAAACGGTGTTACATTCAAGAGTATTAGAGGAAATATGATGTTTGGAGATGTGTTAATCGTCGATGACGAAAAGGACATTCGCGATCTGATGGCGGGCATCTTAGCTGATGAGGGGTATTCACCTCGTACGGCGTCGGACAGCGACACCGCATTGCGTGAGATTACCAGCCGGTGCCCGTCGCTTGTGTTACTCGATGTCTGGCTTCAGGGCAGTAGGCTTGATGGCCTTGAAGTGCTGAATATTTTGTGCGAGCGCTACCCGGAATTACCGGTCATTGTCATAAGCGGGCACGGCAATATCGAAACAGCCGTATCCGCCATTCGCAAAGGCGCATATGACTATATTGAAAAGCCGTTCAAATCCGACAAATTGCTACTGACCGTGAAACGGGCGTGTGAAAATGCGCGCCTGCATCGCGAAAACAATGAATTGCGGCGCAAGAACGGCATGCAGTTCGAGCTTATCGGTCAGGCCTCGGTCATCGAACAATTGAACGCGCAAATCGACAAGCTGGCTCTTACCAATAGCCGTGTCATGATCCATGGGCCGTCGGGCAGTGGCAAAGAGATTGTCGCGCGCCGGTTGCATATCCGTTCGCCACGCGCCAACCAAAACTTTATCACTGTGAATAGCGCGCTTATGGAAAATGATCTGGCTCGCATTGAAAAGACCTTGTTCGGCCACGAAACGGAAGAGTTCGTCGAGGTCGGGCTTTTCGAGCAGGCCCATAATGGAACGCTTTATCTCGACAATATCGCGAATTTCCCCGCGGAAATTCAGAGCGCGATTTTGAAGTTTATCTTGCAAGGAAACTTCACAAGGGTTGGTGGCAATGACTCGGTTAATGTTGATGCGCGCATTTTGTCATCATGCTCGGCTGTGCCCGAAGATTTGGTGGAGCAGGGTTTGCTGCGCGAGGATTTGCTGCACCGATTGCAGGTGGTAGCGCTTGGTGTGCCGGGACTTGCCAAGCGGCGCGACGATATTCCGCTGCTAGTCGAATTTTATATTTCCGCCATTGCCGAACAGATTAATGTGGCCCCGCGAAAAGCCGGGCATGACGTCATGGCCGTGCTGCAGAGCCATAACTGGCCCGGTAATGTGCGCCAACTGCGCAATTGCGTCGAACATATGATGCTGAACAGCGTCGCCCGACAAAGCGATGTGCTAACCATTGAGATGTTGCCGAATGAAATTGTTTCGGAAACGGATGTCAGTCAAAGCATCACCAGTTCGGGGCACATAATGTCTTTGCCTTTGCGCGAGGCGCGCGAGCGGTTCGAGCGGGAATATCTGGTCGCCCAGATTGACCGGTTCAGCGGAAATGTGTCACGCACAGCCGAATTTGTCGGTATGGAACGTTCGGCGCTGCATAGAAAATTGAAATCTCTGGGCATTGCCGGAAGCAATCATGCTAAAAGCCATGCCTGAACGGGGTTAAGGGATTTGATATGAAAGTCATTGTCTGTGGGGCCGGACAGGTGGGGCAGGGCATTGCCCAACATCTTGCAGGGGAGGGGATCGACGTGATCGTTGTCGACCGCGCTGCGTCCTTAATGCAACGCATAAGCGACACACTTGACGTCAGGCCTATTCAGGGCCATGGCGCCTATCCCGAAACGCTTGAGAAAGCCGGCGCAGCGGACGCAGATATACTTATTGCGGTGACCGCCAGCGACGAGGTGAACATGGTGACCTGCCAAGTTGCCAAATCGCTGTTCAACGTGCCCAAAACCATCGCCCGTGTGCGCGACCGGCACTATCTGAGCGGCAAGTGGCAGGACAGTCTTTTTAATCTGGAAAATATTCCTGTTGATGTAATTATCTCGCCCGAAACGGAAGTTGGTGAAGCCGTTGTGCGGCGGCTGGCCTTGCCTGGCACATTCGACAATTTCGGTTTTTGCGACAATGTGGTGCAAATGATTGGCGTGTCGATTGAAAATGATTGCCCGGTGATTGATACGCCGCTTAATCAGTTAACCGGTTTGTTTCCGGATTTACGAGCGATTGTGGTTGGGCTGGAGCGCGACGGGCACCTCTACGTACCCGACTTTGAAGATACCATTCTGGCAGGCGACAAGGCCTATTTGGTTACTGCCGCCAGTGATACATTGCGTACGTTAAAAATATTCGGCCACGAGGAACGCGAGGCGCGCCGTATTGTTATCGTCGGCGCAGGCAATATTGGCTATCAGGTTGCGCGCACGCTGGAAAATGGCCGCGCGCCCTGCTCAATCAGCCTTATCGAGCAGGAAGAGCCGCGGGCGCGGGAAGTTGCCGAAAAGCTTACTAAATCCGTCTTGTTGCATGGCGACGGCCTGTCTCCGGAAATTCTGGCGGAAGCTGGTGTGCGCGATGCCGATATCACGCTCGGCCTGACAAATGACGATCAGGTCAATGTTCTGACAACGCTTTTGGGCCTGCAGGAAGGAAGCGTGCGCGGCATGTGCCTAATTAACGACAACAGCTTCCAGAGACTTGCCGGGAAATTCGGCATGGAGGTGGCGATTAACCCGCGCGCCATTACAGTGTCTTCGATTTTGGGGCAGGTGCGGCGTGGGCAGATAATTCGCGTGCACGCGATAGGTGATGGCGGCGCAGAAGCCCTTGAAGCGAAGGTGCTGGAAGGCTCTGTTCTGGTGGGTCAAAAATTGCGTGACCTTGATTTGCCAGACGGCATCCGCTTCGGGGCGATGGTGCGGGCAGATGAATTAATCACCCCCCGCGGCGGCACTGAGATAAAGATTGGTGACCGGATTGTCGTTTTCGCTCTATCGAACGCGATTGAGGATGTCGAGCGTTTGTTTCCGGCCAGCCGGCAGAAGAAGTAGCGCATATGCGGCTGGGCGCGCTTCTTTACACATTGGGATATGGCGGCGCTATGCTTGCCCTATGCATGTTGGTGCCGCTGATTGTGAGCATTGCCGGGGACCATTGGGCGCATGCGCGAAATTTCACCATGGGCTTGACACTGACAACATTTGTTTCCGGCGCTATGATTATTTCCGGCCTACCAACACGACGCTTGCCTGCGCGTAACATCGAATTGCTGGCGGTCATGCTTTTGTTTTGGATTGTATTACCCATTCTGGCGTCAATTCCGCTGACCGGTGCCGTCCAGGTGCGCAGTTTCATAGCTGGATATTTCGAGGCCGTATCGGGTTTGACGACGTCCGGCGGTGGGATAATTATTTATCCTCAGCTTGAAGATTCTCCGATTTTGGTCTGGCGCGCGCTGCTCGGTTGGCTGGGTGGCTTGTGGACGCTTGTGTTTGCCGTCGCGGTGCTCGCGCCTTTTGCCATAGGTGGCCTGTCGTTGGTCGGCAGCCCGCTTTTGCAACATGATGAGGGTGCCGCGCTGTCATCACGACTGGGGCGCCCTATGCGCGTTATTTTCCCATATTACCTGGCTCTGACAATACTGGGCGTTATCGGCATGGCGGCAGGTGGTGACGGGCTTGTCTCTTCTTTCTGCATGGCTTTGTCAGGCATATCTGGCACCGGCACAAGTGTTGTATCGGGCAGTATGTACGACGCATTTTCGCTGCTGTCGCAATTGTCTTTGGCGACTTTGTGCATGTTAAGCGCCTTAAGCCTGCCCGCGATCATAGCCATGGCACAGATGCATTTGGTGAAACTCTTCCGCGAAACCGAATTCAAAGTGCTGCTTGCCATAATTATCAGCTTTGCGGTGGTTTCCAAGCTTACACAGGGCGGTGAAAGTTATGTCGCGCTGGTTTTTCAGGCCATCAGCCTTGCAACGACGGCGGGGTTCAACTTTTTGCCGGCGGATGATTTGAGCCGCTGGCCAGTTTTATGGGTCATGCTGCCGGTTTTCATTGGCGGCATGGGGCTTTCCATGGCGGGCGGTATCAAGATCAACCGCGCCATTCTAGTTGCCCGCGAACTGGCAAGCGAATTGCGGCGTCTAACCTACCCGTCTTCCGTCAGTGTTACGCGTATGCGGGGGCGGGCGGTCGATATGGCTGATTTCAGCGCGACATGGGCCTATATAGCGATATTCATTCTGATGACTAGTGCCGCGATCATTGTGCTGGGCGCGTTGGGGCTGGAGATGGAGGCTGTCTGGGCAATTACGTTTGGAGGGCTTACCAATTCGCTGGCGATTGTGCCGCATCTGGGCTTAGAAACAAGTTTCGCGGCCATGGGCGGTGCGACACAATTGTTCATCATTCTGCTGATGATTGCGGGGCGAATTGAATTACTTGTGCTATTAGTGATATTCAGTGCCAGGTTCCGGCGCCTCTTGAGCTGATTATGGAGTATGCATGTCTCGCATTGCCTATGTAGATGGTGTGTATCAACGGATAGATACGCCCGGCATTCATGTCGAGGATCGCGGCTATCAGTTTGCGGACGGTGTATATGAGGTTTGCGCGGTTCATAATGCGCGCCCTGTTGACGAAGAGGCCCATCTTGACCGTTTGGAACGCTCCCTAGCGGAACTTGATATTGCCGCTCCGATGAGCCGCGCAGCTATGAAAATCGTGGTACGCGAAACGCTGGCTCGAAATCGAATTCGCAACGGCATTATTTATATGCAGGTGACGCGGGGCGTTGCTAGCCGCGAACACAATTATCCCTCCGGACTGAAACCGGTTCTTGTCGTGACTGCCCGCCACACTGACCCGGCGCGGCGCGCCTCGGTGTTGCGAGCTGGTATCAGTGTTGTCACCGTGCCGGATCAACGCTGGGCGCGTTGCGATATCAAGTCGATTTCCCTGCTGCCCAATGTGCTGGCTCGGCAAGCGGCGAAAGACAAGGGCGTGCAGGAGGCGTGGCAAGTGGATGCAGACGGGATGGTGACCGAGGGCGCGGCGACAAACGCGTGGATTGTGGATAGTGCTGGTGTATTGCGCACGCGACCCGCGGACGGTGGAATTCTTAACGGAATTGTGAGACAGACCATAATAGGACTGGTGGACGAGTTGGGATTGACCTTAGAAGAACGTGCTTTCAGCGTCGAGGAGGCCCTGTCGGCACGCGAGTGTTTTTCGACTGCCTCGACGCTCGCTGTTTTTCCGGTGGTTAATATTGACGGACAAAATATCGGTGATGGGAAGCCGGGTGCGGTCGCACGACAAATTGTAAATCGGTATGATCAGCACTCATTCATTGAAATTTAGTATATAAAACAACTGGAAGTTATGTAATATTTATCCAGCGCATAGTGAATCGGGGAGAGGCGCGCACTCCTTCACTTCTCTCTCAATAAATTGGGCTTTACCCATGACAGAAAGTTCAACATCAAATCTCGAAGACGCATTTCTTTCCCACGTTTGTGATGAGAAAATGCCGCTCACAATTTTCCTCGTGAACGGTGTCAAACTTCAGGGTTCAATCACGTGGATTGACGTGAATTCCATGTTGCTGAGCCGCGACGGGCATTCTCAGCTGGTTTACAAGCATGCGATTTCGACGATCATGCCAAATAGTCCGGTCGAAATTACCGAAGCTTGAGTTGCCCAGCCTATTTATCGACTTTGGGACTTTGCCTGTTCCCACTGTTGCTCCATCTCCGCCAAGGAGAGTTTGTCAAGATCGGCATTTTTTTCCATCCATTTAAAACGTGAAGTGAATTTCGAATTCGTGCTGCGAATGGCTGCTTCGGGGTCTACGCCCAGATGACGCGCAAGATTGGCAATCACGAATAAGACATCGCCTAGTTCGTCCTCAAGCCGGGCTTTGTCGGCACTTTGAGAGCGCATCTCACGGCGCAATTCTTCGATTTCCTCATCGAGTTTAGCGAAAATGGGTGCCTCCTGGCTCCAGTCGAAGCCGACGCGGGCAGCGCGGCGTTGCAATTTGACGGCTCGTGAAAGGCCGGGGAGGGCGGCAGGCACATCATCAAGCAGGCTGGTCTCCTCATTTTCTGAGGCCTGGTTTGCTGATTTTTCCGCCCGCTCACGCGCTTTAATGTCTTCCCAATTGGATTTGACCGCATTGGGACTAGCACCTTCAAGGTTTCCAAATACATGCGGGTGCCGCCGTTTCATTTTATCGGATATTGCGGCCGCCACATCGAAAAAGTTGAAATGGCCGCCTTCATCGGCCATTTGTGCGTGGAATATGACCTGCAATAGCAAATCTCCCAGTTCGTCTTTTAGCGAGGCCATGTCACCGTTCTCGATGGCGTCTGCCACCTCATAGGCCTCCTCAATAGTATAAGGTGCGATTGACGTGAAAGTCTGTTCAATATCCCACGGGCAACCGGTTTCGGGGTCGCGGAGGTCTCTCATAATATCCAGAATGCGAAGTATTTGGGTAGTATCGGTCATTGGGTTTTACCTCTGTAGGCGCTGAGAGCGGAGCGATGCCTGTGAATAAAATGGTTTGTAATTTCATAGTTGCCAAATTTGCTCTGTTTTAAGATTCCTGTACCAATCCTTTTTCATTGCTACGCTTGATTCGCATAATACATATTATGACAAATATTAATTTTGGCACAACTCACGTTAACGCTACGACATTAATGCGCGCGCGCAAATATTAGTTAATTGCCTGCTTTTCGCAAAACTCCATGCCGTCATGGGCTGGGCAGACGTTTTCCGGCAATTCGCTGGTGAGCGTTTCGTAATCCATGTCAATGTGCAAATTGGTCAAAATCGCGCGTCGAGGTTTGACTTTTTCAATCATTTTGAGCGTTTTTTCGAGATGAAAATGCGTCGGGTGCGGTGTGCGGCGCAAGGCATCTACGACCCAGACATCGAGGTCGCGTAATGCGCTTTCGCTTTCTTCAGGCAGGTCGCTAATGTCGCTGGAATAGGCAACATTTCCTATACGGAACCCTAGAGAGTCGATGCGCCCGTGAATTTGCCTGAAGGGGATGGCGCGAAGTGCGCCCCCTGCTCCGTCCACAGTAATTTCTGCATAGGGAATATCGATACGATTGTCTTCCAATATTGAGGGATAATCGCTGCCGCGTATTTGGTTGAAGCAATATCCGAAGCGTTTGGTCAGTGTTTGTGCGGTCGCGGTGTCCATCCAGACCTTGATGCGCTCGCGGCGGGCGTAGACCATGGCGCGCAGATCATCGATGCCGTGGGTCTGGTCGGCATGGTCATGGGTATAAAAAACCCCGTCCAGCCAGTCAGTGCCCGCGTCAATGAGCTGGTCGCGCATATCCGGAGATGTGTCAATAAGCAGATTGGTAGTGCCATCGGTTCCGGTTTTCTTAACCAGCATCGAACAACG
>CACNWB010000026.1 GCA_902624095.1 uncultured PS1 clade bacterium
AGCAGGAAGCCGAACAAGATTGCATAACCGATGGTGCGTCCGCTGGATAACAGGCGACCTGTTGGAAGCGAAAAACTGGCCGCCACCAGCACCATTGCCATCAGCATGAAGGGCAGGGTCAGCATGGTATAGAGCCGAACCCGGTGGCCGGTTGTGTCGATTCCCGTGTCGCCTGCTGCCGAAATATATCGGGGCAATGACCACACTGACAGCGTATTCGGATGACGGAAATGCTCCTGCAGATCGGTAATTTCCGATGCTGTGTCGAGTTGCAGGCGTTCGCGTTTGGTGATGTTGCCCGTCATCTCATGCACTTCCGCCCGTTCAAACACCCATTCGCCGTTAATGAGAGACGCTTTTTGTGCCCGCACGCGCTTGTTCAAATTGCCGGCGGGGTCATAAATCAGATAATTGGTCTGTTCGAGCAGCAAATTTTTTTCGTCAATAATGCGTGTCGCGTGCAAAATGCGATCACCTGACGGACTCATTTCGCGCAACCACAGGCCGCTGCCGCTAATATCAAGCGATGGTGTATTCGGGCGCAACTGGTTCTCAATCTGGCGGAATTTTTGATAGCTGGCGGTGCCGACGGGGTCGAGAAAGGCTAGCAAAACGCAGCCCATTAAAAGCGTGAAGCCCAGCAAGGGCAGAATAAACTGCCAAACTGACAGCCCTGCCGCGCGAACTACTACAAGCTCGCGACTTTCGCTCAAACTTAGCAGGCAAAACACCGTGCCGAAAAGCATGATGAATGGCATCAAATCAATCAGCAAAAACGGAAAACGCAACACGGTGAAATATGCCGCTTGCAGATTTCCCTGATTAAATTTGCTTGCGAGTTTGAGCATGTCGAGAAAATCGCCAAGAAATATAAGTAGCGAAAATGCTGCGCCTGTAACCAGCAGCCATATTGTGAAACGCTGGATCAGATAGAGGCTCAATTTAATCGGCGCTATCATTGGGCCTGCTTCCTTGCCGCCCATGCAAACTCACGCAGGCCTGGCGCAAAAATAAGCCAAACGCATACGCCGGCATACAGGCAGAACCATATGCCAAGATAGATAATGGAAAGACCGTTTTTCGTGCCATCTCCGGACAGTGCAAAAATGCCGATCTGATAGATAATTGCGAAACTCGACGCGATCATGACCTGACGTCCATACCCAGTTCGCTGCATGCCCGCCGTCGTGGCGACCACGAAGCCCAAAAACGCAAAGACCAGAAGCGTTGTAATGTTGGCGACACGCTCGCGCGCGCTTTTATACATGCGCGGCAGAAAATCTTTTTGTTGAAGCGCGACGGCGGGTGGATTGAGTATCTGGAATATCGTTGTGTCGCGCGGGCGCATGAGAACGGTTGAGCTTTCCTGTGCGTCCGCGTTCAGCGGCAAAACATATTCCGAAAATACAATTAGCCCCCGATTGTCTTGCGCGTCATTGTCATCGTGAATATAGCCGTCCGACAGCAGAAAAAAGGTTTTGGGGCCGGTGCGTGTAATGCGCCCCTCGCGCGCCGTATAGGTAACGGGGTGGGAGATGTCGGAATAGTCATAAATCAATACTTGTTGTAATTCGCCCGTTTCCGAGAGGCTGTCGGCAAATGCGGTGATGCCGGGGGCTATATCCTGAAAACTTCCAGGTGCGAAGGCGTCCGTCACAAAGTTTTTACTCACGGCGTTTTTCTGTTGCCGCAAAAAATGCGTCGCTGTCGGGGCTATTAGAAATGATAACAATAATTGAATGACTACAAGAAAGCCGACGACCAACAATATGGGTTGTAGCAGCCGTCGCGGGCTGAAGCCTGCCGCGCTCAGAGCGAAATATTCGCGATCTTGTAACAATCTGATCATTTGCGTCAGAACGGCAATCAGCAGGGCGGGCGGCAAAATATAGCTGAGCAAGTTCGGGATACCGAGCAGGCTAATGCCTAGGAAACCGATTATGGTCGTTCCCTTGCCTCCGATATTGTCAATCAGGTTGAGCGTTTGTATCAGCCAAACAACAAGCGTAAACACAAGCGTGACAACTAAAAATGTCCGCAGCAACCGCAAGCCAATATAGCGCTCGATCAGCGTTTGATTCATTTTTTCCTCTGCCGGCATCATACATAACCTGCGGCGACAGGTCAGTCCTTGTTTTTGCGTTTCCATGATTGCTCTGCCCGAAACAAGCGGCTAGGATTTTCGCAATCATTTGCGAGACTGAACGCGGGAGAAACCAATGAACCTAGACTTCACGCTGGAATATCAGGAGTTTCGCGCCGAGGTGCGAGACTTTCTGGAGACCCATAAGGACAGCGCGCCGCGCATGTCGGACCGGGGCGTGCGCAGTGAAAAAAGAAGAGCATGGCAGAAAATTTTGCTCGAACACGGCTATGCCGCCCGCACACTGCCTAAGGAATATGGTGGCCATGGTGCGGCACCCGACGCGCTGAAAAGCCGGATTATCGCCGAGGAGTTTTCGCGCGCCAAAATGCCCGGCGGCATATCGGGTCAGGGCATTAACATGCTTGTGCCGACCCTGCTTGAACTGGGCACGGAAGAACAGAAGCAAAAATATATCGAACCGACTCTGACAGGCGAGATGGTGTGGTGTCAGGGTTATTCAGAACCAGGTGCTGGGTCTGACCTTGCCGCTTTACGCACATCGGCGGTTTTGGAGGGCGATCACTTTGTGGTCAACGGCCAGAAGATATGGACCAGCACGGCGGCGCAGGCTGATATGATTTTTTGCCTAGTACGTACCGAACCTGATGCGCCCAAACATCAGGGCATCAGCTATCTGCTGTTTTCGATGGATACACCCGGTATCGAAGTGCGCCCTCTGATGACGATGACAGGGCAGGCTGAATTTAACGAAGTGTTTTTCACCGATGTTCGTGTGCCCGCCGACCAGATTGTCGGCCAGCGCGGCGAGGGGTGGATGGTGGCAAATGCCACGCTCACCCATGAGCGTGGCATGTTGGGCGACCCCGATGCGGCACTGTCGCGCTTGAACTCGATTGCCGAGATTATGCAGAAAGAAACTGTCGATGGCGCACCACTGATGGATAATGCGGTTTTTCGCGATCGTCTGATTGCATTACAAGCTGAAGTTTTTGCTATGAAATTCAATGGCATGCGCCTGACAACGAGTGCAACACAAAAGAAGTCGGGTGGTATGGCGGGCATGATTGTCAAACTGCAGGGCTGTGAGCTTAATCACAGGCTGGCAGAGCTGGCAATCGACGTGATGGGGGAGTATGGTATTTTGTTCGAGGACAGCCCTTTCATCCGCGACCATGGCATGTGGCAGACAGCTTATATGTTCGACCTCGGTTTGATTATCGGCGGCGGCTCGGCACAAATTCAGAAAAACATCATCAGCGAACGCGGCCTTGAAATGCCGCGCGAGCCCAAAGTCGCCAAGAAATAGGATTGCGCCCATGTATTTTGGATTATCCGAAGATCAAATCATGTTGCAGGACTCCGTGCGCCGGTTTCTGGAAGCCCAATCCGAGCTTGAGCATGTGCGCGTTTATGCCGAAGGCGATGACGCGTTGGCCGGCCAGCTACAAAACGGGTTGATGGAATTGGGCGTGCCGTTGGTTTTCATACCAGAAGCGCAAGGCGGGCTCGGTATGGGCGTGCTTGAGGCCGCGTTGATACAGGAAATGCTGGGGCGTTTTGTTGCGCCGTCGGCCTTTACGCCGGCCTATGGTATGGCTGTAGCGGGGCTGAATGTTGGGACGAATGCCGATCAGCGCAATGTTTGGCTCGGGCGCATTGTGGGAGGTGATGTCGTTATGGGCGTTGGCGTGACGGAAGCCGTCGGCGCGCGCGAAGGAGCCGGACTGACACTTTCTGCAGGAGCAGTGTCGGGTCGGGCAAGTTTTGTGATGGGCGCCGAAACCGCGACGCATTTTCTTCTCGCCGCCGGCGACGCATTGGTGATAATTGACCGCGCGGCAGACGGTGTGACTGAAACCGCGCTGACGACCATCGACAAGACGCGCAAAACAATCATGCTAGATCTGGAAAATGTGACTTGTGACGTCCTGGAAGGCTCGGCGCAACCGGCGGTCGAGACCATGATCAATGTCGGTCGCGTGCTGCTCGCCGCCGACAGTTTCGGCGCGGCCGAAATGATGCTGCAAAAGGCGGTAGCTTACGCAAAAGACCGCGAACAATTTAACCGCCCAATTGCTTCCTTTCAGGCGGTGAAACATATGTGTGCTGACATGGCCGCGCGGCTAGAGCCATGCCGCTCGCTTTTGTGGTATGCGGCATACGCCCAAGACAATGTGCCCGAGGAGGGGCCGCTTATGGCGTGTATGGCGAAATCGCATATTTCCGAAGTGGGCAAATTCATCGCCCGCACAGCAACAGAAGTGCATGGCGGCATGGGCTTTACCGATCTCATGGGCCTGCATTACTGGTTCAAGCGCATAGGGTTTAACCGTCAATTGCTGGGCGGGCCGGAAAAGACCCGCCATGACGCGGCTGTGTTGCAGGGGTTCTCAAACTAAAACGGCGACACCTGAAAGTGCCGCCGCTTCGGTAATTTTTTGCGGTTTTTTGGACTACATGCGTTCGATAATAATCGCCGGTGCCATGCCGCCAGCGGCGCACATGGTAACCAGACCGAACTGCTTATCCTGACGTTCCAACTCGTCGACCATGGTGCCGATCAATATGGCGCCCGTTGCACCGATCGGGTGGCCGAGCGCCATGGCTCCGCCATTGACGTTGATGAGGTCGCGGTCGATATCAAGATCGCGAATGAATTTCTCGGTCACAACCGAAAAGGCTTCATTAACCTCGAAAAGATCAATATCGGCCAGTGTCATGCCCGCCTTATCCAGAACCTTTTTGGCAGCCGGGACTGGCGCATTAAGCATCAAGGTCGGGCTGTCACCCATATTTGCCATGGCGACCACGCGCGCGCGCGGCTTCATGCCATGTGTTTTGGCATAATCGTCGGACGTCAAAAGCAGCGCGGCGGCACCGTCCACCACGCCCGATGAGTTACCCGCGTGGTGGACGTGATTAATCTCCAAATCCGGATACGCTTGATTGACGAGCTTGCGGAAGGTTGTGCCTTCTTCATCCAGCGGAAAATCTGCGAGTTTGGCGAAAGAGGGGTCAAGGGAGCGCAAATCGTCGCGTGTGGTTTGTGGGCGCGGAAACTCCTCCTTGTCCAAAGCCAGCGAACCGTCTTCGCGGTGAACCGGCACCAGCGCTTTGTCGAAATGGCCGTTTTCAATGGCGTTTTTAGCGCGCTGTTGGCTGACATAGGCCAGATCGTCAACCGCTTCGCGGTCAATGCCTTCCAGTGTTGCAATGGCATCGGCGCACACGCCCTGATGTGGCTGTGGGTGCTCGGCGCGCAGGCGCGTATTGCCATTGTCGAGGAACGGTGATCCTTTAAAGCCTTCGGAGCCGTAAAGCGACATCATTTCGGTGCCGCCGGCAACGCACATATCTTCCATGCCCGACATAATATTGGCCGCGGCGATATTGACCGTGGTAATGCCGGTGCCGCAGAAACGGTCGAGCGTCATTGCGCTGGATTTCACATCATATCCCGCATCAAGCGCCGCCATACGGCCCAAATCGCCACTTTGCACGCCGCGTTGACTGCTGGTGCCCCAAACAATGTCACCAACTTCTGCTGTATCGAAATCATTGCGCTCAGTCAGTGCTTTCAGCACTGTAGCGCCCAAATGTTGCGGGTGAATGTCGGACAATGCGCCCTTGCTCGGTTTGCCAATACCGCGCGGTGTGCGGCAGGCATCAATAATCCATGCTTCGTTCATGGGTGAACTCCCTTAGAAAAATTAGACCGAAACAATGCGGTCAAATGCTTTCGAAATCAAGGTGCAAATCCGATCCCAACAGGGTACGCCCGTACGGTTGATAATTTGCCATGCCAGCCTATTATACTTGGCAATCGGAGGCGGTAATGGATTTTCAACTCAGCGAACAACAACGTGAATTGCAGGCGGCAGCGCGTAGATTTGCCCGCGCGGAAATGCCTGCAGTTGCAGATATGTGCGAAGAAACCGGCCATCCGCCCGGTCGCGAAATATTAAATCAGCTGGGCGAAATGGGTTTTTTGGGTGTCAATATTCCCGAAAGTCTCGGCGGCTTGGGACTTGGCAACCTTGAGGCGCTTTTGGTGCTGGAAGAGTTTGCCCAAATATCATCCGCTTCCGCCTTTCCGCTGTTTGAAGCCAATGTCGGCCCAGTGCATGCGATTGTTCATTTTGCGTCTGAGGCCTTGCAGCGAAAAATTGTGCCCGAGGTTTGTCGCGGCAATATGGTGCTGGCGGTTTCCATGTCCGAGCCGCAGGCCGGCAGCGCGCTGACCGACCTGACCACACGCGGTTTGGTCGCTGACGGCAAAGTGGTACTCAACGGACAAAAACGCTGGTGTTCTGGCGGCGGCCATTCCGACGGTTACCTTATTTACACCCGCCTGTCGGACGACCCCAGCGCCAAGGGTATCGGTGCGGTTTTTGTCGAGAACGGCACGCCCGGTCTCAGTTTTGGCGCGCAGGAAGATTTGATGGGGTTTCGCGGTGTGCCATCGGCGGATATTTTTCTGGATGATGTGAGCGTTCCCGAAGAAAATATTGTTGTGCCCGCGGGCGGTTTCCGCAAATTGATGGAAGCCTTTGATCTAGAACGCTGCGGCAATGCGACCATGGCACTGGGCCAAGCTTCGGGAGCGTTGCATGATGTTGTGTCTTATGTACAGGAACGCAACCAATTCGGCAAACCGCTGGTCGATTTTCAGGGCGTTCAAATCAAGCTGGCGGAAATGCAAATGCGCGTGGAGGCCGCGCGTCTGCTCATTCATCGGGCGGCGGTCAATGCGGAAGACGGTCTGCCCAGTGTTATTGACAGTTCGGTGGCGAAATGCTTTGCCAATGAGATTTGCCGCGAGGTCACTGGTGCCGCCGTTCAGCTTATGGGCGGCTATGGATATTCCAAAGCCTACCCGATGGAGCGGCGCATGCGTGACGCTTGGGGGTGGGGTATTGCCGGCGGTGCGATAGATATTCAAAAAACCAATATCACCGCGGCTATGGTCGGGCGGCGCTTTGACCAGCGGCGCTAATGCCTACCGTGCTTGCGCCTACTTAATTTGCTTTTTCAAAAAATCGGGCATGTTGCCGTCAAAGGCATCCGACGACTGGCTATTATGTTTTCGCGTGTTTTTACGAGTGTCTTTGCCCGTTTTACTTTGCGGTGCGCGATCCGTTTTTTCAGACTTTGCAGGTTTTTCGGCTTTTTCAATTTTTTCAGGAGCCAGTTTCGTCTCTGCCTGCTTGTTCGGGTTTTTGCGTCTGTTGCGTCCAAGAAGTCCGCGGCGACGCCCCTCGCCGTTGCTGGTTGAAGGCTGTGTGTTATCAGCTTCCGCATCGGTTTTGCGTCGCCGAGGTTTGCCTTTGGCAGTTAGATTTTCAGAGCCTACAACATCCAACCCTTTTAGTTCTTCGCGGGCAATTTCCTGCTTGATAAGCTCTTCAATGCCTTGAACATATTTGTCGTCTTGGCGGGTTGCCAACATATAGGCAGCGCCGGTGCGTCCCGCGCGCCCCGTGCGCCCGATGCGGTGCACATAGTCTTCGGCATGCGTCGGCACGTCAAAATTAAATACATGGCTGACATTGGGAATATCGAGCCCCCGCGCGGCAACATCGCTGGCAATGAGATATTTTGCTGCGCCCGATTTGAATTCATCAAGCATTTTGAGGCGAATGTGTTGGTCCATGTCGCCATGCAATGAAACGGCTGAATATCCATGTCGCTGCAGGCTTTCGAGCAAGGTGCCGATATCGCGTTTGCGATTGCAGAAGATGATGCCATTGGTGACTTCTTCGCGGTCAAAAAGCGTTCTCAGGGCCGCGCGCTTCTTCATCGGTGCGACTTCTATAAGCGTTTGCGACACATTTTTATTTGTCGAAGAAGGGGGTGCTACCTCAATGCGCTTGGGCGCTTGCAGGAATTGTTCCGACAGGCGGGTGATTTCTGGCGGCATGGTGGCTGAAAAAAACAGCGTCTGGCGCGTGAAGGGCAGAAGTTTTACAATGCGTTCAATATCGGGAATAAAGCCCATGTCCAGCATGCGGTCGGCTTCGTCAATTACCAAAACTTCGACACCGCGCAACATCACCTTGCCGCGTTCAACATGGTCCAGTAGACGGCCAGGCGTTGCAATCAGCACATCGGCACCGCGCTCAATAGCGCGCTCCTGATCGCCGAATGACACCCCGCCGATAAGCAGAGCTTTGGTCAGACGAGTGTTTTGCCCGTAAAGGTCAAAATTCTCCGCAACCTGAGCCGCCAGTTCGCGCGTCGGCTCAAGAATGAGCGTGCGTGGCATGCGAGCCTTGGCTCGGCCTTTCATCAGCCGGTTGATCATCGGCAGTGTGAAGCTGGCGGTTTTGCCGGTGCCCGTCTGGGCAATGCCAAGCACATCGCGACCTGCCATAACGGCAGGAATAGCCTGCGCCTGAATGGGGGTGGGGGTTGTGTAGCCGACCTCATTTATGGCGGCCATGATTTCCGGGGCCAGCCCCAGATCCTCAAACGAGGCTATTGCATCTGAACTCATTTACATTCCGTGTTGGCCTGGGCCGGTGCCCAAACTAAATTTGCGCCTCCCAGTGAGGCGTTATTTGGCCAATAAAATCTAGATCCGACCAAAATTCAGGCCACCACGGCCTGACCTGCTTTCAGTGACGCGTAATCTAGGTGGTTTTACGTTCCTCGGCAAGCCGTTTGTCGGCGCGCGCGGAAATGGCGTTAAATATCCAGCAGAGCGTCATCGGCAAAAGCAGCGTTTTCTTGAATGAACTGAAAGCGCAATTCCGGTTTGTTGCCCATCAGATCTGTTACCGCTTTTGAGGTTGCGGCGTTTTCGTCCTCAGGAATGGTCACCTGCATTATTGCGCGCTGGCCGGGTATCATGGTGGTTTCTTTCAATTGCGCCGGTAGCATTTCGCCAAGCCCTTTGAAGCGGCTGACATCAACCTTGGCATTGGCGGGAAACTCAGATTTGAGTAAGGCTTCGCGGTGAGCGTCGTCGCGTGCGTAAACTGTCTTTGCGCCTTGCGTCAGCCGGTAAAGTGGCGGCACGGCAAGATAGAGATGCCGGTTGCGGATAAGCTCCGGCATCTGCTGATAGAAAAATGTGATCAGCAGGGCAGCAATATGGGCACCGTCAACATCAGCATCCGTCATAATGATAACTTTTCCATAGCGCAAGCGGGTGTCGTCATAGCTCGCTCCCGTACCACAGCCAAGCGCCTGCACCAAATCGCTGATTTGTTGGCTTTGCTGTATTTTTGCAGTTGTGGCATTGGCGACGTTCAAAATTTTGCCGCGCAAGGGAAGAATGGCCTGGGTTTTCCGGTTCCGTGCCTGTTTTGCGCTGCCGCCCGCGCTGTCGCCCTCTACAATGAAAATCTCCGAGCCTTCCGCAGAGGCCTGTGCGCAATCGGCCAGCTTGCCCGGTAGGCGCAATTTGCGTGCGGCAGATTTGCGATTGACCTCGCGTTCCTGGCGGCGGCGCACCCGTTCTTCGGCGCGGTCGATTACCCAGCCCAGCAATCTGTCGGCGTCCTGCGGGGCGGAGGTAAGATAATGTTCAAAGTGATCGCGCAGAGCGGTTTCCACAATGCGCGCCGCTTCGGGGGTGGCGAGCTTGTCTTTGGTTTGCCCCTGAAATTCGGGCTCGCGAATAAAAACTGAAACCAACGCGGCGGCTGTGCCCATCACATCTTCGGCTGTAATGAGTGAGGCTTTTTTATTATTTACCCGCTCGGCATAGGCTTTCAGTCCCTTGGTGAGGGCTGATCTGAGCCCTTGTTCATGCGTGCCTCCTTCCGGAGTCGGAACGGTATTGCAATAGCTAGCCGACATGCCATCGGCATTGCCGATGCCCGCCCCGACCCAACTGACGGCCCACTCGACGCTGCCATGTCCGGCATCCCTTTTCACCTTGCCTGCAAACGGCACCGGCGTAACGGTCGTGCGCCCGCCAATATGCTCTTCCAGATAGTCTTTCAGACCATTAGGAAATATCAACACGTCTTTGGCAGGCGTTTTGTCGGGGTTCTTGATGAGTTCAGACGCACACCGCCAACGAATTTCGACACCCCCGAACAAATAGGCTTTGGCTTTTGACATGGCATAGAGCCGGTCGGGGTCAAGTACTGTGTTAGCCCCGAAAATCTCGGCATCGGGTGTGAATGTAACGCAAGTACCACGGCGGTTTTTGGCTGCGCCCAGTGTTTTAAGCCCGCCCTTGGCAAGCCCGCGCTCAAACCTCTGCTCATGGAGGTTCTGGTCGCGCGCCACTTCCACCACCAGAAGCGATGACAGCGCATTTACCACCGAAACTCCGACACCGTGCAAGCCACCGGATGTGTCATAGGCTTCGCCGCCAAATTTGCCGCCCGCGTGCAGGGTGGTCATGATGACTTCAAGGGCGGACTTGTCCTTAAATTTCGGATGCGGGTCGACGGGGATACCGCGCCCATTGTCGCGCACGCTGATTGTGTTGCCGCCCAAGACCTCTACCTCGATAAAGCTCGCATGTCCGGCAACAGCTTCATCCATCGAATTGTCGATCACCTCGGCGAACAAATGATGCATGGCTCGCATGTCCGTGCCGCCAATATACATGCCGGGGCGACGGCGCACCGGCTCCAGCCCTTCGAGAACCTCAATATCGCTAGCGGTGTAGCTTTTTTGCCCTTTTGATTTTGATGCCTTTTTAGATGTCGGCTTTGAAATGGCTTTGGGTGCTGCTTTCGCTGGCCCCTTTTTTCGGGTGGGGCGCTTGGCCGGTTTGCTTGCCGCGACCAGTTCGGCCTCATCGAATAAATCGCCGGTTTTTGTCGCTGTTTTCCGTTGTGGCATGGTGCACTCGCGCTTGAACTAATCGAATCGTTTGATATTCTAGCGCGAATTGCGTTGTAGGGAGAACAAAATGGCTGCAAATCCGGAAGTTAATATTGAATCAGAGTTGAAATTGCCATGCGGTGTTACTGTTAAGAACCGGATATGCAAGGCGGCCATGACCGAGGGGCTTGCTGATGAGCAAAATCGGGCAACCCAAAAACACGCCACGCTTTACGAACGCTGGGCTCAGGGCGGTGCCGGCATTTTGCTGACTGGCAATGTGCAGATTGACCATCGCTATCTGGAACGCCCCGGCAATGTGGTAATCGAAGGTAAGCAGAGCAATGAACAAATTTCCCGCCTGCGTGCCTATGCCGAAGCTGGCACGAAAAATGACACGCATTTGTGGATGCAGATCAGCCATGCCGGTCGCCAGACGCCAGAAGCAGTGGCGCCGACACCCGTTGGCCCGTCTGATATACAGTTGAAAATGACGGGTGCGGCTTTTGGAAAACCGCGTCCGCTCGAACATGACGAAATTCTCGACATAATCGCACGCTTTGCCCACACGGCAAAAATCGCCAAAGATACGGGCTTTACGGGTGTGCAGTTACACGGCGCGCATGGTTATTTGTTGTCAGAGTTTTTGTCACCCGATATCAATACCCGAACAGATGAATGGGGCGGCTCGCTTGAAAAACGCGCGCGCCTGCTACTTGAGAGCATTCGCGCTGTGCGCAAGGCTGTTGGTACGGCATTTCCGGTCGCTCTCAAGCTCAATTCGTCGGATTTTCAAAAAGGCGGCTTCTCGCACGAAGATGCTGTGCAAGTTGCCTCGTGGCTTAACGATGAGGGACTGGATTTGCTGGAAGTGTCGGGTGGTACATATGAACAACCTAAGCTGCTCGGCCTCG
>CACNWB010000027.1 GCA_902624095.1 uncultured PS1 clade bacterium
AGTTCGGAAATGGCTTGCTCGGCCCCTGCGACCTTGATGGTTGCCATGCCAAGCGCGCGTGCAGGCTTCAGATTGACGCCGAGATCATCTAGAAAAACCGCCCGCTCCGGTGCCACATTAAGCGCTGCGCAGGCCATTTTGTAGATTTCCAGATTCGGCTTGCGAATACCGACTTTCGAACTTTCAATGACGTGCGAAAACAGCTCCATAACGGCCTCGACCGCGGCGGCTTTATCCATGCTGCGCGCCATGCCCGCGCCACTTCCGGTTTTCACATTATTGGTGATGCACCCGATTTTGTAGTCCTCATCAATGAGCCGTTGTAACACCGCCACCATTTCGGGGCGAATATCGCCGGCGAGCAATGCCAGTACGTCCGCTCCCCGCACGCTGTGCCCGCGCGCTTCGGCTTCGGCCTGAAACGCGGTATCAAAGGCGTCAGCATCAATTTCACTGCGCTCAAAAAGAGCCCAGGCATTGGTGTCGGGGTTGGTTGCATTTATCGAGCGGATAAAATCCTTCGGCAGCTCATTGGCGGTTTCAAATCGAGCGAAGGCTTCAAACGGGCTGGATGTGATCACGCCGCCAAAATCCCATATCACGGCATCAAAATTTCGGTACATCAGGTTTCCAGTGCTGAAAGTTGCGGGTTGCGGCCCCCTTTGTTAGGCTTGAGCATATCCAGTGGCATAAAAATAACAAGGGGAGGACATCTTGGAGCTATTACTTAAATTTTATACGTCCAGATGGGCGCTGGTTTTTTCTCTCATCACGATGGTTGCCTGCGGTCTGGGCTTCAGCGAATTGCAAATGCGGTTGGGGGCCAACATTATTGACGTTTTGCGCGGCGGATATGATGCCGATATGGTGCAGGAAAGGTTCCTGATTTATGGAGAGGCTGGTCGCGTCCTTTATGCGCGTGCCGCACTGAGCTTGGATGTGGTTTATCCTTTCGCATACAGCACGTTTTTTGCCTGTCTGATTGTCATGGGGGCGGTCAGCTCGCGCGCCAGCTATTTGGCAGTCGCCGATCTACCACCGGCAGAACGTGCTGCCAGGCTGAGAGATCCGGCCCTTAAGGCCCAGATTCTTGCCGAAGAAAATGACAATCCGCACATTTTTGTGCAACTTTTGTCGACTAATTTCGAGGCCATGTATCCGATGGAAAACCCCATCGAATATTTGCCGCGAAACGAAAATTCAGTTGCTGCCCGCGCTGAAAGCGAGGGGCGTGACCCAGAAGAATGGCTTTATGATTTCTTGGCTGACAACGACAGCCAGAATTTGATCTATATACCTGCAACCAGCAAGTCGAAGGACAAAATCGCGGAATTGCTTAAACATCCGCACACGGTTGAAGCACTGGGCGATGGCGGTGCGCATGTTGGATCAATTTGCGATACCAGTGCCAATTTGTTTTTACTCACCAAATGGGTCTTTGACGAAAAACTGTTCTCGCTAGAAGACGGTATCAAAAAAATAACGGGCGAACCTGCCGAATTTTTCTCCTTCACCGACCGAGGAACACTGGCAGAAGGCATGAAGGCAGATATCAATATTATGGATTTCGACAATCTGCGCCTTAAGACCCCGCATATGGTGGATGATCTTCCCGGAGGCGGTAGCCGATTTGTTCAAAATGCCGACGGGATAGTGGCAACTTTTGTGTCCGGCGAGAAAATCTATGAAAATGGTGTGGCGACGGGTGCTCTACCAGGTAAGTTGGTAAAATCATCTTCCGCTGCTGTTCGGGAGGCTGCCGAGTGAGCCCAATTGATCTCAATAAAATGGCAGCCGATATTCGCGCTAAATATAGTGTTTACGGCAACGCCAACCTTGAAATTTTAGAGGCAAATGAAATCTTCAAGGTTCGCATGTCGTTGGGACCGGAAACCGAAAACCACCTTAAGATGATGCACGCGGCTTATTTGTTTGCTGGCGGTGAATTTTTAGGTGGTCTGGTGCCGATGGTGCACCTCGCGAGGCCTAAAAAATTCCAGCCCGTGGTGCGCGATCTGAAAATTGACTTTAAGGCGCCGGCATTTTCTTCTGTCACTGCCGAAACGCAATTTTCGCAGGCCCAAGCTGATGAGATGAACAAGACGCTCGACGAGGAGGGCCGTTTTGATTTCACACTGGTAGCCGACTTAAAGGACGAGAATGCGAAGCTGATTGCACAGACGACCACCAATTACGTCATTCGCAATTTTCTCGGCGGTTAATAGGGCGGGTCCAGCGGAAAGTTTAAAAACTTCGCTAAGGGTGACATTGGATCTTTTTTTCCTGCCACCATATTTTCGGCCGCCGCCAAAATAACACGTTCGTGCTCGCCCATGAACAAAGCCAAGTCATACGCAGCTTTTTCTTCCTCTGCCGAAACCATGCCAGCAAGTGCCTCATATTGCGGTAACCCGTGTTCGCGGATAATCGAGACTATTGCAACGAACTTGTTTGTCCAAGACATGTCCATCATAGCTTGCGCTGCCGATGCACCGTCAGCTATCGCATTTTCATTGTCAGCAAGCGGCAGGCCAAGCTTAAGCATTAAAGGTCGCATCACTATTTTTCCTTCAGTCTCCAATTGCAGTAACGAGCCAAGAATATAGCTCTGCATCTGATTTTCTGCGGTCGGCAGTAGTCGACTAAAAAAGGCCTCTCCGAATTGCTCACCATTATAAACGCTAAGAAGGGCTTTCGAAAATTCTTGGCCAATCATTGATATGCATCCTGTTTAAGTGAGCGTGAGATGTGGTTCAGTCGTTCCACCAGGGCTGTTCTGTAAATGGGCGAATGTCGACTTCAGATGTCCAGGCAGAGCGATGCTGGTGGGCGATGTGGTAATAGGTGTCAGCAACTTTTTCCGGAATGACCATTTCATCCTTACCGTTTGCCTTTGCAGCGAGAAGCTGTGCATATGCCTCTTCCCCAACAAGCCTGCCCAAGGTATCAGGCGCCTCAATCATGGCATCTATATAAATATGACAAATATGAATACCTTTAGGGGAAAGTTCCGCATTAAGCGTCTGGCACAATAACCGCCGCCCGCCTATCGCAGCAGCATGGGCGTGCTGTCCAGAATTTCCGCGCATTGCGGAGGTTGCCGAGGTGACCAATATTTTGCCCCCACCGCGCGCTTCCATTATTGGCGCCAGTGTTTTCGCCACACGAAAGAGAGCAAAGCTCGTCATTCGCCAACCCAGTTCAAAGAGCTTGTAAGAGGTGTTCTCCAGTGTCCGATCGCCGAATTGCGCGCCAAGATTGAACACAACCACTTCGATTGGGCCTTCCTTACTCTCAATATCAACAATCAGATTTTCAATGGCGTCTTCTTCCACTGCGTTGACCAGACGCCCGATCGCACTGGCACCGGCGTCATTTATGTCGGCGACCAGTTTGTTTAGCCCCTCTTCATCGCTACGCCGCACCAATACGGTATGATAGCCCTCCTTTGCAAATTTTTTGCCGACATTGCCGCCAATACCGGCACCGGCGCCCAGAATGAGGCATACAGGCTTTTTGCTCATGTGATATTTCCCCCACAAATATTTTTTTGCATTGTAAACGCGTCTGACCTCCACGTTACATTAAGCCCAGCTAACCGCCAAAAGCAAAATCCGGTCAGTTTGCTTCGAGCTATGCCAAGACGCCGTTTGTTTTTAAGGTGAGGAATATTGCTTGTGAGCCTTATTGTCCCATGTTAATGATAATCATTCGCAATCGGGGAGCGACTAGAATAATCCATGTATGTTTGCATCTGCAATGCGCTGACCGAAACGCAAGTGACACGTGCCATTGAAAAAGGTTGTCGCACTCCCAAGGACGTTTACAAAACCTGTGGAACGCAGCCGCAATGTGGGCGCTGCATGGAAACCATGTCAAATATGCTGGACAGGGCAACGGGCGAAGCTGTCCTCCGCCCCGGCGAGTAAATTCAGCCCTTACCCTCAGCTTTACCAATTTGTTCTTGCAGATAATTTTGAAGGCCGGTTTTTTCAATCAGACCCTGCTGGGTCTCCAGCCAGTCAATATGCTCTTCCGTATCGTCCAGAATTTTCATGAAAATATCACGGGTCACAAAATCGGCTTTGGCTTCGCATAACACAATGGATTCTTTCAGACATGACTGGTTGAGCATTTCAACCGATATATCAGCCTTGAACATTTCCGGCACATTTTGTCCGATTTTCAGAGAGCCAAGATCCTGCAAATTTGGCAATCCTTCGAGCATCAAAACGCGGTTGATGATGAAATCGGCGTGGTGCATTTCACCAAGACTTTCCTGATACACTTTCTCGCCCAGCGTATCAAAGCCCCAGTCCCGCAGCATGCGCGCGTGCAGAAAATACTGGTTGATCGCGGTCAACTCATTTTTAAGTATTATGTTCAAGTGTTTAATGACTTCCGGATCGCCTTTCATTGCAACCTCCATAAAAATAGTTGAGCGCTTTGGAGCCAATGCTTCCTTTCCTTTTTATCTAGTGGTTATCTGCCAAAATCAAGGTTTTTTAGAATAATTCTACAAAACTGCTTTTGCCTCTCATTCTCAACTTTGACGGGCTTAACTTCGCAGGGTTTTTGCGATTAAACTCCCGCCATCATGAATCAAATTCCGGCCAAAGAGCCTATGGCAACACTCATCATGCAAAGCCTCGAATATTTTGCCGAGAATCATGGCGATCCTTTTGCGCCCGCTTTCGAAGCCCTATACGCCCGTGATCAAACTTATGAGGGTCTGTTTCTGCTCGATAAGGATGAGGGTTTGCGACGCAATATGATGCGTACGACGCTGGAGATTATCACCACGTATCTTTCGGATCGCGAGGCGGCTGCCAATCGCGTCATCGGCGCGCGTATGAACCATGTTCCTTACGGAGTTGAGGCCGATTTCGATGTGTTTTTCGAGATAACCCGCGACATCATTGCTGCCGGATGCGCAGAAATTTGGACGCCTGCCCATTTGGAGGCCTGGACGCAAATGCTGGCCGATTTCGAAGCCGCCCGTCTGCTGTGACGGGAAGCAGTGGAAGGTGATGTAAAAAAGAAGACCGCCAGAGAAACGCGAAAACTCAGAAGTTTCCGCCGAAAATACCTCATTTCACCTTCACTATTGATCCGTCACAAACCTCGAAGAGGTTTTTCCCAATCCCAAAAAATGCTAATATAACAATGTTTATTTGGCGGAGTTCGCGCCACCGGTTTTACGTGGCGCTGCGTTCAGGGAGTAATGTGTTATGAGTGAAGCCGAAGTTGAAGACGGTGAAGAAACCGTCGACATTGAAGAACAAATCAAACCATTTCTTTTCGAAACCGAAAAAGAACTGATGAGCTATAGCGATGCGTTTGAAGCGCGCGTGCGCGACCGTTTCATGGTTTTTCTGCAGGACGTCAAAGACGCAGGTGCCAGCGAAGAGAACCTGCATATAATGAAAAATGCCAGGTTCATAATCAAAGGCAAGCAACGCCGGGCCTCAGACCTTGTGACAGTTCAGTGCACAGCCGAAAATATTTTCGTGCGCTCTTTGGATGAAGAGGTGCGGGCCAACGTTTTGAAATATCTTAAAAACGAAAAAGGGTTCAAAAAAGTCAGTGAACAGAAAGAAGAACAGCTTGTTGTCGTGTCCCTGCCTAAAATGGATATTGAGCGTAAGTTTGAGCTTTCCGACTTTTTGGAGCAAAAATACAAGCAGTTCCACAAAAATATTATGGGTGTCAAAAGCCAAACTAATCAGCAACTTAAAGCCGGCATGGAAAGGGAATATATTGATGGGCCAGACGCATCAATAGCTAATAAAGAGATTGAGGAAATCATTGTTCACTATGTAAAACTCGGCAAGCTAATTTTTTGGGCAAGACAAAAAGACCTGTTGCGACATCAGTTCAAGTTAACCAATGAAGAGGATATAATATTGGCTCGGCAAATCGGCTCTGTGAAACACATTGTTCTCTGAGTTACTTACAAATGATATTTTTGGGATGAAAGAACTAAGTTTCTCAAATAAAGAGCTGCAATTCAGCGCCATAGCGATGGGAGAAGGCCCCTTGGTAATCTGCCTGCATGGGTTTCCTGATTGTCTTCATTCGTTTGACCATCAAATGCCCGCTCTGGCCGCCGCAGGCTACCGTGTCATTGCACCCAGCCTGCGCGGGTATGAGCCTTCTTCGCAAGTTGCCGACGGACATTACCCGATCCCCGTTATGACTGAGGATGTGATCGCGCTCATGGATCATCTGGGTGTGAAAAAAGCCCATTTGATTGGCCATGATTGGGGCGCGGTCATCGCCTATATGGCAGGCGCCGCCTTTCCCGACCGCTTTTTGAGCCTTACCACCATAGCTGTTCCCCATCCCGGTCGTTTCGGTGAGGAAATTCGCCGCAACCGCCAGCAAATGCGCAGGTCCTGGTATATGTCGTTTTTCCAATTGCGTGGCCTGTCCGAATTTGTGGTCAGCTTCAATAATTATGCTTTCATCCGAAAGCTGTGGCGCGATTGGAGCCCGGGCTGGGCCTTTGGCCAAGAAGATATTGGCCCGGTGATTGAAACCCTGAAGCGCCCCGGCGTCAAAAAGGCCGCATTGGGTTATTACCGATCGGCCCGCGCAACTAGCAGTTCAAGCAATTTGGCAGAGCCGGGCTTCAAAGTACCGGTACCGACACTGGCACTTACTGGAAGCAAGGACGGGTGCATTGGCGCAGATTTTTTTAAACTTACAACGCGCGCAGAGGATTTTCCGGCCGGTGTGGAGCTTCGGGAAATTCCGGAGGTCGGGCACTTTCTGCATCAGGAAGCGCCCGAAACCATCAATGATTTGCTGTTAAACTGGCTGGAGCGACACAACTAGAAAACACACAGCCGAAAATTCCGAGGGATAAGCTCTTGGCGTCAGAACACCAAAAACCGATAGACAGTGGATTTCAGGCCAAGTCGGAACCGGCCGACATTCTTGCAGGCATCGACCTGACAGGGAAAAATGCCATCGTGACCGGTGGTTATAGTGGCATTGGGCTGGAAACCGTGCGCGCGTTGTCGGCAGCCGGCGCGCATGTGCATGTGCCTGCGCGCGATCCAGCGCGTGCGCGCGCAACACTGGCAGATATTTTACCCGCCGAGCAAATCAGCGAAATGGATCTGGCCGATCTTAAATCGGTTTCCCGCTTTACAAACGATTTTGCCACCGTCCATGAAAGGCTCGACATTCTAATCGCCAATGCCGGCGTTATGGCATGCCCCGAAAAACGCACCGCGCAAGGATGGGAGTGGCAATTCGGTGTCAATCATGTCGGCCATTTCTTACTTGGACTGGGGCTGATAGATCTGATGGAAAGGGCTGATGGCGCTCGGCTGATTACACTTTCGTCAATCGCGCATCGCATGTCGGGCATGCGGTTTGGCGATATGCATTTCGCGCACGACCCGTATGAGAAATGGACGGCTTACGGGCAGTCAAAAACCGCCCAGGCGCTTTTTGCCGTCGGTGTTAATGCGCGCCTGAAAGATCGCGGCATTGAGGCATTTAGTGTACATCCGGGCGGAATCTTTACGCCACTGCAACGCCACCTGCCCAATGAGGAAATGGCCGCGCTAGGCTGGACGGATCAGACCGGAAAGCCCTCCGAACGAGCCGCCGCACTTTTCAAAACCCCCGCACAAGGAGCCACAACATCACTTTGGTGTGCCACCAGCCCGAAGCTTGCGGGCAAGGGTGGGGTTTATTGTGAAGACTGTAATATTGCCGCGTTAGTCGCCGATGACGATGCTGCCATGGCCGGTGTGCGCGGCTGGGCGGTTGACGCAGACGCGGCGGACAGATTGTGGGATGCGACCGAGATTCTTTTGTCCGAGCCTTAAACGTCAAAATTGCCATTGCAAACCCGCGGGCCGCTTTTGCCGCCCAAATCAGCTTTCGAGTTTGAACGTCAGGCCAGCATTGTCGACAAGCCGCTTGATCAGCTTCACGCCCATAGCCGGGGCCGAGGTGTAGACACCGCCCGGCAAATCTGGGCAATCGGTAATCAGACACACAGCACTTTCACCAATCATTCGCGATGTCGAGCCATAACCCGGATCTAGGTCACCGCCTACGCTGGCCTCAAGCCGGTTGCCGTCAGCATCGGTGCCGATAAACCAAATATCGTAATTGCCCGCTTCACGGGTTTCGCGCGATGGCCCTTCGCCCGGCTGTGGCACGTCATCGCCGGTAAGCGGGTTGGTGCTGGCAACAAATTCCGCCATTTTCTTCCCCTGCTCGCCACTGCCTGTAATCATCATTTCGTCATATTGGAAATCCGTGCCATAGGCATGACCAAGCAGAGAATTTGAACGGTGAATATTTTTGGTGTTGATGGCCGCCATGATGAACGGCGCAACCCACTGCCCGATTACATCGTCTTCGTAAATTGCATTATCGGCCGGCTGATCGGGGCCAACAAAACCATCGCTCAGTGAAAACGGGTTGGCGAGCACTTCGAAAAGTGCCGGATTTTTCTCCAGAGCCGCCATGGTCGCGCCCAGCGATGCAGCCGTGCCGCCGGAAAACTCGCCATTCATTGCACGCACGCGCCCGCGCACACGGGCAAATGGCTTACCGAATTTTTCCTGCGCGGCCTGTTGCAGATAATACACGCCCAGATCAAAGGGGATCGAATCGAAACCGCAACTATGCACTATGCGTGCGCCCGATTGCGCAGCCTGCTCATTATGCGCCCCAATCATCTCGTGCATCCAGCCAGGTTCGCCGGACAGGTCGACATAATCTGTGCCCAGTTCGGCACACGCCGCCACAATATCGCTACCATAAAGCTGATAGGGACCCACCGTCGTGCAAATAACCTTGCCTCGAGCGACCATGTCGCGCACGCTTTGCGGGTCCCTCGCATCAGCCACCACCAGCGGTGTCTCGGCAGACGCCCCGATCTCGTCGCGCACGGCTGCGAGCTTTTCCGCGCTGCGGCCCGCCATCGCCCAATTGAGCGTTCGGCTATATTGATTTTCCATATATTCGGCAACCAGACGGCCCGTAAACCCCGTTGCGCCATATATAATTACATCGAATTCGGCTTGTTCCCGCATGATGTCCTCCTCAAAAATTGGCCTAGCCTAGGCCGTGGCCGCCCAAAAAGCAAAGCGCCAAAGATATATCTTCGCAAAAAAACTTGGCGTCAGCCGTAAATAGTTTAGTCTTTGCAAAATTTTTGAGGCACCTCGGAGAAGTTTATGACAAGTATCACCAAGCACGACGATATATACCGCGCCCGCCATTACGCCCTGGGAATTTTGGTCGTTGTCTATACGTTTAACTTCATTGACCGTCAGATACTGTCTATCCTGTTGCAGCCGGTAAAAGATGATTTAGGTCTTTCCGATACGGCCATGGGCATGCTCACGGGTTTTGCCTTTGCCGCATTTTACGCTACGCTGGGTATTCCGATTGCGCGGTTTGCCGACCGCAGCAACAGACGCAATCTCGTCGCCTGGGCGCTGGGTGTTTGGAGCCTGATGACGGCCCTTTCGGGCCTGGCGCAAAATTTCTGGCACTTATTGGCGGCGCGCATTGGAGTAGGCATTGGCGAGGCCGGATGTAGCCCGCCCGCCCACTCCATGATCGCTGATTATTATCCAGCCGACCAACGTGCAACCGCATTGGGCATTTACTCACTCGGCATTCCCTTCGGCATTATGTTTGGTCTTTTTGCCGGCGGCTGGATTAATGAATTTTTCGGATGGCGTGCGGCATTTTTCGTTGTCGGTCTACCCGGCATTTTACTTGCGCTCGTCGTGCGCCTTACATTACGCGAACCGCCGCGCGGCATGGCAGAGGGCCGCGCCGACAGTGCCGATCAACCCGGTGTCGGCGAAACGCTGCAATACCTCTGGGCCAAGAAATCCTTTCGACACATGTCCTTTGCCGCTGCGCTAACAGCCTTTGTCGGTTATGGCTTTATCACATGGGCCCCTAGTTTTCTGACCCGCTCCTTCGGGATGGGAACGGGAGAAATCGGTACGTGGTTTGGTTTGATTCTCGGCATTCCGGGCGGTATTGGCATTGCTCTGGGCGGCTATCTGGCCGACAGGTTCGGCGCGCGCGATCCGAAATGGTTTTTATGGACAACGGCGGCTGCCCTGCTTATATGTGTGCCGCTTAATATTGTAGTGTTTTTCTCGACCAACAGCACCACCGCTCTGCTCGCCATGATCTTGCCTGTTCTGTTAGGCAATTTTTATCAGGCCACCACCTTTTCGCAAACCCAAGGCATATCGGCCTTGCGGATGCGCGCGGTTGCCGCCGGCATTTTGCTGTTCATCATAAATATTATCGGCCTAGGGCTGGGTCCGCAATTGGTCGGCATTTTATCGGATGTGCTGAACCCCGAATATGGCGATGAGTCGCTTCGCTGGGCGCTGCTGATCTGCTCTCTGGTCTATGTGTGGGCTGCCATGCATTATTTTATTGCCGGAAGGCACCTAGGCGGCGATCTGGTTGTCGACGGCTGATGTTGATAGCCGATAGCATAAGTCTTTCAACGCGCATTGGTGATATGAGTAGGTGACGCGGGTATGGTTGGCGAGCATAAAAAATCCATGCGCTTGGGGTCGATGTTCAGCGAAATCATTCCGCTGGCATCGTTCTTCATCGTCAACCAGTCTCACGGGCTTTACATGGGCGCACTGGCCGCGCTGGTGACAGCATTGGTGCTGATTGTGGTGTTCTGGGTCATTGAGAAACGCCTCGCCCGATTTGTCGTTTTCTCCACGCTCATATCCGGCATTTTGACGATGACAGCCCTTATGACCGCTGAAAAACTCTTTATCAAAATTCAGCCCTCGCTATTTTCTTTCGCTTTTGCTGCTGTTTTGCTGGGCGGGGCGGGGCGCGGGCTGGCGGTTATGAAAGTGTTTTTCAAAACCCAGTTTGATCTTCCCGATCGCGTATGGTGGCAACTGAGCTTGCGTTGGGGGGTGTTTTTTCTCATTGCCGGAACCGCCAATGAAATTGCCTGGCGCCAGCTCAGCGATGATGATTGGGTGACGTTCCGCGTTTTCGTGATGGCGCCGGCCACAGGGCTGTTCATGCTTGCGCAGTTGCCGCTCACCCTATACGGGCTGCGGGCCAATAAAGACGACCGTCTAGCGGCGCAATTGTCCAAACGCCAACATGGTGAGACGCACGAAAAGCTGCCCGAAAGCGACAAGCAGCATTAACACCACCATCCACCATTTTGCCACGGTGAGGGTGGAGGCGCGCGCAATCTCGGCGTCGTTAATGTCGGGAAAATTGGTCAGTAACAAGTAAATGCTGATATTCTCG
>CACNWB010000028.1 GCA_902624095.1 uncultured PS1 clade bacterium
CATTGCCGGCATTGACACCCAGCCCGCGAATGCGGCCGCCGCCCGCCGCCAGATTTTCGCGCGATAGATCGACCGGTGCCGACGGCATTTTGGATTTTGTAAAAACGCCGGCGACGCGGGCGGATTTGGAAAACTCGGCCAGCATGAAATCGGGGCGTCCAGTATATTTGACGCCCGTTTGTGCTGCAAAAATATGCATACCCGCAATCGGCGGCAATAACGGAAAGGCCTGCGGCGCAAAGGGCGAAACGGGCAGTTCATCCGACATGAATTTTACTCCGAAACACCCGGCATATCGACAAGATCGACTGAAGCTTTTGCGCGCATTTCGTCGTAAATATCGCGCTGGGCTTCGCTGATCAGCAATTGGTAAATCTGGTCGCGCACTTGATCAAACGTCGGTACCGGGCGATTGCGCCGGTCTTCGACACGGATTACATGCCAACCAAAATGGGTCTGCACGGGCGGTGATGTTTCGCCCGCAGCCAGCTTGAAGGCCGCATCACTAAATGCCGGCACCATGGATTCTTTGCTGAAATATCCCAAATCACCCCCCGACGGACCTGACGGCCCTTTCGAGCGTTCCTTTGCGAGGGCGGCAAAATCGGCCCCGTTTTCCAAATCGGCCATAACCGCATCAGCCGCTTCGCGATTGTCCAGCAAAATATGGCGCGCGCGCACTTCTTCTTCGACAGGGCCGTTTTTTATTTCCTTGTCATAATAGGCCGTCACGTCTTCTTCGCGCACCCGCTCCATCAGCATTTTGGCAATGTATACGTCCTGCAACGCCTTACGCTCCATGAAGGCCTTTATTTTGGCGACATCGGCGTCGTTCTCCAGCCCAGCTTTTTTGGCCGCTTCGGACGCGAGGATGCGATTGACCATATAGCCGACCAGCGTTTGAAACCGCTGTTCTTCCGGCAACTGACCGTAAGCAGCCATTAATTCATCTTCGACCAGCGACACGTCATTATAGGTAATCGCAATGCCGTCAACGGTCGCAATCGTGCCCTCGGATACTTGATTTTGCGCCACAGCATCAGGCCCCGACAGAAAAACAAGGGCGAGCGCGACGATAAAAATTTGCCTTATTGGGAGAGCTTGATGAAGTTGCATGAATTGTCCTTTTCCGTGTTGGTCGCATATTGAACGGGTCATGCGCGGCAAACAAGGGCTTTTCTCCGCGCTGTTTCCTGAAGGCTGGTTGATTGACACGCGCGGCCTTGCCCCTTACATCAAACACGTCCCGCATCACATGCGGTCAGATTTGCGCTGGAGATTGTTTATGCTCGGATTAGAAAGCCTTGCCCGTCGCCTGTTCGGTTCGGTCAATGAGCGCAAGCTGAAATCCTATCAGGCGCGCGTCCTCCGCATCAACGCGCTGGAACCGGACTTTGAAGCTTTGTCCGACGACGCTTTGCGCGCCACGACATCTGCTTTGAAGGCGCGTTTGGCAAATGGCGAGACGCTGGACGATGTGCTGGAAGAAGCATTTGCCGCTGTCCGCGAAGCGGCCCGGCGCGCGCTGGGTCAACGCCATTATGATGTGCAGCTAATAGGCGGTATGGCACTCCATGACGGCAAAATCTCGGAAATGAAAACCGGTGAAGGCAAAACACTCGTCGCCACACTACCATGCTACCTTAACGCGCTGACTGGCGCGCCAGTGCATGTGGTGACAGTGAACGATTATCTCGCCGAGCGCGATGCCGACTGGATGCGCGGCGTGCATGAAGCGCTGGGCTTTCGGGTTGAATGCATCAAACACGACATGGATGACGCGGCACGTAAGGATGCTTATGCCGCCGACATCACCTATGCCACGAATAATGAACTGGGCTTCGACTATCTTCGCGACAATATGAAATACACGTTGGACGAAATGGTGCAGCGCGGCCACGCTTTCGCCATTGTCGACGAGGTGGACTCGATTTTGATCGACGAAGCGCGCACGCCGCTGATTATTTCAGGCCCGCTTGAAGACCGCTCCGACCTCTATGTAAGCATAGACCGACTGATACCCGACCTGGTGCCGGATGATTATGAGATTGATGAAAAGACCCGCTCAGTATCGCTGACCGATCAGGGTAATGAACATATGGAAGAACTGTTGCAGGCCGCCGGGCTATTGGAAGCCGACAGCTCCATTTACGACATTCAAAACGTCACTCTTGTCCATCACGTGACCAATGCTTTGCGCGCGCATCAATTGTTCCAAAAAGACCGCGATTATATCGTTCGCGGCGCGGGCGATGCGGGTCAGGTGATCATTATCGACGAATTCACTGGCCGCATGATGGAAGGCCGCCGCTTCTCAGACGGCCTGCATCAGGCACTGGAGGCTAAGGAAGGCGCCCCCATCCAGCCGGAAAACCAGACGCTCGCCTCCGTGACATTCCAAAATTATTTCCGCCTCTATAACAAGCTGTCGGGCATGACCGGCACAGCACTGACAGAGGCCGAAGAATTCATGGATATTTACGGGCTCGATGTGGTTGAAATTCCGACCAATACGGATATTGCGCGGCTCGATGAAGACGATGCAATTTATCGCACGGCGGCGGAAAAAAATGACGCCATCATTGAACTCGTAACTGAGTGCCAGACGCGCGGTCAGCCAGTTCTGGTGGGCACAACAAGCATTGAAAAATCCGAGGCTCTGTCGGCGGCACTCAATCACAAAAAAATCAAACATAATGTACTGAACGCGCGCTATCACGAACAGGAAGCGCAAATTATCAGCTTGGCCGGCGTGCCAGGTGCTGTCACGATTGCCACCAATATGGCCGGACGCGGCACGGATATTCAGCTTGGCGGCAATCTCGACATGCGGCTGGACAAGGAATTGGAAAATCTTGACGGCACGGCACGCGACGCGCGCAAACAGAACATTGAGGCGGAAGTTTCGGCGCTGAAAGAAAAGGCGCTCGAGGCAGGCGGTCTTTGCGTCATCGGCACAGAACGCCATGAGAGCCGCCGCATTGACAATCAGTTGCGCGGGCGCTCGGGGCGTCAGGGCGATCCGGGTCTGTCGTGTTTTTTCCTCAGCCTGGAAGACGATTTGATGCGGATTTTCGGCACCGACCGTATGGATGGCATGTTGCAACGGCTGGGCCTCAAAGACGGCGAAGCCATCGTGCATCCGTGGATAAACAAAGCATTGGAACGCGCGCAACAAAAGGTTGAGGCGCGCAATTTCGACATTCGCAAAAATATTCTGAAATATGATGATGTGATGAACGAACAGCGCAAAGTGGTGTTCGAGCAGCGTATTGAGTTCATGCGCGCCGAATCCGTCAACGACAATGTACGCGACATGCGCCACCAGATTGTTGACGATCTGGTGCCCCGCTATGTGCCGCCGAAAGCCTATCCCGATCAATGGGACTTGGATAGTCTTCGCGAAGAGATCGGCGAGATTTACAATCTCGACATCCCGCTTTCTGACTGGGCGAGCGAAGAAGGCATTGCGGACGAAGAAATTGTCACGCGGCTGCACGATGCTGTTGACCGTGCGGCGGCGGCACGCGCCACCGAAATTGGGCCAGATATTATGCGGCAGGTCGAAAAATCCGTTTTGCTGCAAACGCTCGACCAGCACTGGCGCGACCATCTCGTAACGCTGGAACATTTGCGCCAGATTGTAGGCTTGCGCGGCTTCGGCCAACGCGACCCGTTAAGCGAGTTTAAGCTGGAAGCGTTTTCGCTGTTTTCCGATCTCCTGTCTGCGCTGCGCCAAGACGTTGTGCGCTATATTATGCGTGTGCAGGTGGAAACACCGCCGCCCATGCCGGAAATGCCGGAGGTTGCCCCAACACTGCCAGCAGACGCGACCACTCAATCCACCCAAGCGGCTCCCGACGGCATGTCGGCCGGAAATTCAGCAGGTGCTTTCGATCCAAAAAATCCCGCAACATGGGGCAAGGTGGCGCGCAATACGCCATGCCCGTGCGGGTCGGGCAAAAAATACAAGCACTGCCACGGTGCCGTGCGCTAGACGATACCTGAGCGCCCCATATCAAGAAATTTCTGACGCCGATTATCGCGCAATTCTTGCTGCGACAGGCTGGCGAGTTTCGCCAGCTCACCGGCAACTGCAAGGCCAACATCGGACATCATTTGCGCGCGGTCCCGATGCGCGCCGCCCACCGGCTCGGTCAGAATGCGGTCGATAACCCCAAGCTGTTCCAAATCCTGCGCCGTGACTTTTAACGCCGTCGCCGCCGTGTTCGCGTGTTCGGACGAGCGCCACAAAATCGACGCACATGCTTCAGGAGACGCCACGGTATAAATCGAATGTTCGAGCATCAAAATGCGACTGGCAGTTGCCAGTGCCAACGCGCCTCCCGAGCCGCCCTCGCCGATAATGACCGACACAAACGGCACGCCCAATTGCAGGCATTTATCAGTGCAGCGTGCAATGGCTTCGGATTGCCCGCGCTCTTCGGCACCGATACCCGGATAAGCCCCGGCCGTATCGACCAGCGTGACGACCGGCAGGTTGAAACGCTCGGCCATATCCATAATGCGAATGGCCTTGCGGTATCCTTCGGGCCGCGCCATGCCGAAATTGTGCTTCAGCCGGTCTTGCGTGTTTGAACCTTTTTCGTGGCCCAATATGGCAACGGACTGGCCCTGCCACCGGCCCAGACCAGCGATTACCGCATAGTCTTCGGAATATAGCCGATCGCCCGCCAGCGGCGTGAAATCATCCACCAACGTTTCGATATAATCCATGCAATGCGGGCGCGCAGGATGGCGGGCCACTTGGGTTTTCTGCCAGGCATCAAGATTTTTATAAAGCCGCTCCACCTGCTCGGCCACCTTGACTTCAAGCTTTTGGATCTCGTCAAAAATATCCACCGCGTCCTCGGTTTGCCCGACACTGCGCAATTCGTGAATTTTGCCTTCCAATTCGGCTATCGGTTTTTCAAACTCCAGATAAGTTTGCATTGGCTCTTTGCTCCTTTGACCGCAATTTGGCTCACATTTGCACGACACGCAAGGGGTAAGCCCCCGATACCACACGATTATCCGTCATTTGCTATCCGTCTCCTCCGCGCATAGTAAACTTCTCCTGCGCTGCCAGCGGATGACCGGCCTCGACCAGACGGCGTTTTCGTTCATCCATCACATGTGTGTAAATTTGCGTGGTGGAAATATCGGCGTGACCCAGCATTTGCTGCACCGCGCGCAAATCTGCACCGTTTTCCACCAAATGCGTGGCAAAGGCATGGCGCAGCACATGTGGCGAAATTCGGTGTTTTTCCAAACCGGCGCGCGCGGCGAGCAGGTGCAGAATTTGGGTGAGTCGCTGGCGCGTCAGGTGGCCCAAGCGTCCGCTGGCGGGAAACATGAAGGATGAATTTGCCGCTTTGGGCTGCGCGTCACGCATGGCCGTCCATGCGCACACAGCCTGGCGTGCCGGTTCGGACAGGGGCACAAGCCGCTCGCGCCCGCCTTTGCCTTGCACAATAAGCGCCGCCATGTCGCTATCACACGCCATACGCGGCAGGCTCATCAATTCGCTTACCCGCAGACCCGTCGCATAAAGTATTTCGATAAGACACACGGCACGCACTTTCGCCAGCTTTTCCGCCGCACTGGTTTCGGGAAGCCGATAGGCCGCATCGATCAGCCTTTGGGTTTCGTCAATGCTCAAAATTTTTGGCAACGGGCGTTGCGTTTGCGGGCGCGCCAAATTTTCAGCCGGATTATCTTCGCGGATCGCATCGGTTTGCAAAAAGGTGAAAAAGCGGCGGATCGCCGAAAGATTCCTCGCCACGGTCGAGGCTGCCAGCGCGCGTTTGTTCAGTTCTCCCAAATAGGCGCGCAAATCTTCTTCCCCCGCCCCGCGCATGACGGAGGCCCGCTTTTCGAGGAATTTTTGCAGACCCTCAAGGTCGCGCCGATAGGCAGATAAAGTGTGGTTTGCAGCCCCTTTTTCGGCTGCCATCATATCGAGAAACAGATCGATATCCCTATCCATCCGGCTGATCCGTTCGGCCATTATCGGGCGGGTCTGCCGTAAAATATATGCCGTCTTCAACCGGAAGCTCCGCAGAGGGCTCATTCGGTGCGGCGGCAGAAACATCCAGTGCGATTGGTTCCGAGCCGGGTTCCAAAACCGGAGGTTGCGGCAAGGCATCAAATTCGCGTGTAGGGTCAAGAAAGGCGATATCTTCCGGGCCCAGCGCTGCCAGATGGCGTGTCAGCACCTCGCGCGCCAAATTGCGCGCCGCTTTTTCCTGATCCGCCATTACCAAAGCATTGAGCATATAGGTCAAATCCGCGCCCGAAAGTTGCGCCGGTGGCATTTCTGCAAAATCGGCAACCAGCGCCAAAACCAAATCGCCAAGCCAGCCGTTGGTAGCCAGCTTGCCATAACGTTGCTGGCGCGGCGTCGGCGTATCAAGCCCAAGCTCGGCGGCAAAGGCCGGTGGCAGTGCGGGGCTTCGCCCGTCAGGATCAAACACTTGCCAGACACCGACCTGCTGGCCCAGATAGGCTTGCGCCGCCCGGGACGCCGCCGCGTGGCGCTGGCGAAAACCGGCCCAATCAAAACCGCTGGCATTCATATATTCGGAGATGAAAAGATTATCCGTGGTTTGAGCGATATCCGGCACGGAATTATTAGTTGGCGTTTGCACTGTATCAAGCGAAGCCAAAGAACCAAGGGTATCGAGCGAAACAAGAGAGGCCAATTGTGTCGAGGCGGCGATAGAGCCGTCATAAATGTCTGCGGTAAATCCTGCAAGCGCTTTAATTTCTGGCAACGCCGCATGTTGGGACAACAGATTTTCAGCGGCGATAAAATCGTTCAGATATAAAAGCCCTAATGTGACCGAGCGAAGAGAGTCAACATACAAAGAAGCTGGACCCGATGCAGTGCCATGATCGGCAAAGGCGACCGTGCGCAAATGCTCGGCCAGAATATGCACCGCCGCCGCCCAAGTGCCGTCGGCCCTGGCCTGATGCAACGCCATATGCAAAAGCCGCGGCTTTTCAGCCGCGGTCGCTTCATCCAAATAGCGGACAAAAAATGCGAGGCCGGCATTCCTGCCTTGCGGACCGTCCGGCGCTGGCAGGGCGCGCGCATCAATGGCGCGCATATCCGCCTGCAGGGCTATTTCGGAAAATTTTTCAGGCGGGAAAAGACCGTCCCCAATAACCTGCAGTGCCGCGTCGAGTCGGGTTTGCGTTGGCTGGCTGGAATCGGCTGCCAGTGCCGGCACCGCCGCTCGTGGCAAAACACTCCCATCGACAGGGATGGAAATTTTGCCGTGGCGCGCCAGCGCAATATCGAGATAATCAACCTGCGCTGGCGGCGGTGGTAAATCGCCGAGCGTGGTGCCGACCGAAAGCCGGTAGGCGAGATCGGCAAACCATTTATGCGCGTCGAGCGATTTTTCATTCAACTCAACTGCCAACGCCACTTTTTCAACCTGACCGGCACGCATTTGGCAAAAAATCTGCAATCTAAGAAAATAAGGTTTTGTGGTTCGAAATCCGCGCATATTTTTTTTCGTTTGCGGTCGGGCACATGCACTTTCATAATCAAGTCGCGCCAGATGCGCATCGACAACGGCGGCAGCCACATAAGCGTCAATATTGGCTGCGCCAGTCAATTGCGCCAGCGCCAGAACAGAGTCGGTATCTCCGAGCGACAAAAATCGGTTGAGCCGCGCGCCGAACCAGCTCATGCCCTCCATCGTACCGGCGGGGGCGCCGGCCTGCCCGCGATGCAATTGCAATTCGAGTGCGCGCAAGGTCTGAAGTTCGAATTTTTCCGGCAGGCGGCTCATCTGGCCGACAACATAAGTAAGGCGTGCGCCCGACCAGACATCGGGCCCAAGCCCTGGTTCAAGCCCAATCGGTGCATCTTGCAATGCCCCAAGCTGGCCTATTTGAACACTGTCGAAAGTGGAACCCGGCACAGAAGCGACCGCCCTGACCGCTCGGTTCATTTGCCGCGCTGCAGCGCGCGGCGCGAGCTTCGCGTCTCCGGTAACGGGTTTTTGCGTCGATATGCCGAGTTGCGCGCGCGCGGCTTCGGGAATAATGCTTAAGGGCGCCCGCATCGCCACCGGTTCAGCCAAAGCGGGTGTCAGTAGCACAAAAAACGCAAAAACACAGCTAGCGCGCAAACCGTTCACTATCGAGCACCTCCACCGCTGTCTCGCGGGTCGGTTCAACCCCCTGGGCAAGAAAAATTACGCCGCCGCCGAGCAACACCAGCCCAACTGTGACTATTACTGGCCAGTTCAACTGCATGGCTACCTCCATTTAACTCGGGTTACATAATACATCAATACGGCAGAAACGGGGCACATGCGACAAATATTATGGCAAAACTGGACGCAACCCCTCATAGTCGTTACAGGTTTGCTGGAAACCATGAAGACGTTTTGACTGAAACGGATAATTATGAAGGAAATCCGCATAACAAAGCCGATTGTACTGATTGGCATGATGGGGGCCGGTAAGTCCAGCCTCGGCTCGCGTCTGGCAGAACGACTGAAACTGGCTTTTGTCGACGCCGATACGGAAATCGAAACCGCCGCCAGCATGAGCGTTGCCGAAATATTCGAAGCCCATGGCGAGGCCGCCTTCCGCGATGGCGAGAGGAGGGTAATTGCCCGGCTCTTGAAAGCAGGCCCGCAAGTGCTGGCCCTGGGCGGCGGCGCATTTTGCAATGCCGATACGCGCGCCGAAATTTCAGACAGGGCGATTTCCATATGGCTCGATGTGCCAGTCGACGAACTTGTCGAGCGGGTCAAGCGCAAACCCGGCAAACGCCCACTGCTGGCGAATACGGATGTGCACAAAAAAATTTCCACGCTCATGCGTGAGCGCGGGCCGCTATATGCCGAAGCCAATATCCGCGCCGATATCAGCCGCAAATCGCATGACGCCGCCGTCAAGCATCTGGTCGATCTGTTGCAGCTGCATGGTCAGCGAAGTGGGCAATAAAACTGGACACCACCCAAACCTAAACCGCTAGACAAACACCGTCACTTTCGCGTAAAGCACAAATTATGAACCAGAAAACCACCGACCAGACACAACAGACAGTCAGGGTCGCGCTTGAGGCACGCAGTTACGACATTGAAATAGCTGCCGGTCTGCTGGCACGCGCTGGCGATTTCATCAAGCCGCTTTTGAAGCGCCCGCACGTCGCCATTGTGACCGATAATCATGTCGCCAAGCATCATCTGGCAACCTTGCAGGACGGGCTTAAGGCCATGGGAATTGCTTCCACCACAACCATTATTCCGGCCGGTGAAAACAGCAAATCTTTTGGTCGGCTGGAGCAGCTTTGCGGTTGGTTGCTGGACGAAAAAATTGAGCGCGATGACTGCATCATTGCGCTAGGTGGCGGCGTGATCGGCGACCTAACCGGATTTGCCGCGGCCATTGTGCGCCGAGGTGCCCGCTTCATTCAGATACCAACAACGCTGCTGGCACAGGTCGACAGCAGCATTGGCGGTAAAACGGCAATTAATGCTGCGCAGGGGAAAAATCTCATTGGCGCATTTTTCCAGCCCGAACTGGTGCTGGTCGACACGCAGGTGCTGACCACATTGCCGGCGCGGGAACTGCGCGCTGGTTATGCCGAAGTCGTGAAATATGGCGCATTGGGCAATGTCGCATTTTTTGACTGGCTGGAAGAAAACGGCGCCGATGTGCTTGCAGGCGATGCCGCTGCGCAAACTTACGCCATTGCCGAGAGCTGTCGTCTAAAAGCCCAAATTGTTGCCCGCGACGAGCGCGAAAACGGCGAGCGCGCACTCCTCAATCTGGGCCATACATTCGGACACGCATTTGAGGCACTGACCGGCTATTCCAACACCTTGCTGCATGGCGAGGCGGTGGCGCTGGGCATGGTTTTGGCGTTTGAGCTTTCCTTGGCGCGCGGCCATTGCCCTGCGGAAGACGCCGCACGCTTGCGCGCATTACTTGATGCTGCCACTCTGCCCGTCACCATGACGCGTATCGGCAATGGCAATTTTGACGCCGACGCGCTGGTCGCGGCCATGAGTCAGGACAAAAAAGTGAAATCTGGGAAAATGCGCTTCGTGCTGACCGAGGCGCTGGGCAGGAGCTTTTTGACCGACACGGTGAGTCGCGATGATTTGCGCGATTTTCTCATTGCCCAAGGCGCTCTGGATAAGGGTGCCCAAAATAAAGCTGGGGCCGCGCGGGAAGGGTCCCGTCAATGAGCCAGTCCGAAATGGGGTTATGGCTGACCGGCGGGTTTATCGTCATCTTGCTCATATTGTCGGCGTTTTTATCCGGTTCCGAAACGGCACTGACGGCGACAAGTCGCGCGCGCATGTTGCGCATGCAACAGGAAGGCTCGCGCCGAGCCGGATGGGTGGCATATCTCCTTGACCAGCATGAAAGGTTGTTAGGCGCAATTTTGCTCGGCAATAATCTGGTCAATATTCTGGCTTCGGTACTGGCCACCAGCGTTTTTCTGCGGCTGTTTGGTGAGACGGGGGTTGTCTACGCAACTTTGTTGATGACCGTGCTAGTCGTTGTCCTTGCCGAAGTTCTGCCCAAAACCTACGCCATTCAAACGCCCGACCAAACCGCACTGCGCGCCGCTGGGCTGTTGCGCATTCTAGTCGGCGTTCTAGCACCTTTCACCAAGCTGTTGCAGCTTATTTCGCGCACAATTTTGCGCGCTGCCGGATTTACCGGTGCCAGCGCCGGCAGCTTGTTGCCCGCGCATGAAGAATTGCGCGGCGCCATCGAGCTGCACCATAAAGAAGGCGGTGTGCGCAAGCGCGATCGCGACATGCTGGGCGGCATTCTCGATTTGGGCGACACCCATGTCGACGAGGTGATGGTGCATCGCAAATCAATGCTCATGATCGATGCCGATCTGACGCCCACCGAGATTGTCAAACAGGCTCTGGACAGCCCCTATACGCGCATTCCGCTATGGTCGGGCGAGCCGGAAAACATTATTGGCGTGTTGCACGCCAAAGATTTATTGCGCGCGCTTGCCGACAGCAAAGGCGGCAGCGAAACGCTAGATATTCGCCAGCTTGCCACCCCGCCATGGTTTGTGCCCGAAACCACTTTGCTGATCGAGCAACTCAACGCCTTCCGCACGCGCAAAGCCCATTTTGCGCTGGTGGTGGATGAATATGGCGCGCTGATGGGACTTGTCACCATGGAAGATATTTTGGAAGAAATCGTCGGCCATATTGACGATGAGCATGACGAGCCCGAACTCCCGATTCGCCGGTT
>CACNWB010000029.1 GCA_902624095.1 uncultured PS1 clade bacterium
GCGTTGTACGCGCGCGCTTTCCATTTGCGAGGCCATGGTGCGCTTCCAAATGAGGTCGTAAAGCTTCAATTCATCCGCTCCCACAAGGCGGGCGACATCGGCCGGCAGGCGTCGCACGCTGGTCGGGCGAATGGCCTCGTGCGCTTCTTGCGCATTGGCGGCTTTTTTGGTGTAGCGGCGCGGCGCATCGGGCAAGAAGTCGCCGCCGAAATCAGTCGAAATCGTATCGCGGATTTCAGTTACCGCTTCGGGCGCAATGTCGATGCCGTCTGTCCGCATATAGGTGATAAGGCCGGTCACTTCGCCCTCAATCTCCGCCCCTTCATAGAGGCGCTGGGCGATTTGCATAGTGCGGCTGGCCGAATAGCCGAGTTTGCGCGAGGCTTCCTGTTGTAGGGTCGAGGTTGTGAAAGGCGGCGAGGGGTTGCGCTGGCCGGGTTTGCTCTCAACATTTTCCACACTGAAACTAGCGCCACTGATGGCGGCTTCGGCGGCTTGCGCTTGGGCTTCATTTGCCAGCGAGAATTTGTCCAGCTTCTCGCCGTTTAAAACAGTCATCCGCGTGGGCAGTTTTTTGTTTTCCGGCGTCAGAAAATCAGTGTCGACCGTCCAGTATTCGCGCGCGGTAAATTTCTCAATTTCAATTTCGCGTTCGCAAATCAGCCGCAGGGCGACAGATTGTACGCGCCCCGCCGAGCGTGAGCCGGGCAATTTGCGCCACAAAACTGGCGACAGGTTGAAGCCGACAAGATAATCCAGCGCGCGGCGGGCGAGATAAGCGTCCACGAGGCGCGCGTCAATCTCACGCGGGTTTTGCATAGCTTCCAGCACGGCATTGCGCGTGATTGCGTTAAAAACAACGCGGCACACATCAACGCCGATCAGAACATTTTTCTTCCGTAAAACTTCAAGCACATGCCAGCTAATGGCCTCGCCTTCGCGGTCGGGGTCGGTTGCCAGAACCAACCGGTCGGCTGATTTGACGGCCTTTGCAATTTCGTTCAGCCGCTTGCTGGCGGCGGCCTGCTCTTCCCATGACATGGCAAAATCATTGTCCGGATCGACAGAGCCGTTTTTCTCCGGCAGGTCGCGCACGTGCCCATAGGAGGCGAGAACGGTAAAATTGTCTCCCAGATATTTGTTGATCGTTTTCGCCTTGGCGGGCGATTCAACAATGACGACTTCCATGCGATATCCCGTAATCAGACTTTGAGTGAGCGAATGATATGGTCAATTCTGTTGCCCATGTCAAATGTGCTTTTTTCAACAAGCCCGTCAAAGGCCGATATATTCATTGACATCCAGACACGCCTGACCGTCCGTCGCGTGCGATAAGTTCGGGCAGTGCACCCAACGCGGCATGGGCTTCGCGGTATAAATTTACCAGACGGCGAAAAATTACTGGCCCCAGTTTTTCGGTTCGGGACAATCGGATATAAGCAAGAATGTCGGCTTCGAACAGCTGACCTGTTATCGCATGCGCGGTTTTTGCGTAGGCCTTCCAGCGCAGAAATTTGGCATTATTACTTTTGGTTGAAGAAGTTTACGCAGACAGCCCGATGCGTGGTTCCTGTCCCTTCAGCAGACGCGAGATGTTTTCACGGTGCGCCCAGTAAATGACGCCTACCTGAACGCCTACCATTACGGCACCGTATACTTCACCGAGAACCAACATATAAGCCGGTACGCTGAGCGTCGCAGCCATCGCCGCCAGCGACGAGCGGCGGCTTATTAGCGCTACCAACAACCACACGGAAAGCATGGACAAGCCGGGCAGGGGCGACAAAACAATGCCTGAACCGATAAAAACCGCAACGCCCTTGCCGCCTTTAAAGCCCAACCAGACAGGGAAAATATGCCCCAAAAGCGCGGCCAATCCGGCCCAATAGGCGACTGGAAAACCGACAAATTCAAGCGCGATAAAAATCGCGACACTGCCTTTGGCGGCATCTGTCAGCAATGTTAGTGCAGCGAGCAATTTTTTGCCCGAACGCAAAACATTTGTCGCGCCGATATTGCCGGAGCCGGTCTCACGAATATCGCCCAAACCGCCCATGCGGCTGAACAGAAGGCCGAAAGGAATAGAGCCCAGAAGATAGGCAAGGATCAAAACGCCGATTATTGTGCTTGTGATTGTCATTTTTTTGTTTCCATTTTACTGTCAAAAATACTGTGTCCGTTTACAAAGCAGGCTTCAACCTTTCCTTGCAATTTGCGCCCCTCAATCGCGGCGTTTTTGGACTTTGATTGGAGAGCATCGGCATCAACAATCCACGGCGCTTCCAAGTCCACCAGCGCAAAATCAGCACATGCGCCTGGGCGCAAAGTGCCACCGTCAATGTCCAGAAGGCGGGCTGGATGGCCGGCCACTGCGCGGACTAGCGTTGCGATGTCCAGCCCATGGGCGTGATGTAGGGTCAATAAGACGGAGAGCAGTGTTTCCACGCCTACCGTGCCATAAGCGGCTTGCGCGAAAGGTTGTCGCTTGGCTTCGGCATCTTGTGGGTTGTGACCGGAAACAACAATGTCGATAGTGCCGTCGGCCAGGCCGTCAACCAGCGCGAGGCGGTCATCCTCGCTACGCAATGGTGGGTTCAGCTTGGCAAAAGTGCGGTAATTTTCGACATCGTTTTCGTTCAACATGAGATGCGCCGCGGATACGCCGCAACTCACCGCCAGACCGCGCGCTTTGGCTTGGCGCACGGCTTCAACGCTTTCGCCGGAGGAAATCTGGTGAATGTGATAGCGTGCGCCGGTCAATTCCACGAGCCGTATATCGCGGTCGATAATTGCGGTCTCCGCCGCGACCGGAATTCCGGTCAGGCCGAGGCGGGTTGCCAATTCGCCCTCATGCATGACCCCGGCGCTTTGCAAATCCTGATCCAGTGCGTGTTGGACGATCAGTGCGTCAAAATTCGACGCATAGGAAAGCGCGCGGCGCATGGTCAGTGCGTTCATCACCGCGCGATCCCCATCAGTAAAGGCCACGGCGCCGGCCTCGCGCAGCAGGCCGAACTCGGTCATGATTTGGCCTTCGCAGTTTTTTGTGATAGCCGCCATCGGGTGCACGCGCACTGTGGCTGTACCGCGTGCGCGCCTGCTGATGAAATCCACAAGCGCCGCGTCGTCAATTGCCGGAGTGGTATTGGGCATGACAACCATATGCGTCACCCCGCCTGCTGCTGCTGCATGGGAGGCTGTGGCAAGTGTCTCACGGTGTTCTTCACCCGGTTCGCCGGTAAACACCTGCATGTCAATCAGGCCCGGCAATATGGTAAGCCCCGTGCAGTCTAATGTCTCAGCAGTATCGAGAATTTCAATATCCGTGCCGATGGCGGCAATCTTGCCGTCACGCACCAGCAAGCTGCCAATTGTGTCAAGCTCTTGGGCCGGATCAATCAGGCGGGCATTGATAAAAGCACGATCGGGCTCAGACATTAGCCGGTGCCCCGCTTTGCATCATATTAGGCAGATTGGCGGCGAGTGCTTCCAATGCCGCCATCCGCACAGCCACGCCCATTTCGACCTGATCACGTATGAGGCTTATTTCGGTATCATCGGCCAGTTCGCTGTCGATTTCTGCACCTCGGTTCATCGGGCCGGGATGCATCACTAGCGCGTTAGGTTTTGCAAAGCCCAACTTTTCACGATTTAGCCCGTAAAGGTGATAATATTCTCTGACTGACGGGATTAGTGCGCCCTGCATGCGCTCGTTCTGTATCCGCAGCATCATTACAATATCGCAACCTTCAAGCCCCTCGCGCATGGTGTGGAATATCTTTGCCCCCAGCCGTTCGGCATCTGTTGGTATCAACGTGCGCGGGCCGACCAGATTAACCTGCGCGCCCAGGGCATTGAGCAAAAGCAGGTTGGAGCGCGCCACACGCGAATGGGTAATGTCGCCGCAAATCGCGATTTTAAGGCCGCCTAATTTGCCCAAACGTCGCCTTATAGTTAGCGCATCTAGCAGGGCTTGGGTCGGGTGCTCGTGTGCGCCGTCGCCTGCGTTCAAAACGGCGCAGGAGACTTTTTGCGCCAGCAGTGCTACCGCCCCGCTATCGCCATGGCGTATAACCAACAGGTCGGGGTTCATGGCGTTCAGCGTGACAGCTGTATCAAGCAGCGTCTCTCCCTTGTTCAGTGCCGATGACGACACGCTCATATTCATGACGTCGGCGCCCAGGCGTTTTCCGGCCAGTTCAAAAGAGCTTTGCGTGCGGGTTGAACTTTCAAAAAACAGATTAATCTGGGTGCGACCGCGCAAAACGTCGGTTTTCTTGTCAATTTGACGGTTCAAATCGACATAAGTGTCAGCCAGATCAAGAAGATTGGTAATATCGGAAGCAGATAGCCCTTCGATGCCGAGTAAGTCTCGGAACGGAAAGGTAGAATATAATGCCGACGATTTCATTAAAACCTGATTGTATAGGCGCAGAACCGAGTCGTGGCAAGTGAATTTGCTCGGGTTCAGGCGTGCAATCTGTCCAGCGCGCCTTGTAGGATATATGCCGCTGCCATTTTGTCGATGACCGCGCCGCGTTTGGCGCGGCTGGTGTCGGCGTCAATGAGCGTGCGTTCGACAGCGGAGGTCGACAAACGCTCATCCCATAAGAGCACCGGCAAGACTGGAAAACTCTCGCGCGTTGCAAGATTGCGCATGAAGGCGTGGGTGGCTTGAACACGGGGGCCTGCCGACCCGTCCATATTGAGCGGCAGACCCAACACCAGCCCGCCGATATTTTCCGAATCAATGACCGCCTCAAGCTGCGCTGCATCTGCGCCAAATTTGGTGCGCTTTATCGTGTCATACGGGGTGGCGATTTGATGGCGCGTGTCAGCAATGGCCAAACCTATTGTTTTCGTGCCCAAATCAAGCCCCAATAGGCGCTGGCCGGCGTTTAAATAGGTCGGCAGGGAGGTTGCGTCTTCGATAACGGGCATGGCTAGTAAATAGCATACTTAAATCGGGCTGGCATTTTTTATTGCGGATGATAAGACGAGAAAATCGGGGCGGCTTCGCTTGCGGACGATTTGTGGCTTTGCTAGTTTCGCCGCGCCGCTTCGCGCACAATATTAGTTACAAGGAACGGGTCGATTGTCAGTAGATGAAAACATGGTTCGCCGCATTGCCGGCCTTGCACGCATTGAGGTGGATGACGAAAAATTGCCGAAGCTTGCCGGCGAGCTGAGCGCAATTCTCGGGTTTGTCGAACAATTGTCAGAAGTCGACACAACGGATGTCAAACCCTATACCAGCCCCGTTGAAATGCAGATAAAGGCCCGCGCCGATGCCGTGACCGATGGCGGGTATCCGGAAGACATTCTGGCCAATGCGCCGGAAAAAGATGACGGCTATTTCGCCGTCCCGAAGGTAGTTGAGTAGATGGGGCAGGACACTGAGCTGACGGCGCTGACGCTTTCGCAAGCGCGCGACGGCTTGCGTGCCAAAGAATTTTCTGCGCGTGAACTGACGCAGAGCTTTGTCGACCGCGTGGCGGCTTCGGAGAAACTCAACGCCTATATTCTGCAAACTCCGGAAAGAGCTCTGGAAGCCGCCGACCAATCGGACGCGCGCCTCGGCACAGACGATGCCCGACCGTTGGAAGGCCTCCCCATTGGCGTGAAGGATTTGTTCTGCACAAACGGAGTGCGCACCACGGCGTGTTCGAATATTTTGGGCGATTTTACCCCGACCTATGAAAGCAAAGTGACTGAAAACTTGTGGGCCGATGGCGCGCTGATGTTAGGCAAACTGAACAATGACGAGTTCGCTATGGGCTCTTCAAATGAAACCTCGGCCTTTGGTGTATGCCTCAATCCTTGGCGCGCGGAAGATGGAGAACCCCTGGTGCCAGGCGGTTCATCAGGTGGTTCGTCAGCGGCGATGGCCGCGCGTCTCGGTCTGGCGGCAACAGCTACCGATACGGGCGGGTCCATACGCCAGCCTGCCGCCCTGACCGGCACGGTGGGGCTGAAGCCAACCTATGGGCGGTGTTCACGCTGGGGCATTGTTGCCTTTGCATCATCGCTTGACCAAGCCGGACCCATTACGCGCACCGTTCGCGACAGCGCCATTATGTTGGCCAGCATGGCCGGACATGATGCACGTGACACGACAAGCGTTGACATGGCGGTACCCGATTACGAGGTGGCACTCACTGGTGATGTTCGCGGGCTGCGTATCGGCGTGCCGAGAGAATATCGTCTCGACACTATGCCATCCGAGATCGAAGCCTTATGGCAACAGGGCATGGATTGGCTGCGCGATGCTGGCGCAGAGATTGTGGATGTCAGCCTGCCGCACACCAAATACGCTTTGCCGGCCTATTACATTATTGCACCGGCCGAGGCGTCCTCCAATCTGGCCCGTTATGACGGGGTGCGCTATGGCGCACGCAAAATGGGAGTTGATATTGACGATATGTACGCCCGCACGCGCGGCGCCGGCTTCGGAGACGAGGTGCAACGGCGTTTGCTTGTTGGCACCTATGTGCTGTCGGCAGGCTATTATGATGCGTATTACCTGAAAGCCTTGCAGGTGCGCCGTTTGATTGCTCAGGATTTCGAAAATGCCTATCAGAATTGCGATCTGTTGCTGACGCCCACAACACCATCTGCGGCTTTTGGGTTGGACAAGGGTGAGGCGGACCCCCTTGAAATGTACTTGAACGATGTGTTTACCGTGACGGTCAACCTTGCAGGCCTGCCGGGAATTTCCGTGCCGGCCGGACTGGACGCCAAGGGCCTACCGCTTGGCCTGCAACTGATTGGTAAGGCATTTGGCGAAGAAGAACTCTTGCGGGCAGCGCAGGTGCTTGAAACAGCTGCTGCATTTTCCGCCGCGCCCACCGAATGGTGGACAAAATCATGACGGATAATATGACAGAAAATATCAATTTGATTGTCGGTGCCACCGGTAACTGGGAAATCGTTATCGGCCTTGAAGTGCACGCGCAAGTCAGCTCGGACGCAAAGTTGTTTTCCGGTGCCGCCACGACATTCGGCGCTGAGCCAAACACGCAAGTCTCGCTGGTCGATGCGGCCATGCCGGGCATGTTGCCGGTCATTAACTGGAAATGTGTTGAGCAGGCGGTTCGTACCGGGCTTGGGCTGAAGGCCGAAATCAACCGATATTCCGTTTTTGACCGGAAAAATTATTTCTACCCCGACCTGCCGCAAGGCTATCAGATTTCGCAATATCTTCAGCCAATTGTGGGCGAAGGCGAGATTGAAATTGACCTAGAGGCCGGGGTAGTGAAAAAGGTCGGCATCGAACGTCTGCATCTGGAGCAAGATGCGGGCAAATCGCTGCACGACCAACACCCTGACCTGAGTTTTGTTGATTTGAACCGTTCCGGCGTGGCGCTGATGGAAATTGTTTCGCGCCCCGATATGCGTTCGGCGGGCGAAGCGCAGGCTTATGTGAAGAAATTGCGGGCTATCTTGCGCTATCTCGGCACATGCGATGGCAATATGGAGCAGGGAAGCCTGCGCGCCGATGTAAACGTGTCCGTTCGCAAACCCGGGGGCGAATTGGGCACGCGTTGTGAGATTAAAAATGTAAATTCAATCCGTTTTATTGGGCAGGCCATTGAGTATGAAGCACGCCGCCAGATTGATCTCATTGAAGATGGCGGTGAGATTGACCAGGAAACCCGGTTGTTTGACCCCAAGCGCGGCGAAACGCGTTCCATGCGCTCGAAAGAAGAAGCCCATGATTATCGCTATTTCCCGGACCCCGACCTGTTGCCGCTGACTTTCAGCGCGGAATTTGTCGAAGATATTGCGCGCTCCTTGCCGGAACTGCCCGACGACAAGAAAAAGCGCTTTACGGAAGAATATTCCCTGTCGTCCTATGATGCGGGCGTGCTGGTTTCGGAATCCGAAAATGCCGATTTTTTCGAGCGGGCCGCCAAGGGTCGCGATGCCAAGGCGACTGCGAATATGGTGATCGGCAGCGTTTTTGCCGGCCTGAACAAGGCGGGGCTGACCATTTCGGAAAGCCCGGTGCAGGCTGACCAGATCGGGCAACTGGTCGATCTCATTTCAGACCAGACGATATCCAGCCGTATCGCCAAGGATGTTTTCGACCTGATGTTTGATGAGGGCCCCGACCAGGGGCGCAATCCGGCGGATATTGTCGATGAAAAAGGCCTGAAACAGGTAACCGATACCAGTGCCATTGAAGCAGCAGTTGATGAGGTGATTGCCGCCAATCCCGACAAGGTTGAGCAGGCTAAAGAAAAGCCAAAAATGGCCGGCTGGTTTGTCGGTCAGGTGATGAAAGCCACAGGCGGCAAGGCCAATCCGCAGGCCGTTAACCAGCTCGTACTTGCCAAGCTGGGCATTGAAGACCAATAACCCATGCCGCATCTCATCATTTTGTTTGCGATGAGTTTTGTCGGGATGCTGGCCTCGTGTGTTGTCGGTTAGGCGCTATTTGCCCGAAAAATTTGCGTCTCGCTTTTCATTGAAGGCGCTTACACCCTCCACGAAATCCTTCGATCGGCCGGCTTCACGTTGTGCCCAGCGTTCATTGTTGAGTTGCTCTTCATAGGTGCTGTCAATGCTTTCCCAAAGCAGATTGCGGATCATGCCGAGCGACATTGGTCCCTTGGCCAGTTCGCTGGCAAGTGTGCGGGCCTCATCAAGCAGCGCATCATCTTCGAAAACGCGATTAATCAACCCCCACTCCAGCGCGTCATCGGCGCTTAAGCGTTCACCCATAAGTGTGAGTTCCTTGGCGCGCGCCATGCCTACAAGACGCGGTAGAAGAAAAGTCGCCCCGCCATCGGGCACCAGACCGATGCGGCGGAAGGCTTGAAGGAAAAACGCCGATTTTCCGGCTAGCACCATATCACCCATCAAGGCGAAGCTCATGCCGACACCCGCGCATGGCCCGTTAACTGCAGAGACAATGGGGCAATGCAGGTTTCGCAAACGCCGCAAAAGCGGGTGATAAAATTTCTCCAGCCCGGCGCCAGCGTCCGGCAGACGGTTTCTGGCGGAGCCACTTTCTTCGCTAGGGTTGCGCGCCATATTTGCACCGGCACAAAATCCACGCCCGGCTCCCGTCAGTATCAGGCAACGAATGTTGTTTTCTGCGTCTTCAACATGGTCGAGCGCGAGGTCTAAGCTGTCCAGCATGGTTTGGTTAATGGCGTTCAGATTGTCGGGATCGTTAAAGGTGAGCGACGCAATCTCGCCGTCAATCTCCAATTTCACAAGATCGAAGTCCATTATCGTTTCTCCCTTTCGGCTTTGATTTGCTCGGTTTCCACGGTGCGGAAATCGGGTTTGCGTTTTTCGATAAAGGCCCGCACACCTTCGGCGAAAACTGGCTGGTCGCAGAAATGGTGTTGCATATCGCGTTCATAATCAAGCTGAGCATCTAGGCTTTGCAGATGTGCCTGATCGTGTGCTCGCACAGAGGCTTTAATGCCTGTAATCGCGCCGTCAGCCAGACGTTCGGCATAAACTGTGGCGGTCTCCATCAGTTTGTTGTCCGGCATCACTTCCCAGATAAGTCCCCAGGCGGCAGCTTTTTCCGCCGACAAGTCATCACCCAACAAGGCCAACCCGTTGGCGCGAGCACGCCCAACCAAATTTGGCAGCATCCATGAAGAGCCGAGATCGGAAATAATGCCAAGTTGCCGGGCGAAAACCAATTTGAATTTGGCGCTCTCGCCGGCGATCACAA
>CACNWB010000030.1 GCA_902624095.1 uncultured PS1 clade bacterium
TTGCCGATTACGGTGGCAAATTTCTCCGGCACTGACGGCACTGGCTCGCTAGGCACTGTAACAGCCATGCTTGGGCGCGGCCAGCCGCTTTATATGGTGATGTATGCGGTAGGTATTATTTTCTTCTGCTTTTTTTACACATCGATTGTTTTCAATCCACAGGATACAGCAGACAATCTGAAGCGTTATGGCGGCTTTATTCCGGGCATTCGGCCAGGCCCGCGAACGGCTGAATATATCGACCGCGTGCTTACCCGTCTTACTGTTGTCGGGGCTCTCTATCTCACACTTGTTTGTCTGCTGCCGGAATTTCTGATTAATGCCTATAATGTGCCGTTTTACTTTGGCGGCACCTCGCTGTTAATCGTTGTTAATGTGACAATGGATACGGTGGGCCAGGTTCAGGGACACTTGTTCGCGCATCAATATGAAGGGCTTATCAAAAAGTCGAAATTGCGGGGGAACAAGCGGTGAAACTGATTTTCCTCGGTCCTCCAGGTGCAGGCAAGGGCACGCAGGCTTCCCGCATTGAAGCTGCCTATGAAATTCCCCAATTATCAACCGGTGACATGTTGCGCACTGCCGTTGCTGCTGGCACGGACATTGGCAAACAGGCCAAAGATATTATGGCGCGCGGCGATTTGGTGCCTGACGAAGTGGTTGTTAGTATTATTTCCGAGCGCATTCAGGCCGCCGATTGTGCAAATGGCTTCATTTTGGACGGTTTCCCGCGAAATTTATCGCAGGCGCGTGAGCTGGACAGTGTTCTGGTAGAAAAAAGCATCGACCTGGACGCAGTTATCGAATTGGCGGTCGATCCGGAAATTCTTATCGCCCGTATATTGAAAAGGGCACAGGAAACAGCTGGTGGACCGCGCGATGACGATACGGAAGAGGCGTTGGAACACCGGTTGCGCGTCTATGAGGAGCAAACGGCACCGGTCGCCGATTTTTATGCCGAAAAGGGCATTTTGCGGACGTTGGACGGTATGCAGGAAATTGACGACGTAACCCGGCAGATACGTTCTGCTTTAGATTCAATTTAACAGGAGGGACAACGCGTTTCCGGTTGACTAAAGGGCGTGAATTTCTATAATCCGCGCTTCCGTAGGAGGACCGAAATTTCGACGAAATACCTCTGTTTTCAGGCGTTTTTCGCTCGTGGCGCAGGCCCCGCAAACAGTGACCGGTAGGCCGGTACGAAGGAGAAACGAGTGGCTCGTATAGCTGGTGTAAATATTCCGACCGCCAAGCGCGTTGTCATTGCCCTGACCTATATTCATGGCATTGGCAACACCAAGGCGCATGAGATTTGCGAAAAAGTTGGTATTCCGATGGAGCGTAGGGTCAATGAACTCACTGACACCGAAGTTATCCAAATTCGTGAAACGATTGATGCGGATTATCTGGTGGAAGGTGATCTGCGGCGCGAAAACGCAATGAATATCAAGCGGTTGCTTGATATGGGCATTTATCGCGGGTTGCGGCATCGTCGCAATCTTCCGGTACGGGGGCAGCGGACACATACAAATGCGCGCACGCGAAAAGGGCCGGCCAAGGCAATTGCCGGCAAGAAGAAATAGGCAGGCGAGGACAGGTTAGAAAATGGCTACCGAGAAATCCAGAGTTCGCCGTCGCGAACGCAAAAACATCACCTCCGGCATCGCGCACGTGAATTCAACATTCAACAATACGCTGATTACCATTTCAGACGCACAAGGCAACGCAATTTCGTGGTCTTCGGCAGGTTCAATGGGCTTTAAGGGATCGCGCAAATCGACCCCTTACGCGGCTCAGGTCGCCGCCGAAGATGCTGGCAAAAAGGCCATGGAACATGGCATGAAAACACTGGAAGTGCATGTGCGCGGACCCGGTTCGGGCCGTGAAAGCGCGTTGCGGGCACTGCAGGCTGCGGGTTTCACTATCACTACCATTCGTGATGTAACCCCGATCCCGCATAATGGCTGTCGTCCGCCCAAACGCCGTCGCGTTTAAAGCGCCGCTCCCAACTCCCGAAACGAGAGGTAAAACCCGTGATACAAAAAAACTGGCAAGAACTCATCAAGCCGACCAAACTGGAAATCATTCCGGGACATGACGCGGCCTGTCACGCAAGCATTGTTGCAGAACCTTTGGAGCGCGGCTTTGGTCTTACGCTGGGCAATGCTCTGCGTCGTGTTTTGCTGTCTTCTATTCAGGGCGCAGCCGTCACTGCCGTTCAGATTGACGGTGTGTTACATGAATTCTCATCTATCGCTGGTGTGCGCGAAGATGTAACGGATGTTGTGCTGAACATCAAGAAAATGGCGCTTGCCATGCAGACCGAAGGCCCCAAGCGTCTGACGCTGACCAAAAAAGGTCCCGGCGTCGTTACCGCAGGCGATATCGATGATGTCGCCAATATTGACGTTCTGAACCCCGACCTTGTTTTGTGCACGTTAGACGAGGGTGCTGAAGTGCGCTTTGAATTCATCGTCAATACGGGCAATGGCTATGTGCCAGCCGAGAAAAATCGTCCGGATGATGCACCTATTGGTCTTATCCCGGTCGATAGCCTTTACAGCCCTGTTCGCCGGGTTTCCTATAATGTGGAAAACACCCGCGAAGGGCAGGTACTAGACTATGACAAGCTGACCCTCGACATTGAAACAAACGGCACGGTAACGCCAGAAGATGCGCTGGCACTGTCTGCGCGCATTTTGCAGGACCAGTTGCAAACCTTCATCAATTTTGAAGAGCCGGAAGTTCGTGTGGAGGAAACCTCGGCCATTGAAGAGACTGGCTTCTCGGCAGCCCTTTTGAAAAAAGTCGATGAGTTAGAACTGTCAGTCCGTTCGGCCAACTGCCTGAAAAACGACAATATTGTTTATATTGGCGATTTGATTCAGAAGTCGGAGGGCGAAATGCTCCGTACTCCGAATTTCGGACGAAAATCACTAAATGAAATCAAGGAAGTGCTTGCGGAAATGGGCTTGCATCTGGGCATGAATGTCCCGAATTGGCCACCCGAAAACATTGAAGACCTAGCCAAACGGTTTGAAGAGAATTATTAATCATCCGCCCCGCGGATTACGAAGGAGCCGGCCATGCGCCACGGAAAATCAGGACGTAAGCTGAACCGGACTAGCAGTCACCGTAAGGCTATGCTCGGCAATATGGCCGCTGCGCTGATTAAGCATGAGCAAATTATTACGACCTTGCCCAAGGCTAAAGAGCTGAGGCCGTTCGTTGAAAAGCTGGTAACACTTGGCAAAAAAGGCGGACTGAGCGCGCGTCGGCAAGCCTCTGCACAATTGCCGGATGAAGAATGGGCGGCCAAGTTGTTTGAAACGCTTGGCCCACGCTATGCTGACCGCGCGGGTGGCTATACGCGCGTCATGAAAGCGGGTTTTCGATATGGCGACAATGCGCCAATGGCGGTTATCGAATTTGTCGACCGCGACCCGGATGCGCGCGGCCAAGATAGTGGTCCGGTTCTGGTTGATGAGGATGTCGAAGCCTCCGCTTAATACCCATGGGCACATCTGAACGCTTTAAAAAAAGACACGAGGTTCCACCCCCGTGTCTTTTTGTTTTTCTGTGGCTTCTTACGGTTTTCTTGGTTCCTACCGAAGCGCATACGCAAAGCGCGCGCGTAATGCCCGAAAACGCCGCTCAGGTTCAACTTTCCTTTGCGCCTGTGGTCGCACAAGTTGTTCCAAGTGTTGTGAATGTCTACGCTCGCCGCGTCGTTCAGCGCCGCCGCGGTTTGTTTGATGACCCGTTTTTCCAGCAATTTTTTGGCGATGATTTTGCCGCCCCCCGTCGGCGCACCCAGCAATCGCTGGGTTCGGGTGTGATTGTTGACAGTGCTGGGCTGATTGTGACCAATCATCATGTTATCGACGGCGCGCAGGAGTTGACCGTCGTGCTGTCTGACCGTCGCGAGTTTAAGGCTGAGCTCGTGCTGGATGATGCGAGCACAGACCTTGCCGTTTTGAAACTGCAAAACCCGCCTTCCGAGCTTCCAGCTCTCGCATTCCGCGACAGTGACGATATTCGCGTCGGCGACCTGGTTTTGGCCGTTGGCAATCCGTTTGGAGTCGGCCAAACCGTCACAAATGGTATTGTGTCGGCCCTTGCGCGCAGTCAGGTCGGTGTTGCCGATTACCAGTCGTTCATTCAGACCGATGCGGCGATTAATCCAGGGAATTCGGGCGGTGCGCTGGTCACGCTTGATGGACGGCTTTTGGGTGTCAACACGGCCATTTTTTCGAAATCCGGCGGCTCGGTCGGCATCGGTTTTGCCATTCCGGCCAATATGGTCGCGCGCGTTGTGCAGGCCGCGCAGACTGACGGCGAAGTGAAGCGACCTTGGCTGGGTGCAAGCTTTCAAAATGTTGGCGCTGACATTGCCGATGCGTTTGGGCTGTCGCGAGCGGGCGGAGCGGTAATTGTCGACTTGCACGAGGCAAGCCCGTTGCGACAGGCCGGGTTAATCAAGGGCGATGTCATTCAAACCGTCAATGGGCGTGATGTTTTTTCGCCCGCCGATGTGCGGTTCCGTATCGGCACGCTTGAAATCAAGGGTCAGGTTGAACTAGGTGCCTACCGGCGCAGCGAGCAAATTGTAGTTGATGTGGCGCTTGTTGCAGCACCTGAGGTGCCGTTGCGAAATGTGCAGCGTGTCACTGGTCAAAGCCCGCTGGCGGGCTTGCAAATTGCCAATATCAATCCGGCTTTGTCGGAAGAGCGCGATTTGCCGCCCGGTAAAAAGGGTGTGATTGTGCTGGATGTTGTCGCCAATAGCGAAGCGCGGCGGGCGGGCTTTCGCATAGGTGACATTGTTTTGCAAATCAACGCATCGCCCGTTGAGCGCGTGCAGGATGTGTTGCGTCTGGCGCGCAATGCTTCCGGCGACATCGCGCTTGAGATAGAGCGCAGCAATCGCCGCTTGCGTGTTACATTGCGGCGATAGGTTTAAATCGTGACGATGAGCTTTCAAATTTTGCTGGTGGCCACAGGCGGTGCGACGGGGGTGGTTGTCCGTTTTCTGGTCTCGCTTCTGGTGCGCTCAAGTGGTGCGGGCGGGTTCCCGTGGGCGACTCTTGGGGTCAATCTGGCAGGCTGCCTATTGATGGGGCTTTTAATTGGCTGGCTGTGGCGTCTACCGCCCGGCACAAGCGAAGCTGTCCGTCTGTTTGGCGGTGTCGGCGTGCTCGGGGGCTTTACAACATTTTCCGCCTTTTCGCTGGAACTGTTTCAACTTATTGAACGCCGCGATATATGGCCCGCGCTAACCTATGCGGGAGGATCGTTGCTGGGTGGGCTTATTGCCTTTGCCATAGGTCTTTATTTCATGCGGGCGGTTGCGCCATGAGCGGTGTGCAGCACCGCGCGGTGAAGCCCGATGATGACGGGATGCGGCTCGACCGCTGGTTCCGCAAATATTTTGCCGGCCTTACCCATTCGCGGCTTGAGAAATTGTTGCGTCAGGGGCGTATTCGTCTGGACGGTACACGTGCCAAAGCCAACGACCGGGTGCAGACCGGCCAGCAGGTGCGTGTCCCGCCGGAAGTTCCGCGCGACGGGCAATCGCCGACACCCGCTTCGGGGCGTGTGTCGCAGTCGCTGGTCGAGGGTCTGCGCGCTTCTGTCATCCATCGTGACCAGCATTTGCTGGTGCTGAACAAGCCATCCGGTTTGGCGGTTCAGGGGGGCAGCAAAACCAGCCAGCATGTTGACGGGGTTTTGCCGGAGTTGACCTTTGGCGCGCCGGAAGTGCCGCGCCTTGTCCACAGGCTCGACCGCGACACATCCGGCCTTTTGGTGCTGGCGCGCAGTCGCAAAGCGGCGCAGTTTCTGACCCGCCAATTTGCCGACCAGACGGTTGAAAAAATATATTGGGCACTGGTTTATGGGGTGCCGCGCCCGTCGCACGGCACAATCACTGCGCCGCTTGCCAAGCGCGCGGCGGCTGATGGCGGTGAACGTGTGTTTCCTGTCGAAAAGGGCGACCCGGATGCCATGCGCGCGGTCACTGATTTTGCCGAAATAGCCCGTGTCGGGCAGCGCTTTACATGGATGGCCTTTCGCCCGCGCACGGGACGCACGCATCAGATACGCGCCCACGCTGCGGCCATAGGCCATCCCCTCGTCGGCGATGGCAAATATCGCAGCGAGGCCGAATACGCCGATCATGGCGGTTTATTGCCGAAAAAGCTTCATTTGCACGCCCGATCGATTAAGATGCCGCATCCGACCAGAGGGATATTTTCTGCCCATGCCCCGCTTCGGGATCATATGGCTGACACATGGGACGTTTTAGATTTTGAACTTGAAGATGGATTATCACCATTTGCGGAGGAGGCATAATGCGGCTGATTGTATTTGATTGTGATGGCACACTTGTCGACAGCCAGCAGGCCATTGTTTCTGCCACATCCGAAGCTTTTGAGGAGGTTGGCATAGCCGTACCGTGCCGCGAAGATATTCTTTCCGCCGTCGGCCTGCCTATCGAAGTTGCCATGCGCCGCCATGCGCCGGAAGCCAACGACACGCAATTTGACGAAATCCTGACCCTTTATCGGGCCGCGCATATTCGCCTGTCGCAACAAAGCGACCGTGGGCAGGTTCTGTTCGACGGTATGAAGGAAATTATCGAAATGTTGGGCGCTGAGCCCGATACACGGCTGGGCATTGTCACGATGAAGTCCCGGCGCGGGTTGAACCGAGTGGTGGACGCCTATGGCATACGCGAATATTTTGCTACGCTGAAAAGTGCCGATGATGGCCCGGGCAAACCAGCGCCCGACTTGTTGCTGGATGCCATGGCCGAATGCGACATGAAGGCCACGCAAACTGTCATGATCGGTGATACAAGTTTCGACATGATTATGGCGAAAGCCGCCAATGTATACGCAATTGGGGTAGGCTGGGGCTATCAGAGTGCGGCGGAGGTGGTGGAAGCCGGGGCCGATGCGGTGGCCGAACAGCCCGAAAAACTCGTTGAATTGTTGAAAGACCTGCCGGCGCATGGTTAAGCGCTTTTATACGTCGGTCAAAGCCGGACAGACCGAAACGGGATATTTTGTTGCCCTTGACGACCGGCGGTTGAAAACACCCGCCAAACGCGACCTTGATTTGCCGACTCAAGCATTGGCAACAGCCCTTGCAGAGGAGTGGGATGCGCAAGACGAAGAAATTTTGCCGGCCTCCATGCCGGTGATGCGACTGGTCGCCACGGCAATTGACCGTGTTGGCGACGCGCTGGATGCAACGGTCGCCAGTTTTGTCGAATATGCTGGTTCGGACATGTTGCTCTATCGCGCCGAAGCGCCACCGAAACTTGTGAAGCACCAGGATGAAAACTGGTCGCCCGTTCTCGCTTGGGCGAAAGGACGGTTTGACCTGGCTTTCACTGTCACCAGCGGCGTTTTGCCCGTCGACCAGCCCGCAAACAATGCTGCCCGGCTCACAAAAATTGCTGGTCGTGACGTGTTTCGTGTTTCGGGGCTGGCGCATGGTGCGGCACTGCTGGGCTCGGCCATATTGACATTGGCGCTGGAGTCAGGGGAGATTTCCGCCGAACGTGCGTATGCGCTTTCGAACCTCGATGCCCTGTTTCAGATTGACGAATGGGGCGCAGATGCCGAAGCTATGGAACGCCTTGAACAAATTGCTCTGGATATTCAAGCGTTAAACCGATATTTTTCGGCACTTAAGCCATAGATATTTGGCTTCAAAGGGAGGGCTGATTCGTGAACGATATTAATCGCATGCTTGAAGAGCGCCGCCAGGTGGCGCGCCAAGGTGGTGGTGAAAAACGCATTGAAGCCCAACACGCGCGCGGCAAGCTCACGGCCCGCGAGCGCATAGATTTACTTCTCGATCCTGGCAGTTTTGAAGAGATCGACATGTTCGTCGAGCATGACTGCCACGAGTTCGGCATGGAAGAACGCAAAATACCCGGTGACGGCGTTGTTACGGGCTGGGGCACAGTCAACGGGCGTCCCATCTATGTTTATGCGAAAGATTTCACCGTGTTTGGCGGGTCGCTGTCGCGCGCGCATTCGCGCAAAATCAACAAGGTGCAGGATATGGCCTTGCGCAACGGAACACCGATTATCGGCATTCTCGACGCCGGCGGTGCACGCATTCAAGAAGGGGTCGACGCGCTGGGCGGCTATGCTGAGGTTTTTCAGCGCAATACACTTGCTTCTGGCGTTATTCCCCAAATCACCATGATTATGGGACCGTGCGCGGGGGGCGATGTATATTCACCAGCTATTACCGATTTCGTTTTCATGATCCGCAACACTTCCTACATGTTCGTGACTGGCCCTGATGTTGTGAAAACCGTGACCAATGAAGAAGTGACGGCGGAAGAACTGGGCGGTGCGAAAGTGCATACAACGCGCTCATCCGTTGCCGATGGTGCATTTGACAATGATGTCGAGGCGTTGAACCATTTGCGTAGGCTGATTGACTTTTTGCCTTTGAGCAACCGCTCGGGCGTGCCGGAACGCCCGACATTTGACTTTCGCGACCGCGTGGAGCCCTCGCTCGACACGCTGGTTCCCGAAAATGCCAACATGCCTTACGACATGGGCGAACTGGTTCTGAAAATGGTGGATGAGGGCGATTTTTTTGAAATCCAGCCTGACTTTGCAAAAAACATTATCGTCGGTTTCGGCCGCATGGAAGGGCGCACGGTGGGCTTTGTT
>CACNWB010000031.1 GCA_902624095.1 uncultured PS1 clade bacterium
CGAATTGGCGCATCCACCGGACAGTGCCGCACTCTCGCGCTTTATTGGTACAGCCGGTTTGCCGGTCGGATCAAATGCCTTTGCCATTAATGCCCGCAAAAGCGATGACGGCGCCACGCGATTAATGATCAACTCACACCAGCCTCTGGAAGGCCCGGTGGCGTGGTATGAAGCGCATTTGAAAAGCGAGGAGGGCTGGGACGTACACGGCGGTCTATTTCCGGGCATGCCGTTTATCGCCAAGGGTTTTAATCCGGATATTGGCTGGGGTGTCACCGTCAACAAGCCCGATCTGGTTGACATTTACAAGCTAGAGTTGAACCCCGAAAACGCCGACGAATATTTATTGGACGGGGTGTATTTTGCATTTGAAAAACGACGCATTTGGCTGAAACTGAAACTGTTGGGCAATCTATACTTGCCCATACCGCGCACCGTGTTGAAGGCCCGCCATGGGCCGGCCATTCAAACAGTCCACGGCACTTACGCAGTGCGCTTCGCAGGTAGCCAGGAAATTCGCCAGCCCGCGCAATGGCTGGCTATCAACAAGGCGCGCTCATTGCCTGCGTTCAAGCAGGCCATGGCGATGCAGGCCATTGTGTCATTTAATTTTGTCTATGCGGATAGGCAAGGGCAGCTATATTTTCTTCACAATTCGCGCATCCCCGAACGCGTACGCGGCTGGAACTGGCAAGATTATCTGCCCGGCTCGCGTAGCGATCTCATCTGGGAAAGCCAGATCGAATTTGCCGGCATGCCGCAAATTACCGATCCGTCATCGGGCTTTATTTTGAGCGCCAATCAGGACCCGTTCAAGGTTACGGCCGAACAGGAAAATCTTGACGCGGCTGATTTTGCTCCCGAACTGGGCCTACAAACCCGCATGACCAACCGCGCCTATCGTGGATTACAATTATTCGACGAAGCCGGTGCCATGAGTGCGGCAGATTTTCGCGCCATCAAATGGGATAAGGCCTATGCCCGTGAAAGCCGCGCCTTTCGCTATGTTGACGAAATCCAGAGCATGACATTCGCCGCTGGCAGCCTGGCCGCAGCCGGACAGCACTTGCTGGCCGGATGGTTGGGTGCAACACTTCCGAATGACAGAGCCGCCGCTTTGGCCGTTTGCCTATTATCGGAGGAGTGGCTGGCTGAACAGGCCGGTAAGCCGCCGCCGCCAGTTGCAGATATTTATCCAGGCTGCCTTGAAAATTTGACCGAGCATTTTGGCCGTATCGACCCGCTTTGGTCGGAAGTTAATCGGCTACGGCGCGGTGATCTCGATCTACCTTTAGGTGGCGGGCCGGACACATTGCGGGCAATTTACGCGTTGCCAGATGACGATGGCAGGTTGCGAGCGGTCGCAGGCGACGGTTTAGTGATCCATGTCGCTTGGGATGCCAATGGCAAGCAATCAGCGGAAACGATTCATAATTTCGGCGCAGCCTCGTCGCGACCAAAATCGCCACATTATGCCGACCAAGCCCCACTTTATGCGTCCGAGCAAATGCGGCAAGTCGCGTTGACGCGCTATGAGCTTGTATCAGGGCCGCACCGCATCACCATAGTGCCACAAAAAAAAGCGACTACTCCGCCGCAGCGGTTTCCCTAGTTTGCAGACTGCTTATGTTCTTGTGGACATAAGCCAAAGTGCGAGCAAGATAATGATCCATTTCGGTGATTAGTTGCGGGGTGGGGTGCAGGTGGGTTCGCCTTCCTCTTTTATACTGGCTTACCATGTCCATTTCGATAAGGTCTTTTTTCATAAGCCGTACTGTCTCGTGGCTGACATGTAGCGCTTCCAAGATATCGTTAACGGAGAGATCTGGCTTGCCGTATATAAAATTCCGATAAAGCAAGCAACAGAAGGCCCGCCCGTGTGTCGAACGTAACAAATGGTTGAGCCGGAAATCTTCTATGCGCACATCGGCTCCATGCAAGGCTAAAAACCCGCAATGCAATTCATACACGTTATTGGCGTCGATCGGCACGGCGCGCACAGAATTTAGAAGTTTGAGTACCCGGTCTTGACATAAATGGATGAGCTTAGGCTTCGGTCGAATATGGCGCGTGCGACCCCGTTGCTCGACTTCAACTAGATCATCAGCTTGCGCGCCACGCAGAAGAAGTCGAATGTTTTCAAATGACGTGCCAGATACGGTGGCAAGTTGTGTGGGTGAAACAACCTCTCCTGCCAAATGCGCTCTGAAGATTTCTCCCAATACTAGCTGAAGTGGGCGCGACGAGTTGCGATCCATCTCCTCTAAAGACACGCTCGACGCCTCTTCGATCATTAATTCTGCATATAGCAACATAAACGAACACCAATTATTTCGTCTCTTCTTTATTTTAGTTTTCAACATTCCAATTTGATAAACAAGCGTTTGTTTGACCTTGCTCGCGGTTTAGTGCCTCGTTATGTTATCGGCTAATTTAAAAAAGCATTTTCGGGAGAGAGTGTAATGAGCTCAAAAAATGAGCCAGTTGAAATTTATGGCGCGCCGGGGTCACCGTATACGCGAAAGATGCTCGCCATATTACGGTTTCGCCGCGTGCCCTATATTCTGGGCTGGGACGGACATATGGTGTCCGGAACGGAGACACGCCCCGCGCCCAAAGTGTCGATAATTCCGATCATGTATTTCGCCACCGATAGCGTTGTCAAGGAAGTTGCGGTGGACTCGACACCGATTATCCGGCGGCTGGAAAGGGATTATAAAAAGCGTTCTGTGATTCCCACCCATCCGGCATTAGCTTTTGTGAATTTCCTGATCGAAGATTTCGCCGATGAATGGGTGACCAAATTCATGTTTCATTATCGTTGGGCACATGACGAGGACGCCAAACATGCAGCCCCTCTGCTTGCCTTTTGGCACAATCCGACACTCGACCCAGAAACGGCAGAAGCGGGCGCTGCGCGTTTTGCCGAGCGCCAGATCGGGCGACTCGGCGTGGTTGGATCCAACGAAACCACCGGCCCGTTGATCGAATCAAGTTTTGCGAGATTGATCGATATTCTCGACGCCCTGATTATGCGTCAGGGATATGTATTGGGCGCACGCCCGTCTTCGGCTGACTTTGGTCTATTCGGCCAGCTAACCCAGCTTTGTCAAGTTGAACCGACATCCTACAAGGTCGCTGGCCGCCGGCCCCGGGTGCGCGCCTGGGTTGACCGGCTGGAAGACCTTTCCGGCCTTGAGGTTGAAGATGACGCTTGGCTGACGGCCAATGAAGTTGGCCCCGCACTGGCGCCGCTTCTTGGCGAGGTCGGGCGAGTCTATGCGCCCTGCCTCATCGCCAATGCGACTGCCATTGCCGCAGGCGAACTAACCTTTGAAACACAAATTGACGGAAAGGTCTGGACGCAAGACGTGTTCCCTTATCAAGCCAAGTGCTTGGCCGAAATTCGAGCGGCTTATGAGGCGCTTGATGCGTCGGCGCGGGCGCAAGTCAATGAATGGTTCGCCGGAACAGGCTGCGAAGCTCTAATTTCCGACTAAATGAAAGACAGGCCTCGTCTTGCCGGTCAAGCGACCTATCTTCGGTACATGAGGAAAGGAATTTGTCATGCGTAATTCATTGATACTTGCCGTTTTGATGGCATCATTTTTATCGTCGCCGGTTTTGTCCGCAGGATCTTACGACCCGCCACCAAATGCCGATGAGCGTCTGAAGAAAGCCATTAAACATATCGACCGCGAACAGTATGACCGGGCAATTTCCGAATTGCGTAAAGCGGCTGATCTGCGCCCAAAAAATGCCGATATCCAAAATTATCTGGGCTTTGCCTATCGCAAATCCGGCAAATTGGAAGCCAGCGGAAACCATTATGCGAAAGCGCTACAACTAGACCCAGACCACAAAGGCGCGCTCGAATATCAGGGTGAGCTATTTTTGATGACTGGGGCGCTGGGAAAAGCGCGCGCGAATTTGGCGCGGCTTGAGGTTCTGTGTCCCAACGGGTGTCCCGAACTGGCCGAATTAAAAGCCGCCATAGAGGCCGCGCAATAAATATACTTCGGTCGGAAGACCAGATTCAGCATTCACCAGCTAAATTAAAGTCTGAAAACACCCGCTTCTCAGGAGTAGTGAGGTTATAAGACATTAATTTTTGTCGCAGGTCGTGTGTAATCAAGCTCACATTCAAGTGATGGCGGCTGTTCCTTCCTCAACATACATGTCGCGCAAATTGCGTTTTAATACCTTGCCGGTCGCATTGCGCGGCAAGGCTTCGATAAATTCAACGCTGCTCGGCACTTTGAATTTCGCCAAATTCTGTAGACAATGCCCGACGACAGCATCGGCCTCCAGCGCCTCCCCCGGCTTTAGAACGAGTACCGCTTTGCCGGTTTCCCCCCATCGGTCGCTTGGCACACCAATGACAGCAGCTTCTGCGATTTGTGGTAATTGGTAAATGACATTTTCAACTTCGGCCGGATAAACATTCTCGCCACCCGAAATATACATGTCCTTAGACCGGTCGACGATATAGACAAAGCCCTCATCATCACGCTTAGCGGCATCACCAGTTTTGAGCCAACCGTCAATGAAACTCTTCTCAGTGGCTTCCGGATTGTTCCAGTAGCCAGGCGTTATATTCGGCCCCTTGATAAGCAGTTCACCCACCTCGTCAGGTCCAACATCAACACCGGCTTCATTGATAATGCGGATTTCGGTATGCATTAGCGCTTTCCCGGCTGAACCAATTTTACGTAACGCATCGTCACTCTCCAGTGAGATGCCGCCAGGGCTGGTCTCGGTCATGCCCCAGCCCTGTGCCAGCGCTATACCCCGGTCCATCCAGCCCTGCAAAATCGCCTCCGCGCATGGCGCACCACCAACACCGGCAGTTTGTAGTCGGCTCAAATCAGTGTCATCGAAATCGGGGTGCTGCATCATGAACTGATAGGGGGCCGGCACAGCGAAGAAATGCGTGACACCCAAATCAGCATCGCCTAACACGCTCAATGCCGCACCGGGCTCGAACTCCCGCATCAACAAAATTTGCCCGCCAGCATGCAAAATCGGATTGGCATAACAATTCAGCCCACCCGTGTGAAACAGCGGTAAAACTACTAAATTTACGGACTTTGAGTTAACGCCCGCCGGCATTGCAAGATTCACAATATTATAGAAAACCATGCCGTGTGTGATCATCGCACCCTTCGGGTGCCCTGTCGTGCCGGATGTGTACATGATCATGCACACATCGTCATGGGTGGTTTCCACCGGCGCGAAATCTTCTTTGGTCTCCATCGCCCGTTCATAGGTACTATCTTCGCCGGGTTCGCGCACTTCCAGCACCAGCCCGATATTGCACGCGCTCGCAAGATCGGGTGCGGTGTCGGCAAAAACATGGTCATGTATCAATGCACACGGGGTTGCATCATTGAGAATATAAGTCAGCTCATTGGGTGTCAGACGCCAGTTCAGAGGCAGACAGATAGCCCCAATTTTGGAACAGGCAAACTGTACCTCGAAAAACGCAGGACAATTGCGAATGAGCAGAGACACGCGGTCACCTCTCTTAATGCCGTTGCTTTGCAGATGCGCGGCAAGACTTGTCGCACGCCGGTTCAGATGCCGATATGATATATCCTGCTTGGAGTCGAGATCGCGAATGGCAATTTTGTCACCACGAATATCTTCATGATGTTCCAGCCAATCGTAATATTTCACTTCCATGATCGCACTCCTATTTTTGGCAATTTAGTTTAGTGACGGTAAAAATGTCTGATAAATTTTGGACACACCCTAGGCGCGGGCCGAAACCAACCAGGTGGCACTGGGGAAATGCAGCGCACCGTTTTGGTGATAAGGCGCCAGCGCATCAGCCAAACCGTCAATTAGCGGTTCGGCCTTGTCGTCGCCGGCCTCGGTCATAAAGGCAGAAATAATCGGGTTGATGCGTGCAAAATTTTCTGCCGCATTGCGCACATCTTGACCAGCAAACAATTCCACCGTTTGGGTGTGAGGTTCAATGACAATATCACCAAAGCCTGAGTCGGTTAGGATGGAGGTCACATAATCGGTGTCCGCGAAGGCGAACGGGCCAGGCGCACGTGGCTCGGGCGCCGCGGGCATTTCGATAAACTTCTTTGCTGTTGCCACAGCTAGGCTATGCCAGAGGTTTTCGCGCGGTGTCTGCCAACACACAAAGGCCAGCGGTGCGCCGGATTTCATTGCCGAACGAATGTTGCTAAATCCGACAACTGGCTGGTCGAAAAACATCACGCCGAAGCGCGAAAATGCCGCGTCGAACGTACCAGAATCGAGCTTATCTAACTGCAAATCGCAAGTCATAAAATTTGCATTGGAGACACCCTCCGGGCCCAGACGCGAGCGTGCATAATCAGTCATAGGAACAGACAGATCGGCACCTGTAACTCGGGCTCCTTCAGGAAGACGCGCAGCGATATCCAGCGTCGTTGATCCAGTTCCACAGCCGATATCGAGCATATGGTGCACATTGTTCAGATCAATTCTGGCCAGAGCCTGGGCACCAAGTGGCTCAAGCATTGTGTCCATCTGCTGTTGGTTCACGACCCAATATTCACCGCCCGACCCCGACCAAAATTCGGTTTGTTGTTCATTCGCCATAATCGTCTCCTGTCAGCGCAAGCATAATACCCGCGCCTTTCGTGTCGCCTCAGCGATCCTTGTACATAATTTCTACAATGGCGCGCACTTGCGCTTCAGGCAAGTTAAGTTCACGGCGCAAATGTTCGATTTTTTCATACTCATCTTCGGAAATTTCGCCGTCCTGCAAGGCGTGGCTTACCTCGGCCATCAAAATATCCTTCTTGCGACTGACCTGCGAGGCGAATGCATTAGCGATAATACCGGTCAGCAGGGCCACCGTGCATACACCCATTAAAGCCGTAAGCGCACCAACAACTTTACCAAGCGGCGTCATCGGCGAAACATCACCATAACCGACAGTTGTGAGCGTTATTAGTGCCCACCACATGGACTCGGGTATTGAGGCAAAGCGGTCGGGTTGGGCATGGCGCTCAACGACATACATAAGGGCGCTAGCGATAAAAAGCGCGATGCAGAAAAGATATAAAGCCGCGAGAAAAGATTGTCGTTCCTCGTAAATTGCTGATGCCAAATCTTCGAGGGCAGAGGAATAATTCGAGATTTTTAAAATACGGAGCAGCCGCACCACGCGCACCCAGCGCAAGTCGACATTTCCGGCTACCAGAGCCAAAAGGCTGGGAAGAATTGCAATCAAGTCAACAAGTCCGTTAAAGCTGAAAATATATGCGAGGCGACGCCCAATTACTGTTTGTGCCGCGCCGGATGAGCGTTCGGCGCTGGCCCAGATACGCAAGAGATATTCAAATCCGAAAATGACGACCGAAAAATATTCGAAAATAAGAAAGGCTTGGCGATAGGCAATTCCTATGCTTTCTACGGATTCAAGCGAGACGGCAAGAATATTGGTGACGATCAGAAAGCTCAAGAACCTGTCGGCAAAGAGGCTAGTGCGGTCGCCTTCTTGCGCCTGCTCCAATATTTCCAGCATTCGCTTTCGGGATAC
>CACNWB010000032.1 GCA_902624095.1 uncultured PS1 clade bacterium
CGGTGGCAGTTTCATAACCTATGACGACGCGATCACCCATCTTGAAGGCAGCACGCCGGTCGAGGGTCGCGTTGTCATGTTTACCTTTCCGTCTGAGGAAGCTGCGCGCGGCTGGTTTGATGATGCCGACTATCAGGCTTTGTCAGAATTTCGCCGCGCCGGTGCACCGCTCACCTCGCTTACCATGGTCAAAGGTTTGCCGCCACGCGAGTAAACGCGTTCTGTGTGTTTAGGCTCCGGCGTCGAAATATGGCTTGTCGCCCGCAATCGTTACCCGCTCCATAACGCGCACATGCGGGAAATAATCTGAAGCCGCAAAGTGCTGGCACACACGATTGTCCCAGAAAGCCAGCGAACCCGAAGCCCAGCGGAAGCGACACTGTACTTCCGGGTTCCACGCGGTCTGATAGAGCTTTTTCAAAATTGCGTCGCTTTCTTGTGCGTCCATATCCTTAATGTGGCTGGTAAAACCGTCATTGACATAAATCAAACGCTCTTTTGTCTCGGGGTGCGTGCGCACAACCGGATGCTCCGATGGCGGGTATTTTTCGTGCAACTCTTCTGGTGCCTTGCCGAGCCGCTTTGCAAAAACACGGGCGATATCATGCACAGCCACCAGCCCGTCAATTTTTTCCTTCATGGCGTCGGATAACCGGTCATAGGCCATAACCATATTGGCAAACAGCGTATCGCCGCCATTATCCGGCAGTTCGATGGCGCGCAAAATAGACCCCAGCGAGGGGCGCTCGCGCCAGGTCACATCGGAGTGCCAGTTATTCTCAGACCCGCGCGACTTTGGACCATGCGCAATGCGCAACACTTCCGGGTCCGGCTGGTCGGCAGGCGTGGCCGGATGGATTTCTAGCTCGCCAAAGCCCCGCGCGAAAGCGATATGTTGTTCGCGGTCCAGCGCCTGATCGCGGAAAAAAACAACCTTATATTGCAACAAGGCCGAATGCACCTCGTCGAAAAGCTGAGCATCGGGCCGAGTTAAATCTGCGCCGATCAATTCCGCACCTAGCGCCGGTGTTAGTGGTCGCGCCTCGAACCGCAAAAAAGCATCAAATTCTGCCTGTGCCGACATGCTTCCCTCCTATGCCATGACATTTATTTTCTTTTGACACGCGGTTAAGTATGCACATTTTATTGCTGCGACTCAAACCGAAAGGAAAACCCTGGCCGATACTTGTATCTGAGAGCGAAAACCATAGACTAAGATCTGAAAAAAGAGGATTTTTTTCTTGAAACACCCGATTGATTTTGCTGCCGATGCCGAGGCTTTAGTTGCCCAAATGGATCTGGATGTCCGCGCGTCACTGCTTTCGGGCAGCAGTTTCTGGCATTTACAAGATATCGCCGAACACGGGTTGCCTAAGATCATGGTGTCTGATGGCCCGCATGGATTACGCAAGCAATCAGCTCATGCCGACCATCTGGGCATGCAGTCCTCTGTGCCAGCCACATGCTTTCCGACCGCTGTCACTCTGGCCTCAAGCTGGGATACCGACCTAATTGGCGAGGTAGGCATCGCAATAGGTCGCGAATGTCAGGCGGAAGACGTCGCCGTTTTGCTGGGGCCCGGGGTCAATATTAAGCGAAGCCCGCTTTGCGGCCGCAATTTCGAATATTACAGCGAAGATCCATATCTGGCCGGAACCACGGCCGTCGCCTTTATCGCCGGCGTGCAATCGACCGGCACGGGCACCAGCATTAAACACTTCGCCGTGAACAATCAGGAAGCCCAACGCATGGTTGTCGATACGTTGGTCGATGCGCGAACCTTGCACGAAATCTACCTGCCGGCCTTCGAAATTGCCGTGCGGCAGGCACAACCTTGGACGGTGATGTGCGCCTACAACCGCCTTAATGGTAGCTATTGCAGTGAAAACAAAATCCTGACCAAGGATATCTTGCGCGACCGTTGGGGCTTTCAGGGCTTAGTCGTCACCGATTGGGGCGCCGTTAATGAACGCCCGCAAGGGGTCGCCGCAGGGCTCGATTTGGAAATGCCCGGCAGTGGCGGCTTAAACGATTGTGCCGCAGCAGATGCAGTACGCGCTGGTGTTCTAGAAGAGGCTGACCTGAACATGGCAGCGTGCAATGTGACCGCGCTTATTCTGGCAAGCAAAAATAACAGCGCCACGCTGGAGGTAGATTTTGATGCCCATCACGCGCTGGCTCGACGTGCCGCACGTGAAGGCGCGGTTTTGTTAAAAAACAATGATGCCACATTGCCGTTCAAAAAATCCGGGAAACTCGCTGTTATCGGTGCTTTTGCCGAAGCCCCAAGGTTTCAGGGAGCCGGCAGTTCACAAGTCAATGCCACGCAAATCGATAAGCCACTGGACATGTTTGCCGCAGCATTGGGTGGAGCGGGAGAGGTGGTATACGCTAAAGGTTTTAACCCGGAAACCGCCGAGACCGATGAGAAGCTGATCGCCGAGGCTGTGGCATCTGCCGAAGCCGCCGATCAGGTAATTGTAATGGTCGGCCTGCCACCCTTGTTTGAGGCCGAAGGCTTTGATCGTGGGCATTTGCGCCAGCCCGCCCAGCTAGATGCGCTTGTCGCGGCGGTTGCCAAAGCTAATCCGGCTTGCGCTGTTGTATTGTCGAACGGAGCGCCGATCGAAATGCCGTGGATCGACACTGTTCCAGCTGTGCTGGAGATTTATCTGGCAGGCCAAGCCGGAGCGGGTGCGCTGTGCGATTTGGTGTTCGGCGAGGTATCGCCCAGCGGCAAGCTGGCCGAGACCTTTCCGCTGGCGCTCAATGATTGCCCGGCGCAAGAAAATTTTGCCACCCATCCGCGCCAAATCATTTACCGCGAAGGGTTGAATGTCGGCTATCGGCATTTTGTAACCCATGAAATGCCGGTTTTGTTTCCTTTCGGTCATGGCTTGAGCTACACGACATTCGACTATGCAAATTTGCGCGTTTCGGGCGATACTTCTGCCTATGGACTAAACCTTGAAGTGCGCGTCGACATCACCAATTCCGGCCCATGCGCCGGTGCTGAGATTGTCCAGCTTTATGTGCGCGATGTCGAAGCCAGCGTCTACCGACCGGACCGCGAGTTAAAGGCGTTCAGAAAACTTTATCTGGGCGCAGGCGAGACTGCCACCTGCACGCTGGTTCTCGACCGGCGAAGTTTCGCCTTTTTCGACATTGGTGCCGATGATTGGATTGTCGAGCCCGGCGCCTTTGAATTACTGGTCGGCGCCTCTTGCACCGACATTCGTCAATCGATCAACATTGACCTGAACGGCGACACGCCGCGCAACGCGCCGAAAACAAACGAAACGCAGTATGTGACCATGACCGACAACGAGTTGGCGGCACGTGGCCTCCAAGTTACGGTGGCCGAGAGCGTAAAGCCGTATCACGCCAATACAACGCTGGCCGACATCCAGCACCATTGGCTTGGAAAACACATTGTCGCCATGGTATTCAAAGCCATTGAGAGCATGCTTGGGCCAACCAAGACCGACAGTCCCGTCATGATCAAAATGCGCAATGAAATGGTTTTGTCCATGCGGCTAAACACGGTGCGAATTATGAGCGGCGGCGCATTGAGCGAAAAGCGTTTCAGATTATTGCTGGATTTGCTCAATAATCGCTGGGCGCATTTTTTTGTGGGGCTGTTTCGGCGTTAGCTTTGACCGCGCAATTTAACTGCGCAAATCAAGCCAGTTCACTTCGTCATCACTCAGTTCAATATTGCAGGCAGCAACACTGTCGGCCAATTGCATCGGCGTGCGCGGCCCGATAAGTGCCGCCGTCGGAAACGGCTGGTGCAGCACATAAGCCAACGCAATATGCAGGGCAGATATATTTTTGCGCCTGGCCAACTCAATGGCACGTGTGCGCCGCTCAAAATTTTCAGGCGACCCCCAAACGCGGTGCATCTCGTCAAGCGTCGGGTCTGCGCCATGGCGCGCCGCCGACAGGGGCCGGTTTTCCCAATCGAGAAAAAACCCACGCGCCTGCGCCGACCAAGGAAACAGTGCGATTCCCGTGCGCATGTGCCAGTCGCGGAAATCATCTGTCGAACTTGCGAGGCAGCCGTCCCAAACCGGCTTTTCCATGCGGGCCAGCGAGAAATTATTGCTTACCAGCGAAAACCCGGATCCTCCTTTGGATTGTGCGTATTCATTGGCCGCATCAATGCGCGCTGCCGTCCAGTTGGAACCGCCAAAGACGCGAATGCGCCCCTTATCCATTTCGGCGTGCAGTGCATCAACCCATTCGGCAATCGGAATATCGGGGTTGTCGCGGTGCAGGCAGTAAATATCCAGATAATCCGTCTGCAAGCGGTCAAGGGACTCTTCAAGTTGACGCGCCATGGCATCAGGCGTGCAGTCTGGGGGATGGGCGCCCTTGCCGAGAATGACCACATTTTCACGCAGACCGCGGGCCTTAATCCACGCCCCCAACACCTTTTCGCTCATGCCACCGCTGTAAATATGAGCGGTGTCGAAACATGTGCCGCCCTGCTCAAAAAACGCATCGGCCATCGCTGCCATGGTCGCCGCATCAATTTGGTTGTCCGTGCCCAGAACCAGCCGCGACACCGGCTTGTCCAGCCCGTTTAACTGCAATACGGGCATGGCACCATAACGACCCGCTTGCGGAGGTCGAGCATCAAATCCGTTGATATCAAGCTTATCCGCCGCATAAGTGACGCCGCCCGCCTCGCGCCAGCGGTCAAGCCAATAGGCGGTGTTAATCGAAAAATCGGGCGACACAAATTCGGACGCCACCTCCCCGCGCAACATGCATTCAGCCACATGGTCGGCTTCGACCGCATAGAGCGGTCTTGTCTCATCGCTTTCGTAAATCCGCTGCGTGCCATCTTCCAGCGTGATGATGACCGCTTGATTATCCGGCCCCGAATGCCAGGGCAGGTCAATAGTCATTGTGCCTTTGGAGCCCGTTACGCAGATCTGCCATGGAATTTCAATGTCAATCGCACAATGGAGATCGGCCGAAAAACCCCCATAATCAAGCTGCGCGCGCGCTTCGGCATCGACTTTCGTGGCTGCTAAGCGCGCCTCGCCCGTAAGCGATGCGGGTTCGCCCAGCAAAAACCGCGCTGCGGTCAGCGGATAAATGCCGATATCGAGAATACCGCCACCAGCGCGGTCACGATTGTAAAGCCGGTGTTCTGGGGTGAACGGAAAGGCAAACCCAAAGCTCGACGAAAAGCCCGTCACCGTGCCGATTTCACCGTCATCCAGCAGTTTTCGGGCAAGGTGCATGCGCGGATGCATGACATACATAAGCGCCTCCACCAGCAGCACGCCATTGCGCGCCGCCGCTCCATAAAGGCTTAAAACCTCGCCCTGGTTCAGCCCCAGCGGTTTTTCGCATAAGGTTGCCTTGCCCGCTTCAAGGGCACGATGCGCCCATATGACATGCGCGTCATGCGGCGTGGCGATATAGACCGCGTCAATATCGTCGCGTGCCAGAAGCGCGGCATAATCTTCACAGGCTGTGCCGCCGTGCATGTCGCAAAATTCTTGTGCCTGCCCCGGCGTGCGGCTTGCGACGCCTGCCAGTGTTCCGTGATGGCTGCGTTTAAGGTCGCGGGCGAAAGTGTTGGCAATGCTGCCGGTCGCCAGAATGCCCCAGCGTATTTTACGGTCCATAGAGCGCCTCGCTAAAAAGCGGCAATGCCTGTAATCGCCCGACCCAAAATCAGAGCATGCACATCATGTGTGCCTTCATAGGTGTTGACCGTCTCCAGATTAATGGCATGGCGCATGATATGATATTCCTGCGCGATGCCATTGCCGCCATGCATGTCGCGCGCGGTGCGGGCAATATCCAGCGCCTTGCCAACATTATTGCGCTTCACGATTGACACCATTTCGGGGGCAAACCGCCCCTCATCCATCAGCCGGCCGACCCGCAAGCTGGCCTGATAGCCAAGCGCAATCTCGCTTTGCATATCTGCCAGTTTTTTCTGGTAAAGTTGGTTGGCGGCCAGCGGTTTGTTAAACTGGTGGCGTTCAAGACCATAGGCATGGGCCGCGTGCAGGCAGAACTCCGCCGCACCCATCGCGCCCCAGCTAATGCCATAGCGCGCCCGGTTGAGGCAGCTAAACGGCCCTTTCAATCCCTCGACATACGGCAGCAGATTTTCTTCCGGCACGTGAACGTCATCCATCATAATCATGCCTGTCACCGACGAACGCAGCGACATTTTCCCCTCGATTTTGGGGGCCGTCAGACCGTCCATGCCTTTTTCGAGAATGAACCCACGAATTTTTCCATCATGCGCGTCAGACTTTGCCCAGACCACAAACACATCTGCCACCGGCGCGTTGGATATCCAAGTCTTTGATCCGTTCAGGCAGTAGCCGCCATCAACTTTTTTGGCGAATGTCCGCATACCCGCTGGGTCGGATCCAGCATCGGGTTCGGTCAAGCCAAAACACCCTATCCATTCGCCGCCGGTGAGTTTGGGCAGATATTTTTCCTTCTGCTCTTGCGAGCCGAATGTGTTGATG
>CACNWB010000033.1 GCA_902624095.1 uncultured PS1 clade bacterium
CGCTAATGACTATTTGAAAGCACAGACGGGTGGCAACACTGAAACAATGCCCGACGGCACGGTAAAAGTGAAAGATGGAGGAGTTGTCGGATTTTTCTCGCTGGAAATGTCGGCAGAGCAGCTCGCAACTCGCATGCTGGCTGAACGCTCCGGCGTCTCATCATCCAACATTCGCAAGGGCGATATTATCGAAGACGAATATGGCCGTCTGGTTGCAGCCGCGCGCGACCTGAACGATGCGCCGCTCTTTATCGACCATACGGGAGCCATTCCGATTGCGACGCTGGCCGCACGCGCACGCCGCCTCAAGCGCCAACGCGGGCTGGGGCTAATTGTGATCGACTATTTGCAGCTGGTTCGCGCCTCCAATACGCGCAGCAATGACGGGCGCGTGCAGGAAGTAAGCGAAATCACCCAAGGCCTTAAAGCCCTTGCCAAAGAGCTGAACGTGCCGGTTCTGGCACTGGCGCAATTATCGCGTCAAGTAGAGACACGCGACGACAAGCGCCCCCAACTAGCCGATTTGCGCGAGTCCGGATCTATTGAGCAGGACGCCGATATTGTCATGTTCATCTACCGCGAGGCATATTATCTGGCGCGGGAAAAGCCCACCGAAGGCACGGAAGAATTTATGCGCTGGCAGGAGCGCATGACGCAAGTAGAAGGAACAGCCGAAGTTATTATCGGCAAAAATCGCCACGGACCTATCGGCGCTGCAACTATGGCATTTGAAAATCGGTTTACACGCTTCACCGATCTGGTTGAAGATGACCATTTGCCAGAGCGTTATGACTGACCCTGGGTCGCGTTCACCCGACGGCGCGCAGGTTACGATCGACCTCGCGGCATTGGGCAGAAATTTTAAAACCATGCGCGACAAATCCGGCATGGCCGAGGCAGCCGCTGTTATAAAAGCCGATGCTTATGGTTTGGGGATGACGCAAATCGTCCCGAAATTGCTTGCTATGGGGTGCCAGAGTTTTTTTGTAGCATTGGAAAAAGAGGGCTATTCGGCGCGTGACCTGGCACCCGACGCCGATATCTATGTACTGAACGGCCTGCCCGCTGGCGCCGCTCGGGATTTTGCGGAAGCGGGTTTACGCCCCTGTTTGATTTCTTTGGAGCAAATTGCTGAATGGCAAGATTTTTGCCGTGCGCAGGGCGCACATCCGGCGTGCGTGTTTGTCGATACCGGCTTCAATCGGCTGGGGCTTGACGAGGCGGAAGTGCAAACGCTGGCAGGCGACCTATCATTGTTTGAAGACTGGACGCTCGCGCTCGTTGCCAGCCATTTGGCATGTGCCGATGATACTGAGCACCCGATGAACCGCGCCCAACTCGAAAAATTCAGATTTGCCCGTGACCTGTTGCCCGAAGCGCCGGCATCGCTGGCAAATTCAGGCGGTGTTTTGCTGGGACCTGATTACTGCTTTGATATGACCCGCATCGGCATCAGCCTTTATGGGGGGTCCCCGCATGGCACGGATGAAACAGCCTTGGAAAGTGTTGTGACATTGCACGCGCCGGTTTTGCAAACCAGGGCGCTAAGTGCCGGTGACAGTGTCGGCTATGGCGCAACATTTACCGCCGCGCGCGATATGACCATCGGCATTGTCGGGCTGGGCTATGGCGACGGCCTATTACGAAGCCTCGGCAATCGTGACACGGGCATTGCGTGGCTTATGGTCAACAACACGCCTGCGCCGCTGATAGGGCGCATGTCAATGGACACACTGGCGATAGACCTGACAGACATCAAAAAACCTGTCGCACCCGATGATGTGGTGGAAATTTTCGGCCCTAATAACCCGATAGATACCCTTGCCACAAAGGGCCAGACAATTTCTTACGAGCTTCTCACTGGCCTCGGAGGCCGCTATAACCGCATTTACGAAGACAACTGACCCTCATCCGGTCACGACACGGAGATTGATGTGCAGGCGATTGCTACCATAGGCAGTTTTTTTCTTGGGTTTTTTTTCCAGACTGGTCTTTTGACCTTGTTCATTGTACGGGCTGTCAAAGCGCTGGTGACGCCGCCAGTTTATGCGCGGCTCATCGGCCAGCAGATTATGCGTATCGGCTATTATTCTCTGCCCGTAGTGGCGCTGACCTCGTTTTTCACGGGCGGCGCGCTGGCAATCCAGATTTATTATGGCGGCAATCAGTTCAATTCCGAAGCAATTGTATCAAGCATTGTAGCGCTGGGCATCACCCGCGAATTGGGGCCGGTGCTCGGCGGGCTTATGGTGGCAGGCCGCGTGAGTGCGGCCATCGCTGCCGAGATTGGCACCATGCGCGTGACAGAGCAGATCGACGCGCTGACAACCCTGTCGACCGACCCGTTCAAATATCTGGTAGCACCGCGCGTCATTGCTGCAACCTTGTGCATGCCTGTGCTCGCGTTAGTTGCTGACATTATCGGTGTAATGGGCGGCTTTGTAGTCGGCACACAATCCTTTGGCTTCAACGCGGCCATATATGTTCAGCAGACAGTGAACTTTCTGCAACCCGATGATGTGATTTCGGGCCTCATCAAAGCGGCTGTGTTCGGTTTCATAATCGCAATTATGGGGTGCTATCACGGCTATCACAGTAAGGGCGGCGCGCAAGGCGTGGGCCGCGCCACCACCAATGCCGTTGTGGCGTCATCCATTCTTATTCTGGCGGCGAACTATCTTATGACGTCGCTTCTTTTCTCCGCATGACCGGCATGATAACACTTGCAGATGTTACCAAAGCCTTCGGTGCCAAACAGGTGTTGAAGGGCGTTGACCTGAACATTGAAAAGGGTCAGTCAGTGGTGGTGATAGGCGGGTCGGGCAGCGGCAAATCGGTCATGTTGAAATCCATTTTGGGTCTTTTGAAGCCCGATAGCGGCACGATACATGTTGACGGAACACAGACGGTCGGCCTGTCGCGACGCGACCGCGCGCAAATTGACGCCAATATCGGTATGTTGTTTCAAAATGGCGCCCTGTTTGACAGCCTGCCAGTCTGGCGAAACGTGGCTTTTCGGGGGCTTCAGGACAACACGCTTGATATGGATGCCGCTCGCGACATTGCCGTTACCAGCCTATCGCAGGTCGGGCTGGGGCCCGAATTGCTGGATGTTTTTCCCGCCGCGCTCTCCGGCGGCATGCAGAAGCGTGTAGGACTCGCCCGCGCCATCGCGTCAAAGCCGGACGTTATATTTTTCGACGAACCGACCACCGGCCTCGACCCCATTATGACGGATGTCATCAATCATCTGATCCGCGATTGCGTGCGCGAACTGGGCGCGACAACGCTCACCATCACCCATGATATGACCAGCGTACGCGCCATTGCCGACAAAACCGCGCTGTTATACCAGGGCCGCATCATCTGGCAGGGAGCGACGGACGAGCTTGAACAATCCGATGACCCGTTTTTGAACCAGTTCATTAATGGGCTGGCGCATGGCCCTATTGACGTGGAAGGTCAGACGGTGGAAGCAACTGTCACGAGTGGTGCCTGATGGCAAAAATCAGCCAATATGTTTGCAATAATTGTGGCCATGTGAGCAGCAAATGGTCGGGAAAATGTGATGCTTGCGGAGCATGGAATGCCATGACGGAAGAACCCGCTGGCGACCGCCCGCCAATTGGACGCGGCGCAAAGGCACCCAGAGGACGCAAGGTCGAATTGTCTTCGCTATCCGTTCAAGACACCGAACTGGCGCGACTGATTTCCGGCATAGGCGAACTTGACCGCGTACTGGGCGGCGGGCTGGTGCCAGGTTCGGCCACATTGCTGGGCGGCGATCCCGGCATTGGCAAATCCACATTGCTCTTGCAGGCCGCGGCAAGCATGGCGCGCACAGAGTTGCGCACTGTTTATGTTTCCGGCGAGGAAGCCCTTGCCCAATTGCGCATGCGGGCGGCACGTCTGCAACTCGCCGAGGCGCCCGTGGAACTCGCCGTCGAAACCAATATAGCAGATATTCGCAAAACCCTTGAAAGCGCCGGTGATGTCGGCCTCGTGATTATCGATTCCATCCAGACCATGTGGTCGCCCGCTATTGAAGCTGCGCCGGGCACGGTCACTCAGGTGCGCGTATCGGGCCAAGAGCTCATTCACTTTGCCAAGGCCAATGATGTCGCAGTCATTTTGGTCGGCCATGTCACCAAAGACGGGCAGATTGCGGGCCCGCGCGTTCTGGAACATATGGTCGATACAGTAGTTTATTTTGAAGGCGACCGCGGCGACCAGTTCCGCATTTTGCGCGCCATCAAAAACCGCTTCGGGCCGGCCCATGAAATCGGCGTGTTTGAAATGCGCAAAGAAGGGCTTGCTGAGGTGCAAAATCCCTCGGCGCTGTTTCTCGAAGCACGCGATGAGAGCGTACCCGGCGCAGCCGTATTTGCAGGCATAGAAGGCACACGCCCCGTTCTTGTTGAAATTCAGGCGCTCGCTGCGCCCTCATCGCTGGCGACGCCCCGGCGCGCGATTGTCGGCTGGGACAGCGCGCGCCTGTCTATGGTTCTCGCCGTTTTGGAGGCCCGCTGTGGCATGGCATTTGGCGGACGCGATGTATTTTTAAATGTTGCCGGAGGCTTGCGCATCAATGAACCAGCTGCGGATTTGGCCGTAGCGGCTGCTCTCATTTCGTCAATGTCAGGCAAGCCCTTGCCCCGCCAGTCCATAGTGTTCGGCGAAATCAGCTTGTCAGGTGCCGTGCGGCCGGTCAGCCAGAGCGACTTACGACTGAAGGAAGCCGCCAAGCTGGGCTTCCAGCAGGCTTTTGCTCCGACAGCCAGCAATGCGGCCTTGCCGGTTCAAGAAATCGGAGATTTGGCCGCCCTTATCGCCGCACTGGGCGTATCATCAAACGACCCGTCAGACGACTCATGATAGGTTATCGACTATGGAATTGGTTGCCTTAGATTACGTTATATTCGGTGTCCTGCTGGTGTCGGCGGCGCTGTCTCTCATGCGCGGGTTTGTCAAAGAAGTTCTTTCTATCACAGGTTGGATTGTATCCAGCTATGCTGCGCTATTTTTGGGACCGTTGGTTAAGCCGTTTCTTGCACCCTATATCAATATTGAATGGGTGGTGAATGCTGGTGCGCTGTTGCTCGTATTTCTGGTTGTCCTCATACTGTTTTCATTTCTTAGCAATTTCATTTCCTCCAAGCTCCGCGACAGCGGCATCGGTATGCTGGACCGCACCCTGGGCGTCGCCTTTGGCGGCTTGCGTGGTGCGTTTATTGTTTGCCTTGGCTATTTCGTTGTGGTGCTCGTGCTGCCGGAAAAAGACCACCCCGACTGGATCCGGGACGCCAAAATGCGCCCGCTTCTGCAAACCGGCATTCGAGTTATGGTATCCCTTGTGCCAATGGATCGCCTGCCACTCAACATCACCAATATAGAGGGCACATTGCGCAATATGCCCGAACAAAGCCTCGAGCAACTCGCCCCGGCGCTTTTACCGGAACTCACGCCTGACGCAGACGATGATGAGCCCGACCCGGTCGAGAACGAAGCACAAGACACGCAAGCCGACACAGGCTATAAACAAAACGACCGAGACTTGATGGAACGTCTTATCCGCAATACGGAAGGTGTCAGATGAATTCGCACAATTCATATGGCGACAGGCTACGCGAAGAATGCGGCGTGTTCGGCGTGTTCGGCCACCCCGATGCTGCAGCACTCACAGCGCTCGGGCTGCACGCCCTGCAACATCGCGGGCAAGAAGCGGCGGGCATTGTTTCTTTCGACGGTCGGCAGTTTCACGCAGAGAGGCGTCTCGGCCTGGTCAGCGACCATTTTACCAAAGCCAGTATTCTCGACCGGCTGCAAGGCAATATGGCATGCGGCCATGTGCGCTATTCAACAACTGGCGAAACGATTTTGCGCAATGTGCAGCCACTGTTTGCCGACCTTGCTGGTGGTGGTTTCGCCATTGCCCATAATGGAAATCTTACCAATGCGCTCACTTTACGCAACTCGCTTGTGCGCGACGGCGCGATTTTTCAGTCAACCTCCGATACGGAAACCATTTTGCAGCTTGTCGCACGTTCAGATCGCGGGAACACCTTGTCGCGGTTTACCGACGCGCTTTTCCAAATTGAAGGGGCATATGCGCTGGTTGTTTTGACCAATAAAAAACTTATTGGCGCACGCGACCCGCTGGGCATTCGTCCACTTATTCTCGGCCAGCTTGACGGCCATTATATTCTGGCCTCGGAAACCTGCGCGCTGGACATTATCGGCGCACAATTTGTGCGTGAGGTCGAAAATGGTGAGATTGTTGTTATCACCGAAGACGGCTTGGAAAGTGTCA
>CACNWB010000034.1 GCA_902624095.1 uncultured PS1 clade bacterium
CCGACAAATAAATAGTCTGTATAATCCACCACTTGGTCAGTTTCGCGCTCGGTTAAGGCACCAGTATATAATGCCGTAAGCGAACCGATATCACCTGTCACCGTCCAGTTCATATTGGTAAATTCATCCGTCATCTCATCTCTTTGAAACCTAGAGATATTGTATTCTCCCTTATTTGGGTCATCAAAGAACACTCCGTCAGCTTCAAGCTCTTGGTCGGTGATTGAAGCTAAGAATGTCACACCGTTATCGGCTTCGTACTTTGCGCTTGCCCGAATGCCGCGATATCGCGTGTCGTTAAAATCGTCATCTACCAGGTCGGAGTTATCGGCATTTACAAAGTTTACGCCTGAGAGGTCGGCGCCCGCTTGAAAACCCTTGCGCTTGTCCAGCACTGGTGCGCCATTGGCGCGCACTGTGCCTGCCGAGCGAAAGCGCGCAGAATTAGCCATGGAAACTTCATTGGTAGACAGTACATTGTCGATATAACCGCCCTGCTGGTCTTGGTACAATACAGTGCGGACAGCCAGTCTGTCATTAACGGGAATATTTGATACCAACTCAAATTTATGACTGGGATCCCCTTCTGGCGTGTAAGAGGCTTCGAAACGGCCAAAATTGGAATATTCGCCAATTTCCGGTTTGTTGGTGATTAGGCGCACCACACCGGCCTGCGAACTTGCGCCAAATAGTGTCCCCTGGGGACCAGCCAGAATTTCCACACGTTCCATGTCAACGGCATAGACATCAAGATTACGCCCCGGTTGGGTCAGTGGCTGCTCATCAAGATAAAGCGCAACATTTGGTGCCAAGCCTGCCACACCAGCGGTTGTCAGATTAGGTGTTGTCGATGCCACGCCGCGAATGTAAATCGTGTTTTGGCCTGGACCGGAGCCACCAGCGGTAATGCCAGGCATTTGCAACAGATAGTCTGAGAATACATCAATGCCTAATTCATCAAGTAGCTTTTCATCCAATGCGCTTACAGCAATCGGCACATCCTGCAAGCTTTCCGCCTTTTTCCGCGCGGTCACAACAACCTCGTCAATTGTACTTTGCGCTTGGGCCGGCATTGTCATCGCAATCGATATGGTTGCAATCGATGCACCGGATAATAAATTATTTTTAAGCATTAAATATCTCCCTTCGATCATTGTTATTTGAAAGGCGAAGTAATTATAATCCGACGATCAAATTCGTAGATTATTTACAATGTTTGAGTGTCAATGTCGAATCTTAATAGTTTGAAAAGCAAACTTATTTCCTTCGATGTCAGGGTTGATGCTGGTGTAGCCGGAGCTACACATGCGATGGTTGATTTGGGTCCGCTACTTATCAGTCTTGTTTTGGTTAGGTTCTTTTTAAGGCGGAAAGAAGTGGCGCACCGGCGATGGATTCGATGCCTATCGTGGGCTCCTTATAAGCCCTGATTTTATAAAATGTCGATAGGTGAGCGCGCTTAGAGACGCGCGCAAATCCTATTTGTGATCATTTATATGGTCCACCAAGGAAAGACCCAAGTTCCGGTAGCACGGGCCGTTAAATACGGTAATTGAGCGGCCGATGACAATAATTACCTCAGTCATTTATGTGGCTATTCAGTGGCAGCAATCGCCAATGCCGTCATATATTAGTTGGAAACTGGGCGTTCGATATCGTTTGATGTTTGCGTATGACTCATGACGGGGCATTTTCCGGCCAGGCTTGGTCCATCCCCTAGGCCGACGGATCCCTTTCCTCCTTTCGTCCAGCCGAACTCGCTCACGCGCTTGACAGCACGCTCATCCATCTCCGTACATTCCTTTTTGCTCAATAAAACCCGCTGGTCATAGGCTGATGTTTTCCTGTCCGCGGCAATTTTTGTTTTATAGAGGAAGAGGATTTTGAGAGCGCCGCGCGCCACCCACTTCCGAACACCCTTTAGGGGTTTGATGCGAACGTGCTCTAGAAAACTGTCCTCAAGTGCCTCGATGCAAACCCACCTTCCAATGGGCTTGAATGGATGCGGGAACCATCTGTCTCCAAAAGCGTGGACAAAAGAGTTTACGATATCGCGACTTACTGGTGTAAAGCCGTGATTCTTGCTTTCCCAGTCATCGACAAATGCCTCAAGGGCTTCAGGCGTGTCCGGAAATCCGTTAATTGGCTTGTCCCCCTCAGTTCGAAAATGTTTGGACAATGCTCTAGCGAAATTGAAGAGCGCCAATTTTATATGGGGGTCCATACCCACCATGTTTAGGTCCTTGAGCAATCGATCTTGCAGCACGAATAGCCGTCCAAGCACATATATGAAATCATCGCCATTTTCAAAATGTCCGGGCAACATGCGCGCGACCCCAGCGTGCAATTTATTCAATCTTGAAACAGATTTTTTGGTCTCCTCTGAGTCGGGGCCATATACGTGCCAAATCCAAAAAAAATCGAGCGTGTCTTGCATTCGTTGATTGGGCCGGCGCAGTCCTTTGTTTGTTATAGAAAGGGTCTCAGCCATATGCGACGGCTTGAGCGTATAACTTGTCAGTATGGTGACCAAAAAATTGAGCGTAAATTCGTCCAACTGATACTGCGCCATGAGTGAGACGATTTCTGCATACTCAGTTTCCGGATTGTAGGATTTAATTTTTTCCTCCACCCAGCGGCGTGATTGCTTTTCAGAATCTAGAACCTTGAGCATCTCTCTCCCCCGAAAATTTAAATGGCACAAATTCCGGTTGTGGTGAATTTCCTTCAGTGATATCGATATCAGTATATTGCGCTGCAATCAAGGAATCCGCAATCGGGAAAATTGGAATTTATCGTGAGCCAACAAAACTCAAAAATTGCTGATCGACCCAAGAGAGCACCTAAACTTTCGCCAGAAAAACGACGCGAACAACTTATCGACTGTGCAATAGAGGTTTATGCAAATCACGGCATTGAAGGTGCACGTCGCTCTCATGTTGCCCTCAGGGCCGGTGTTTCCGTTCCAACTGTTTATGCATATTTCGACGGACGAGAGAGCTTGACGGCGGCGGTACTTAATCGGGTTGAATCACACATAACGGAAATTGTTTGGAACGCCGCCGCTGAAGACGGCCTTGCGTTTGAAAAAATACTAAATGTAGCGCGAGCATTTTCGAATACCGTCGAGCTAGATTCTGCGATCATGAAAATTTGGCTGGATTGGAGCACAACTTTCGGGAATGCCACTTGGACGCTTTATGAAGATTTGCAAAGTAGAGTAGCAGATTTGTTTTGTGAGATAATTGGAGTTGGCCAAACAAGCCGAGAGCTGTCGCTTGATTTAGACCCTGAAATTGCCGCATATATTATTATCGGTGGCGGACAAATGGCGGCGCAGATGAAGCTTACCAGCCAGGCGGCCATAGATATCGAAATGTTTCTCCATCAACTGGTCGCTGGGGCGTTGCAAACGAATGAAATTTCTACCGATGAGATTTTAGTATGAAGGTGGCAATCATCGGAGGTGGCCCTGCGGGTTGCGCAGCTGCCTATACCTTGCAGAAAAATAAAATAGATTTTGAACTGTTCGAGGCCGCAGAAAAGGTTGGTGGGCGCACAAAACAGCTCCACCGCGACGATGGTTACAATCTGGGCACGGGCGCCCTATTCCTCATGGGCGGCATTTATCCCCGAACTATGGCTTTGCTGAGCGAAATGGGGCGCAAAAAGCAATTGGTGCCCTGGGCCGGCGCATCGGAACTTATGGATGAAGACCATTCTAGATATCCGGTTCGCCTCGATTCCTTTTTCAGTTTTCTAAAGGTTCCAACGCTCGGGCTGCGTGACAAACTCAATATAATTGGCACCGGACTGCGTTTGCTTGTTTCCCCGGGAGCGCGCAACCCATTCGATGGATCCCAACTCGCCGAATATGACAGTGGGGAAAACCTGGAAAATTGGTCTCGCGCAAACTTGGGCGATAAGGCATTTGAATATGTCATGCGTCCAATTATGGATTTTCTCTATGCGGTTCCATCACGCGAACTTTCAACACCGTTCCCCAAGGCACTGATGAAGCAGGGGCGCAAAATATCGTTATCATCGCCAGAGGGCGGCATCGGGCAAATTAATGAATGGTTTTTGGAAAATGTATCTTCCGAAAAAATCCATGTCTCGACCCCGGTTGAAAAGTTGACGCTCGAAGGTCAACTGTGGCGCCTTGCTTATGCGGGCGGCAGTATTCTGGTCGACAAAGTTATCATTGCCACGGAAGCCTACATTGCTGCCGAACTTTTGAAGGAGCATGTGTCGGACGATGCCTACGACCGACTCATGAGCACGCATTACACCGAATATGCTCATGTTGCCGTGGGGTATGACAAGGATCCGTGGCCAGATTATCCAACAGATATTGTGCTTCCGGTTGGCGAAGGCGGTGTTCGCAATGTCGGAGCTATGGTTTTACATGGCCGACGCCTGCCTGCCTCAGTCCCAAACGGGGCGCAAATGGTTGGTGTCTATTTCAACACGCCACCGCTCAAAGATATGAGCGATGACGACATAAAAGAAGAAGCGGTCAAACAGGTAGATGCCGCTTTTGGCCAGGCACAAAAGCCAAGCTTTGTTCATTTGTTTCGCTACAAAAAAGGGCTAACCATAGCTAAGCCAGGTCACTACAAAATGCTCGATAAGGTTCATTCTCTGCTGCCGGAGAGCATAGAACTGGCGGGAGATTATTTCTCACAAGCAGGGGTCGAGGCCGCTGTTCACAGCGGCGAAAGGGCCGCAAAGAATTTGCTTCTACATCGGGCGCGGGAATTTTAGATACTCACCATTCATACCTAGGGAGGAAAAAATGAGTGCAACAAGCAGTAACGTATTGGCGCAGGATAGCATGTCGAGAAAATCCTTAGCATTTTGCGGCTATACCGGATATGCAGCGATCATCCTATTTATCATAGGTGGCGTTTGGCTTGGAGGCATGTTGCCGCCAATTCCCAATGCCAATGATGCACCTGCCGAACTTGTCGCAAAGGTTAAGGATAACCTTCTCAGTTTTAGAATAGGTTCAATTTTCATGATTGCCTCTTTTGCCCTTTTTGGCACATTCGGGGCGGGCATAGCAGCGCAGACCCGACGCTTCGAGACAAGCCCGGTGTTTTCTTACGTCCAAATTGTATTTGCCGCAGCCGGAACCACCATCGCTTTGCTGGTGGCATTTGCCTGGTCACTGATGGTTTTCCGTCCCGACACCTATGAGCCATCAATTCTCCTCATGTGGGCTGACTTTGCCTACTTCTTGGCGCTGTTCTCCGTGCCCCTATTTGGCGGCTGGTGCGTGCTAATCGCTCTGCCTATCTTTTTCTCTGAGCCGGGAAGAGAGCCATTTCCACGGTGGGTAGCTTATGTAAACTTATGGGCGGCTTTGCTCTTTGCACCGGGCCAGATGGTTATATTTTTCAAAGACGGGCCGTTTTCCTGGCATGGCATTGTTGCGATGTACCTGCCCTTTATCGCTTTCTTTGCTTGGATAGCTGTTATGTCCTGGGTGATGATCAAGATTGCCCATGACGAAAACAGCTAGAGCTTACGAAGGCTGTTTATCCTGTGCATGACAAAAGCCAAACCCAAAGCCGGATACCGGGGGAACCCGGTATCTGGGCCTTTGTAACAGGGGACTTGCTGGTCTTTTCCTTGTTTTTCATCCTGATTGCCATTGGCAATCAGGAACAGGGAGGTGTGTTTTCAAGCGCACGTAGCACGCTTGATTTGAGGTTCGGCCTTGCTAATACACTCCTTTTGCTCACCGGCTCTTTTTTCGTGGCGATAGGCGTCGAACGTTATCGAATAAACGATGGCCGGGATAATCGCATTTGGTTCCGGCTAGCGATTTTGTCCGGTGTAATATTTCTCATAAACAAAGTCTTTGAATGGAATGCCAAGGTCTCTGACGGGCTGACCCCGATGACCAATGATTTTTTTATGTATTTCTTCGTGTTCACGGCCATTCACGCAATTCATGTGTTTGTGGGCGTGGTCATACTCAGCTTTCTGCACAAAAAATCGCAAGCCCCGTTCACCCCGGAAACACAACGCGGGTTGGAAAGCGGGGCCATTTTTTGGCACTTGGTCGATTTGCTGTGGATCATGTTGTTTGCCCTCTTCTATCTGGTGTGATTTTTATGAACCATTCAAAGCAAACTATTGGATTAAGTTTGATGACATGGGCATGGTTTCTGTTGGTTGCGGTAACCATGCTGGCCTGGTGGCTTGCCGAGGGTGCGCAAAAAATTTCAGGCGCCACCACCACGGCAATTTTCCT
>CACNWB010000035.1 GCA_902624095.1 uncultured PS1 clade bacterium
GATGGGGCAACGACGACCATGTGCTGCTGTGTATGCCCTTATTTCATATTGCCGGCGTCAATGTCGGCCTGGTCGGCTTACACGCTGGAGCCACAGTTACTGTGCTACCAGCGGTCGACCCGGCTGAAATATTAAGGCTCGTTGAAGAGACAAAAGTTACCATTTTGTTCATGGTACCGGCTGTAATCCTGTTCGTGATGCAGCAAAGCGAACAAGAGAGCCGTGATGTCTCCAGCGTGCGCCAGGTGATCTATGGCGCATCCCCGATTGCCGAAGACTTGTTGGTCAACGCCCAAAAAACCTTCAGATGCGATTTCGTGCAGGTGTATGGGTTAACCGAGACAACGGGCTGCGCAACCCATTTGCCTGCAGCCGACCATGCACAGGAGCGCGGCAAATTGCGGTCCTGCGGCAAACCGAATACCGGCGTCGAGATTAAAATTGTCGATGAGAATGATCGCGAGGTTCCGGTCGGGCAGGTCGGTGAAATTCTCATCAAAGCGGCGAGCAATATGAAGGGCTATTGGAACAATCCCGATGCCACAAAAGGTGCAGTGAAGGATGGCTGGTTTTATTCCGGCGATGCCGGCTATGCCGATGATGAGGGTTATATTTTCATTCACGACCGGGTGAAGGACATGATTGTTTCGGGCGGCGAAAATGTTTATCCGGCCGAGGTGGAGAACGCACTGTTTTCTCATCCCGATATTGCAGATGTTGCCGTTATTGGCGTACCGGATGAAAAATGGGGCGAGGCGGTGAAGGCATGTGTGGTGCTTCGGCCCGATGCGACACTAACGCAGGAAGACATCATTGCGTTTGCGCGCGAATTGGTGGCCGGGTATAAATTGCCAAAGTCGGTAGATTTTGTTGAAGCATTACCGCGCAACCCTTCCGGCAAGATTTTGCGGCGTGAATTGCGCGAACCATATTGGGAAGGCCAAGAGCGGCGTGTCGGCTAGAGGCTTTAAATAGCCTCTTCAGATAGGGAGTGGACGTGATAAGCGATATGCCTTTGAGTGTGGATGTCGGCAAGTTTGAGGCCGCTTGGCAATCGGCTGGTGAACAGGCCGAAACAACCGAGAAGAATCGCAAGTTGGCACCTAAGCTGGCTCGTAACCTGGCAAATGTTGGCATGTTCAACCTGTTCGTACCTGCCGAAATCGGTGGGTTGCAGTTGTCCCCGATTGAAGGCAACAGGCTAATTTATGAATTGGCAACGCATGATGCATCAAGCGCTTGGGTTTCGATGATTGGCAGCACGGCGGCTCTGGGCGCGGCGTTTATCGCGCCAGATATTAGCGCCGATATGTTTGCCGCGCCATCGCGCATCACCTGTGGCATTTTCGCGCCCAATGGCCGTGCTGTTCAAGACGGGGACACTTATTGCGTGTCGGGGCGTTGGGCATGGGCATCGGGGTCGGCCAATGCCGATTATATTGGTCTGGGCTGTTTGGAGGTGGACGCCACGGGGGCGCCCGTGCCAGAGCGTCCGCCACGGCTTGTTATGGTGCCACGCGAGCAAATCCGGTTTCACGATACATGGCACACCATTGGCTTGTGCGGCACGTCATCCGGCGATGTCGAATTGGACAATGTCGAAATTCCTGTTGAGCATAGTTATACGATTTCTGGGCAAAAGCCTTGGTGTGAAGGCGCCCTGTACAAAATGCCATATTTTGGCTTTCTAGCCACCGGCGTCGCCGCCGTTGCCTTAGGAAATGCCAAATCCGCACTGAAGGATATTCACAACCTAGCCCTAAACAAAACCCCCGCCGGCCATTCGCGCGCCCTGGCTGAAAAAAGCGCGGTACAGTCGGCTCTGGCTGAAACTGAGGCGCAGTTTAGAAGCGCCGATGCACTTTACTGGCAGGTTCTTGAAAATGTCTGGCAGCAGGTCACCAATGCGGAAGACATAACGCCGGAAGCGCGAGCAGATTTGCGCCTCATCTCGACATTCGCCGTGCGCACTTGCCTGCAGGTTGTTCGAACCGCCCATGATATTGCGGGCGGGACATCGGTCTATAAAAACCATCCGTTACAGCGTCGCCTTAGAGATGCCGAAACCATGAGCCAGCACATGATTACCAATACATCGACATTTGAGCTTGTCGGGCGGGTGAGGCTCGGAGGGTTTCACCCGAAAATGCAGCTTTAGCACGTGGTGTCTAAAGGCCGGTCGGCACCAGTTTGACGGTCGAGGTCGCGCTGGCCAGCATCAGGTCCTCGGCATAAAGGTCTGCAGCCAAAAACCCGATTGATTGGCCAAGCCTAATCACCCGTGCATTGCAAATATGTACGCCGACCGGACACGGCGCGATAAAAGACGTATTGATGTCTAGCGATATCGGGTTGGACTTTCCATCGGTCAATCCCATGACTAGATGCGCCATTGTCATATCTAGCATAGCGGTCACAAAACCGCCTTGAACAATGCTGCCGTTTGTGTGGGCGAAATCAATGGTGGTTTTAAAAGTCATTGAGAGCGTTTGAGCCTTGGCATCAAAAGCCACGGGTTGGCCGGATAATGTTTTGGTTACCGGCTGGGCAAGGGATTTTAGCAATGCGATTGTGTCTGTTGTCATTTTTGTCCCTAATCTGGAATGTAAGCGTGACGTCTGAATAGAGCCGAGTGGGGGCAAAGTTTCCAGTTCAAATTCAGAAAAAATATGTCAGTGTTAAAGGATGTCGGCCCTTCGGTCGGCAAACGGGAGGGGGCCACCGCCACGTGGCCAAAAACAAGGACCGAAAACATGCTCGACCAAAGCAATTACCAGCGCATGATTATTGACCGCCGCGGCAATGGCGTTGTTGTTGTAACGCTCAACAGACCGGAAAAATCAAATGCGATTGATACGCGCATGCACCACGAATTAATGACTTTCTCGAAGGATTTTTCCGACGATCCGGATTTACGAGTGTTGGTGCTGGCCGGGGCGGGCAAAGCGTTCTGTTCGGGCGGCGACTTCAGCGCTGATACAGCTATTGAAATGCCGTCGCTGATGGAGGCACGCCGTATCATTGACAATATTCTGGAATGTGAAAAGCCGCTCATCGCAGCCGTTCAGGGCTATGCTCTAGGACTGGGCGCGAATGTACCACTGCTTTTCGATGTCGTTGTCGCCGGGCCGGAGGCCAAATTCGGCGATACGCATGTCAAAATGGGTATTGGTGCGGGCGATGGCGGTCAGCTCATCTGGCCGTTTCTCATTGGCGTCAATCGGGCAAAATACTATCTGATGACCGGCGACATTATCGTTGGCAAACAAGCGGTGGAAATGGGGCTGGCCGGATTTTTCGCGGATAAAACCGAAGATGTTTTGCCCAAAGCACTGGAAATCGCCGACAAGCTGGCGGCGGGGCCGCCGCTTGCCATCGCCGCGTCAAAGGCCGGGATCAACGCTTATCTGCAACAGGTTGCTGCCGCCGTCATGCCGATCAGCCTGCAAGCTGAGGGACTGACCATGACCTCGCATGACTACAAAGAGGCCGTTAGTGCTTTCCGCGACAAACGAACACCGGAATTCAAAGGAAAGTAAATGCCTGAATTTCGTAAATGGATACTCGCGAGACATCCAGTCGGTTTGCCGGAACGCGATTGCTTCGCGCTAGAGCCTTGTGCGCTTAGTGACATTCGAGAGGGTGAGGTTTTAATAAAGGTTGATTATTTTTCGCTCGATCCCGGCATGCGCGGACGGTTGAGCGGCGACAGTTATGCCGCCGGCTTGAAGATTGGCGACACGATCGAGTCCGCCGGTGTCGGCACAGTTTTAGAATCCAAATCGGATAAATTCGCGCCCGGCGATGTCGTCAGTGGGGCGCTGGGCTGGAGCGAGGCAACGGTTCACCGAGATCGCGGCTTGAAGATAATTGAGCCGAGCCTGCTTTCCAAGCATGTGTCCGCAACGGCCTTTATCGGTGTGTTGGGTGTGCCCGGGCTAACCGCCTGGTTTGGACTCAATGACCTGGGCCGGCCGTCGGAGGGCGACACTTTACTAATTTCGTCGGCCGCCGGGCCAGTTGGCGCCACATGCGGTCAGCTTGGCAAGCATATGGGATTAAAGGTTGTAGGTATTGCCGGTGGTCCCGAAAAATGCGCCTATCTGCAAACGTTGGGCTTTGACGATACGATCGATTACAAGGCCGACATGCCTCTCGAAACCGCGATTGCGGCGGCGTGTGCGGAAGGCGTGAATATCTTTTTTGACAATGTTGGTGCCGAAACGTTGGATGCCGCACTCGTGAATATGGCGGCGGGTGGCCGCATTGTCGTGTCCGGTCAGGTTGCAGAATATAATCGCCAGAACCCTGTTGGCATCCGCGAGGTCACACGCTTCATCACCCATCGCCTTAGGATGGAGGGGCTGGTGGTTTATGACTATGCTCCGAAGTTTACAGATGCGATCGGCCAGATGGCGGAACTGATAAATGCGGGCAAACTTGCCTACACCGAAGACATTATTGCGGGCATTGAAAACGCGCCGGATGCCTATGCAGGTTTGTTTGGCGGTGAGAATTTGGGACGTCGTCTTATTAAAACCTGAGGCGTCAGCGCCGCCAAATCTTTTTAATTCTTTCTCGAGCACTGAACAAAAACGCTACCGCAAACAGGGTCATGGTTGCTATTAAAATAATCTCTTTTCCGAATTCGCCTGCCCTAAAGGTCGTAATAGCACCGATAAATAAGAATATGGTCATTGCAATTGCCAGCACTTGAACGGCTGAGAATTTTTTTTCAGGAGAAAATAAATGAAAGTATGAACCGATTGCTAGTAGCGCAAAAAAAGTGAGGCGGAATGTTTCATATCTGTGCGCTGGAGGAAACAAATCAGTGCCGTCTCCTACAGGCAGGAAGAGAAACGGATCCCCAAAAATAGACAGCGTAACCACGACAGCCGCCCAAAGGCCTCCGACAAATATTATTAGACGAAAAAAACCCGTGATCATATTTTGACATTAGACCAAAGAAAAAAATAGTCAATTTTAGGCACGCTTTAAACGGGATGGGGTTGCGGTCTTTGACATAATGGTGTCTTTTAAAAGCCGGAATTTTTCCCCCGAGACCGATAATGATCCGCCTAAGCCTGTTATTCGCATTGTTGCTTTCATCACCCGCCGTGGCTGGGTCCCTCGGCAATCTGGCGCAATATCCACCGACGAAAATCAACCTGACAATAACGACCACCAGAGATGCCGCGCCAAAAATCGAACCAGACGAAATTCAGCTTTTAAGCGGGAAATATTATCGGTTGACGATTAGCTGCCCTGATGTGCGCGACGACCTCACAGGCTGGCGCATCGAAATGCCAGAATTACTCAACAATGCACATTTGCGAGTGGTGACCGTAGGCGATATTGAAATTCATCTACAGGGGCTGAGTTTCAACGCCATTGAGTGCGACGAGGTGGGTGCGGCACATGTGAGTTTTGTGCCCATAAAGCCTGGCACTTTTCCATTTTATGTCGGCAATGTGCCGCTTGCCCTAGGCCGGCCTATTGGCGAGAGCGGCGTGCAAACAAAGGGAAAATCCGTGTTCGGCGAATTCGTCGTTCGGTAGATTTGTGATTTGATCGTGGTTTTGTTCTTTAAAGGTATGGTTGGG
>CACNWB010000036.1 GCA_902624095.1 uncultured PS1 clade bacterium
CCGTGAAAGGTTTGGTCATACAAGTACCTTCCAGACGGACTGTCGGAGTGCGCCGTCTATTTCGGTTTGCGGGAGTTGTTCGAGATAGCCATTGTCGACAAGTTTGCTGAGATCTTTCAGCACGTCTGCCTTGCGCCGGCTTCCCTTCCAGAACTGTTGGGCTTGGGAAAGATAGAACGGCTTGTCGCCAAATTTATTTGCCGCATGGTCTTTCAATTCCCCCAATCGCTTTTGTGATATGCCTCCGCCCGTGAGCCGGATGTTCTGTCCGACAAAGTACTCGGCAAGCGCAATAGCCGATGCAGCGATGTGATCCGGCACTTCTGTAGCGTGCGGGTTCTCGTACAGTGTCATCACGCCAGCAATGCGGAGGGCTTGCTCTGCGGCTTTGGAGCCAACGTCTCCATGACCTGATAGATCTGAAAGCAGACGGCGTTCAATGTCATCGTAAAACCGGATGAACAGGTTGCGTGCCTCTGGGCTGAGTTTAAGAACAGGTAGCTCCAGCTTGGGCGGCATCTCTTGGCGACCGACCGATGTTAGGCCGCCGTCTTTTAGCGCGGGATCGATCTGCAAACATTCAAGCAGGCGCGCCTCATATCTTTCCTTAGCTGCCGTTGATATTTCCTGATCTCGGAAAAACCGCGTGCCGATCCTGCTTGGCGGATCGACAATCAGCCATCTGCCAAGCACTCCCATATCTTTCGCAGTTGGGTCGTTAAGCATATCCTGTACAGGGTCAGCTTGGCTGGCGATCAGCATTGTTAACCGCATATCTTTTTCCGGGGTCGAGTCGCGCATAACCCGGTCGCTTGCTGGGCAAATGCCGTCCCATGCAGCGTTTTCAAAGGCATGGGTTGCGTCTCGAACGGAGCGTTCCTTTGCGTAGCCTCGAAAATAGATGCCGCCTTCTGGCTCTACTTTGCCGATAAAGGGCTGGTTGTCTTGCATCGACTTTTGAAGGGCTGATGGTGAGCCGTCTGCGCTGTAGATTATCCGTTTGCCTTCCGGGGGCTCTGGCGGCTTCTCTGCAAGTAGGTCGGCTCTGGCTTCTACGTTCTTGTGTTTTTTAATGCGCTCTTTTTCCTGTTGCTGGAACACCTGGGTCGCAAGATCGTACTCTCTTAGCTGGGCGCGATAGTCGACCATTCTCTCTTGCTCAAACAGCCGGATCGGTTTTGTGACTTCGTTTAGCAACGCAGTCTTTCTTTCGCCGCTTGCCGCGATCAAAAGTAAAAAGAGATTTAACGGGCGAGGCTGGACGTATCGATTAAAGTGCTCAATGTCGGCGAGATGTTGGGTAGCGATTGCTGCAGCTCCCAGCACTCCAAGAAAAGCCATCTCCTCATCGACCTGGAAAATAGCAGAATAGCAAATAGCAGGGTCTATAAGTGAACCGCCAAATGCCTGTAAATCAAATTTTGGCTGTGATCTTTCTGGTAGTGCTTCAAATGATGGAGCTCGTCTAACCGAAATGTTTTCGCTAACCCATTGCTGAATTTCACGGGGTTCTTGCGGATTTGCGGGGTTAGCGTGAGGTTCAAGGGCTTTAAGTATTTGCTGATCCCTAAGCCCATTTTCCCGCAATGCTATTGCCGCCTTTAGCATGGGCTCGTGTCGATTGCCGTCACCTATCTCCGAAAGCAGGGTGTGTGCATCAGAAATAGTCATTCCAGAACAGTCTATTGCATCCATAAACTTGGCTCTGGGATTAACTAGTCTACCTGTATCTAGGAGCTGGCATGGCGTGTACTCAAAGGTGATCAAGCCATCCACATAGCCCTTAGCTTTTTTGCTCTCCGGTTGCCATCTAACTGTTCCGGCTACTGGAACGATCCGGCTTATATTGGCTACCGCTGGGTCGGTGCAGAGTTTGCCGTTAAGGGCTTTGCTTCGTTTGTTGTAGGTGTTTTTGTTCGTGGCGTTGTTATCAACCCTGAAAAACCCCCAGTAACGATCTCCGCCCGTGTGAAGGATTATCCAGGGACGTGGGTTGTGGTTGTTTATGTTCTCCGAGGCTTGTCTGTCGTCGCCGTCTACAGCAATCCACGCGGCTTCTGCCATGTCGTTATCGCTGACTGCTTTACCTTTGAAATTTGGTTTAACGCTGGCATGGGTGACGTAGCAATTCCAACGCGCGTCATTTTGTGCTGTGACCCATTCCACAATCGCATCAAGCTCAGATAGCTTAAAACGCTGCTCGGTAGACTTGCCATCTTTCAGGCATCTTATTGCCAGCTTTGTTGTGGGGTCTTTGTACGCTCCATGTAAACGCCCTATGAAAGACCGGATCATTGCGTCATCTGGGAGGAGTTTCATTTTGTGGTTCCGTTCTTAGAATAAATTTCTCAAGCTCATCGAGCCGTAAGAGAAACGTGTCAGCCATCTGGTGGGTTTGGGGAAAGCGGGGGTCGTTTACGATTTCTTGGAAGCGTGCTTCATCCACTTCAAGAACCTGCCGAGCTTCGTTTAACGTCACCCAACGAACGCCGGTCACGGCTTTCATCGTTCGTACTTTCCAATAATGTCATTGAGGATTTGGCGGCGGCTCCATTTGGTGCATCCGCCAAACTTTTCTGGCTGTGGAATAATGCCCTTGCGTTTCCACACCCATATCGTGTTAGGGCTCACGCCATAGCAATTGGCGACTTCCTTTACGCCAAGAAGCTCAACACGATCATCATTTAATGTGTCTGTCATCACTGTGTCCTTTCGTTTTTGAACACAATGATCGTTAACGATTCGGGGGGGATTTGGCTCAAGCGGCTGGTGCAGTTGGATGCAGAAAAATGCACCCTAACTGCAGTATCAAAAGTATAACACTAGGTATAACACTTAGTTTGCATACCCTAAATATACTAATAAAAACAATAGTTTATGTAGAAATAGTGGCGGAGAGGGAGGGATTCGAACCCCCGGAACGCGCAAACGCTCAACGGTTTTCAAGACCGCCGCTTTCAACCACTCAGCCACCTCTCCGAACCGAGCCTTTGAATAAACAAGACAGGCCCAGCGCGCAAGCCCCTATTGCATTGGTAATGCTTCAAGTAGGCGTGCGAATCTTATAGTCTCTTATCAATCCATTCTTTTGCTAACCAAGTTGTAGTATGCTCTCATCTCGTTCCTTATCGGCCCTCGTTCTTATCTCCCTGCTGGCGGGTTGCGGTGCGCCGTCCAATCGTGCCAACACCTATGAAAAACAGGGACGTCAGACTGCGGCTGGCGGCATTTACAAGATTGGCACGCCCTATCAAATTTTGGGCAATTGGTACTATCCACGTGAAAATCCGAATTATGATGAGGTGGGCATCGCCTCATGGTACGGCCCTAAATTTCATGGGCGGCGTACGGCTAATGGTGAGATTTTCGACATGAATTTACTTACAGCGGCGCATCCGACATTGCCCATGCCGGTGCGCGCGCGCGTAACAAATCTGGAAAATGGCAAATCGATCATTGTGCGTGTCAATGACCGCGGACCATTCGCAAAGGACCGCGAAATTGATTTGTCGCGCAAAGCCGCCGAAGTTTTGGGCTTCCGCGACAAGGGTACCACCCGAGTGCGCGTTCAATATTTGGGCCGCGCGCCAATGTATGACAGCGCTGGAAGGCTAATCCGAGGGCAAGAGCCAGCCTCTTTCATTGTGAAAAAATCCCGAACTCCTGATGAAAACAAAAGGGTTGCAGCCGCACCCGTGCAACAGGTTGAAAAGCAGACACTGGATGGGCGCATAATTGCGGACACTCCGCCGCCGATTGCCAGCAAAAGATATGCGGTACAGGTGGGGGTTTTCATCAGCCGATTTAATGCCGAGCGCCTGAAGCGCCAGATTGACCAAATTACGCCTGCGGAAGTCAGTGAAGCCGAGATTAACGGCGAAACTTATTACCGTGTGAAAGTGGGCGGAGCAAATGTACGCGAGGATGCGCGCCAGACGCGTGACATGCTAGTATCTGCTGGTCATCAGGACGCGGTTATCGTTGAACAATAAACAGGGCTAAGGGAGGCCGAAAATGCTGCCGGTTTTGGGTCGTTTTTTTCTAGCTATAGGTTTTGTTTTTGCGCTCGGGGCACCAGTGCGGGCCTTTGACAGTGTAGCCGACTATGCGTTTGTGATGGATTCCGAAACTGGCGTGGTTTTGTATGAGAAAAATGCCGATGCACCGATGAGCCCGGCGAGCATGAGCAAGCTCATGACCGTGTTGATGGTTTTTGAGGCTTTGCGCGACGGTGCCGTGCAGACCGATACCAAGTTTTTTGTGAGCGATGATGCCTGGCGGCGCGGCGGCTCGGCGTCGGGCGGCTCAACCATGTTTTTGAACGCGCGTTCGAAAGTGTCGGTATTGGATTTGCTGCGCGGGGTGATTGTGCAATCGGGGAATGATGCTTGCATTGCGCTGGCTGAAGGGCTGGCAGGCTCTGAAGAAGCCTTTGCCGATATGATGACCGAACGGGGCATTGAGTTGGGTTTGCGCAATTCGGTATTTGCCAATTCCACCGGACTGCCGGACCCAAGCCACAAAATGTCGGCGCGCGATTTGGCGCATCTGGCGCGGATTATCGTCCAGGAATTCAGCACCTATTATCCATTGTTTGCCGAACGTGCCTTTACCTGGAATGGCATTCGCCAGACCAATCGTAATCCGTTGCTTTATGCTGATATCGGGGCTGACGGTCTTAAAACCGGACACACAAGAGAAAGTGGCTATGGGCTGGTGGCCTCGGCGGAACAGGGTGGGCGTCGGCTCATTATTGTACTTAATGGCATGACTTCGAAGCGCGCTCGCGCGGCCGAAGCGCGAAAGGTGATGAATTATGGTTTCCGCTCATTCACCTCCGAAGTGCTTGTTGAAAGCGGTGATGTGGTGACCGAGCTTCCTGTTTGGCATGGACGCAAGGGCAGTGTGTCGCTTGTGCCGGATCGTCTGTTCAAAGCCATTGTACCGCGCGGCGGCATGCGTCGTATGGCAGCCACTGTAACTTATGAAAAGCCGGTTCTGGCGCCGATTAAAAAGGGTGATCAGTTGGGGGTTTTGAGGATTACTTTGCCTGGGCTGTTGCCCCAGGAAATGCCATTGGTTGCTGCCGAAGACGTTGCGCGTGGTGGCATGATATCCCGCGCCTTTGACGGGCTGGGCTATTTGTTGTTCGGAGACTGATATGCGTGGGAAATTCATTACCTTTGAAGGCGGGGAAGGCGGCGGCAAGTCCACGCAAGCCGCGCGTATGGCGGGCCATTTGCGCGGTAAGGGGCTGGAGGTTTTGGAGACACGCGAGCCGGGTGGCACCCCAGAAAGCGAAGCCTTGCGCGATTTG
>CACNWB010000037.1 GCA_902624095.1 uncultured PS1 clade bacterium
TGTTTTCGTTAATATCAACTTCAATTTCATCTTCAGCCACTTTTGCCACCTTACCAACAAGACCGCCTTGCGTGACAACCGTGTCGCCGCGGCGCAGAGCCTCGACCATATTGGCATGTTCGCGTTGGCGTTTTTGCTGGGGTCGCAAAATCATAAAATAGATAATGGCAAACACCATAACCAGCGGAAACAGCAACTCGAACAAGGAGCTTCCGGCGGCGGTAGATTGGGCATAGGCTGGCGATATCAACATTATAGTTCCCTCAAGTAATTCTGCGGCGGACTATACGAAAGTTGGCCGCTAACGCCAAGCCTTCCGAGCAAGGAAAACAGAGTAATCCCCTCAAATGAGCGTTTTTGGATTAATCGCGCGGGTTCCTTTGCGCAACTCGAAATGCAATTGCGGGCGGTCGACATTTCCCGAACTGCCAACTTCGGCAATAACCTGCCCCTGCTTGACCTTTTCACCAGCTGCCACCCGAAACTTCGAAGTATGCGCGTAAGCCGACACCCACCCGTTCGAATGGCGCACGAGTAGAAGATTGCCATAGCCCCGCAATTCATTGCCTGCATAAACAACAACGCCGTTTTCAGCCGCCTTTATTGGCGCGCCTTCAGGGGCCGCAATGTTAATACCGTCATTGTGCAGACCACCCGCTTTCGGCCCGAAATTGGAAATCACCCGCCCGTCAACGGGAATTAAAAACCTTCCGGCTCGACGAGGGGTCGATGCCTTGGCAATGGTTTGCGTGGCTTTTGACGTTTGGCGACGCCGTGCCGGCGCGCGCGCTTCGCCACCGGGCATTTGCAATTTCTGCCCCACACGAATTGTGTAGGGTGCTGACAGCCGATTAATACGGGCAAGTGAGGACACATCCACTCCTTGGCGACGGGAGATAGCATATAAGGTATCTCCCTGTTGCACGGTGTAGGATTTCGTGCGCGGCAGCTGCAAGCGGTCGCCAGGCCTGAGGCGATAGGGTGCACGCGCATTGTTTGCATCCATAAGCGCACGCATCGACACATTGTTTCGCCCTGCAATGAGATAATAATTATCGCCGTGGCGAACCGTGATCTGAACGTCAGTAGCTTTGTCTGCACGGTCCATGAGGTTTTTATTTTTGCGGCTCTTTTCAAAGAAACTTGGACCCTTGGCGTTGCGTTCACTGTCATACCAGGTATCGGTTGAGACAGGCGCGCAAGAGGCAATACCCAAAGCAAGCCCCATGGCCAGAGCGTTTGTGCGGCCATTAGGCAAACAGCGCGGACAACTTCTTCTTGGTTCCCGTATCTGTATGATCCATTTTGAGCGGCGTAATGGAAATATCGCCTTCCAAAATCGCTTCAATATCTGTCCCTCTACCTGCATTGATTGATTCTCTTTTGAAATCATACCAATAATATGAGTTGTTGCGTGGGTCGATACGCTCCTCAAGACTCAAAATTCGCGCATCGCGTTTGCCTTGCTTGGTAATCCGCACCTTACAACGCGCATCAGGCTCAATATCGGGAAAATTGATATTCATCAGCGTGTCTCGCGGCCAATCGAGCTTGAGCAGTTTGCGGATAATGGCGGGTCCGTGCTTAACCCCAAACTCAAAGCGGATTTTGTGCCGGTTGTCCAAACTAATCGCCTGGCTCAGCGCCATGGACGGAATGCCGAACAACGTGCCCTCCTTGGCGGCTGCCACAGTGCCCGAATAGCTGACATCCTCGGCAATATTCTGTCCAAAATTAACCCCTGAAAGTATCAGCTCTGGTAGGTCGTTGCGCAACATGTGGCGCGTCGCAAACATCACGCAATCGGTCGGCGTGCCCGTTACGGCGTATATTTGCACGCCCTTTTTTATCAAACGCAGGGGCTGGGTCAGGCTCAACGAGTGGCTCGCACCGCTTTTTTCTTCCATGGGTGCAACCACCCAAATATCGTCAGAAAGCGCATTGGCAATTTTGACCGCCGCCTTCAGCCCTGGCGCATTGATGCCGTCATCATTGGTAACGAGAATTCGTCTCACCGGCTTCGCCATCTGTCTACCTCGTTATTGGCTCAATTTTGTTGCGCCCGCCCATATATGCCTGCAATACTTCAGGAATGAGAACCGAGCCATCTTCCTGGCGATAATTTTCGAGCAGGGCCACAAGCGACCGACCCACAGCCAAGCCAGACCCGTTTAGCGTGTGAACAAAGTGCGTGGATTTTTCATCGCCATGACGGAACCGCGCATTCATGCGACGCCCCTGAAAATCGCCGCAGTAGGAACAGCTGGAGATTTCCCGGTAGCTGTTCTGCCCAGGCAGCCAAACCTCCAGGTCATAAGTTTTACGCGCTGAGAACCCCATATCACCGGCACAGAGCAACATGACGCGATAACTCAGCCCCAGCCGTTTCAGCACTTCTTCGGCGCATGCCGTCAAACGCTCCAGCTCATCTTCCCCGTCATCTGGTTCAACAATACTGACAAGCTCCACCTTTGAAAACTGATGCTGGCGGATCATGCCGCGCGTGTCGCGCCCCGCCGCGCCGGCTTCTGAACGGAAACACGGCGTCATGGCAGCAAACCGCAACGGCAAATCGGCGGCATTGGTTATCTGGTCGCGCACAAGATTGGTCAGGGTCACTTCTGCCGTCGGCGTCAACCAATAGCCATTTTCAGTGCGGAACAGGTCTTCGGAAAATTTCGGTAATTGCCCGGTGCCGAAAACCGCATCATCGCGCACCAGCAAGGGCGGATTTATTTCCCTGTAACCGTACTCGGAAGTGTGTAGGTCGAGCATGAAATTGCCCAAGGCGCGCTCCAGTCGGGCAAGGTCGTCGCGCAATACAACAAAACGCGCACCCGAGAGAGCCGCCGCTGCCTCAAAATCCATTTGCCCTAGCTCTTCGCCAATTTCGAAATGTTGCATCGCCGCATTGACACCCCCAACTTCTCCGATCTGGCGAACTTCTTGATTATCGTCTTCATCCACACCTTCGGGTACGTCCGCTAAGGGAATATTGGGCAGAACCGAAAGCGCCTTTTCAAGCTGGGCCTTCAGCTTACGCTCTTCGCCTTCCGCTTCCAGCAAAGCCGACTTCAACTCGGCGACTTGAGCCATTAATTCTTCGGCGGCCGCATCATCTCCGGTACCCTTAACCTGCCCGATTTTTTTGGAGGCTTCATTGCGCGTCGTCTGTAAAGCCTGGGCTTTAGCAATCGCGGCCCTGCGCGCATCATCGCAAGCAATCAGGGTGGCAGCAGCTGGTCCGGCCTTTCGCTGTCGCAGAGCCTTATCAAACGCTTCCGGATTTTCGCGCACCAGATTTATATCATGCATAATTTACCTCTACTGGATTCACGAATCTTTTTGTGTAATCAGCGTGTCTCTTTTAAGGCCGTTCACACGACAATTCAAACTCAGCTTTCTTCGGCCGGTTTTTGTATTGCGGCAATACTGAAAATCGATATTTCGTATAAGACCAATATCGGTACGCCCAATCCAATCTGGCTGACAGGATCTGGCGGGGTCAAAAGGGCTGCCGTTGCAAACGCGAGAACGATCGCATATCTCCGGCGGCGGCGTAAGTCATTGGCTGTAATAATCCCTGCGCGTCCCAGAAGCGTGAGAACTACAGGCAACTGAAAACATATGCCAAAGGCCAGCATCAGCACCATCGCGAAGGAAAGATACTCACTCACGCGGTTGAGCATGCGAACATCCGTGCCGCCAGTCCCCAATATTTCCATCGACTGAAAAAATGCTAAGGCAAGCGGCATAATGAAGAAATAGACTAGCGCCGCGCCGCTGACGAACAAAATAGGCGAGGCCAGAAGAAAGGGCAGAAACACGCCCTTCTCATTGCGATAAAGCCCTGGCGCAACGAAGCGGTAAAGCTGAAATGCTAACATGGGAAATGACAGAAACAACGCCGCAAAAAGCGCAAGCTTAATCTGGGTAAAGAAAAACTCATGCGGCGCGGTATAGATCATTTCCAGTTCCGCGCCTGTGCCCATGTCAACGGCGCGCTCGTAAGGAATTAGCAGGAAGGCGAATATTTCCGAGGCAAAAGCCAGACAAATAACAAAAGCAGGAAAAAAGAACCCGATGGAAATCAGCAGACGCGTCCGCAATTCGGTAAGATGGTCGATAAGCGGTGCCTCACCCGCATCGATATCATTATCGACGCTATCTTTGTCAGCAGTGTTTTTGTTCGCCGCATCCTTACTGACGCTCATTATCGTCACCCTTTTTCGAAACGACTTTCTTTTTCGCGCCCGATTTCTTTTTCGAAACAGTTTTCTTTTTCGAAACAGTTTTCTTTTTTGCAACAGGTTTTCCCGAAGAATTATCTGAAGAAGACGCCGCATCTTCGGGTGGTTTGTCGAACAATGTCGGCGTGCCGACATCTTCTTCAAACGGATGGTGGTATGTTATGCGCTTTAAATCGGCACGCGGATCAACCTCGCGGGCAATTTCATCGATTTGGCTGCGGAAACCTTGGCTCAACACGCGCATGCGCCGTGCGAAACGTCCCAATGTGCGCAGCATATTCGGCAATTCGCGCGGCCCCATAACAAGCAGAACCACAATGCCCAGAAGCAGCATTTCGGCCCAGCCAAGATCAAACACGGGCCGCCTCTAGGACTTACTATCGGTTTTCGTTGGGTCTGTTTCATTGTCGATGACAGATGCAGCTTTTTCGTCAAGCACATCGACATCTTCACGCAAACCTTTGCGAAAACTGGTGATTCCCGACGCTATATCACCCATAAGAGAAGATATGCGTCCTCGACCAAACAGCAAAATGACCAAAACGACGACAACTAAAATTTGAACCCAGCTAATTCCCATGACGAACCTTTTTATTTCTCCGACTGCTTAAATACCATAAGTCGGTCGGCAGGGACAAAAAAATTATCACCCTCAGGCGCAGCTGGTTCGCGCAGCACAGCCTGCCACAGGGCGCCCGACTTCAATTCATAATCGCACAGCCACCCCGTTCCAACATGGCGTTGAGCGACAAGACGCGCGGAAATGGCATAGGCAGGCCCACTTGCC
>CACNWB010000038.1 GCA_902624095.1 uncultured PS1 clade bacterium
AAAATAATGGTCTCCGGGCTGGTTTTTGTTCTGCTTGTCGGCTTGGCGGCAGGCTATGTTCAACACAGGTTGGCGCAACCTTTTATGACAGCTGAAAAAATGGCCGCCGTGCGAGCCGAAGTGGCGGCTCAAAATGAGGAAGTGCTGTCCATACCAAGTTCCCGCCCGACATTCTCTCCGGCCCCAAGCGGCGACCGAAATGTCTATTTTGGTGACCTTCATGTGCACAGCAGCCTGTCATTTGACAGTTATATTTTCGGCAATCGCTGGGGGTTGGAAGACGCCTATCGTTTTGCCCGTGGTGCAGCAATGAAAAATCCGGGTGGTGAAATCATGCAACTGACGCAGCCTCTGGATTTTGTCGCCATAACAGACCATGCCGAGGGATTTGCTTTTCCCTCGCTGTGCGGCCAACCAGCCTCGAAGTTAAGCGACACAGAAAACGACTTTTGCAAAGCGTTCGAAAACCCTTCCGCCAGTCTGTTTTTACAACTGCGCGAGAGTGGAGAGAGGCGCCCCATGAAGCGCATTGACACCAGAAATGAACCGCAGCAAATTGAACATGAAAATGATACCTGGGCCTACGTGGTGGCAATGGCTGATAAGCATAATGAGCCAGGCAAGTTCACCACCTTTCCGGCCTATGAATATTCCCCGCCTTTGCCCAAAAGCGGCAAACATCACCGCAATGTGATTTTTAAAAACGGTAATGTGCCAAAACATGCGATTTCGGGCTATGACGCTGCTGAGGCGCCGGATTTATGGCTTGGCCTGCACCAGAAATGTCAAGCCCCTTGCGAGGTATTAACCATTCCGCATAACCCTAACAAGACGTGGGGACTGGCCTTTTCAGGCGTTACCATAGACGGGCGCGCCTACACGCCCGAGGATTGGGCGCTGCGTGAGAAGATGGAACCCCTCGTGGAAATGTTTCAAATCAAAGGCGCATCAGAGTGCGCCTATGGCATCAACAGTACAGATGAGGAATGCGGCTTTGAGCAATTTCTACCGCGATGTCAGAGCTCCGATGAAATTTTGTGCATTCAGCCAACCGCAATGGCGCGTGACGGTTTGAAACAGGGGCTGCTGTTGCAAAGGGATTTAGGATTCAACCCACTTGATTTTGGGATGATTGGCTCGACCGACACGCATAATGCAAACGCCGGTGACGCTGAGGAATGGGATTATCGTGGTGCAGCGGCCAACTTCTCTACCCCTGCTCGCACACGTTTGCTCGGCGGAAGGGCCGATCGCGGGCGGCGGGCCTTAGAGCGCAACCCGGGTGGCCTAGCTGCCGTTTGGGCCGAGGAGAACTCTCGCGAAGCAATTTTTGCCGCCATGCAAAGAAAAGAGGTTTACGCGACCAGCGGAACACGAATCACGCTTCGTTTCTTTGGCGGTTTTAACAACATGCAGCCAGTGCTGAAATCAACCAATCCAGTGCAGTTGGCCGATAGGTTGGGCGTACCGATGGGCGCGCATATGCCAGCAGGGCAAACAGCCAAACCCCAATTTTTTGTGTGGGCCATGCGCGATCCGTCAGCAACAGCATTGGATAAGGTGCAAATGGTCAAAAGCTGGGTAGAAGGCGATACCACTCGCGAACTGGTTTTTGACATTGCCTGCGCAGAAGGGCGGGTACCCGATGCCGAAGGTCGATGCCCCACTTTGCGGGCCGATATTGATATAGCTAGTTGTGCGCCTGAAGCCGGTCGAGGCGCGGGTGAATTAAAAACCATATGGCAGGATGATGGCTATCAACCGGGCGAAAAAGCTTTTTACTATATTCGTGTCTTACAGGTGGAAAGCTGCCGCTGGTCTATGTTTGATGCCATCAGGTCGGGACTGAGCCATCCGGCGGGAATGCCACGCCGCACAGCTGAGCGGGCATGGTCATCACCGATTTTTGTGGGCGGCACAAGGCACTAGCCTCAATGAATAACAACTTGGGTGTAAACCAGCTTATCTTTTAGATTCCTTCACCGCCACAACCACGACAATAAATGTGACTTTAGACTGAAAAGCAAAATTCAAAACAGTCGAAGAAAATTACATGCACCTGTCACCAAACTACCTCCGATCAGCCGTCGATAGATAGTGGTTTCTCTGTTTTATGCTCTGTTTTATGAGCCTAATAAAACAGAGGTCTGTTTTATTTTTGTTGATTTTGTCTACTTCAATCCACTTAATCAAAGTGCTGTAAGCCGCAGACTTTTGCAAAAATGGCTGTTTTCTGAGATCAACAGACAAAACGGACAATAGCCAACAATGGTGCGGTCGAGAAGACTCGAACTTCCACGGGTTTTATCCCACAGCGACCTCAACGCTGCGCGTCTACCAATTCCGCCACGACCGCACTGGGCTCATGGGATAGCAAATATCCGATAGTTAAACAAGCGACTAAGAAAGTCGTCGAACGTGTCGCAAATCTGCTCGTTTAGATGCCGTCACCGTCGATATGAATGCCGCATTCGTCCTTGTCGGAAGCCGCCCAGCGGCCTGAACGGTAGTCACCGCCCTCTTCCACGCGCGCGGTGCACGGCATACAGCCGATAGACAGATAACCGTCTTTGACGAGCGGGTGGCGCGGTAGATTATGCGCCTCAATATAGGTCCTCAAATCAGTTAGCTGCCAGTCGGCAAGTGGGTTGACTTTGAAACGTCCGTCGTTGTCCTGCTCGATGAGGTCCATTTCCTGACGTGCGCCTGTCTGAAAGCGTTTACGTCCGGTAATCAGCGCGTCAAACCCCTCAATGGCACGCGCCTGCGGCAACACTTTGCGAATATAACAGCACCCATCCGAATCGCGTTGCCAAAGATTACCTCTAGGATCGTTTTTTTTCAAATCATCGGGATGCGGTCCAATGGCGCGTATATCCGTCAGCCCCAACAAGGCTTGCAGCCTGTCACGATAGCGCAAGGTTTCGCCGAACAATTTGCCAGTGTTCAAAAAAATGGCTGGTGTTGTCGGATTGATTGAGGCAATCATGTGCAACAATATCACCGACTCGGCACCGAATGAAGAAACAATGCCAATACGACCGGCAAAGCGTTTTTCGATTGCGTCACGCAAAATATCTTGCGCCGATAATTTGGCATAAGAAGCTTTCAGTTCAGACAAAAAACTGACAGAAGCCGGTGTGCGGATAATGGCAGGTTTCATGACAACCACCCTTCGGCTTCGATGAACTTGTTTGTGCGCTCAATCACTTCAGAAAAATCTGCACCTTCCGCACGCCACTGCTCACGCCAGTCGGACAGTACATCTAGCCGCCCGGCCCAAGCCGCCGGATATTGCTCTTCCAATTTCGCCTTAAGGCCGCGCGCCAGCCCCGGTGATTTGCCGCCCGTGGACACTGTCAACAACAGGTCGCCGCGCCGCACAAGCGCGGGCACATGGAAATCGCATAAGGGCTTCACATCTTCTACATTAACAAGCGTTTTGCCCGCGCGCGCTTGTGCCGTCAGAGTTTCCTGCAATTTCGCATCAATGTTTGCCATATAAACGACATGACACGCCGCCAGATCCTCAGCACCGGGCCAGTTTTCCACCAGCCGGTCGCCGGCCAGTACGCGCATGGGCGCTTCAGCATTTTCCGCAAAAACCCGCACAAAGCTTGCACCAGCGGCATCCACCATTTGCAGGCGGCGGCAAGCTTGCGGGCCACTTCCAACAATGGCAATTGTCAATTCGGTTGCATCCAGAATGATTGGCAGCATTTAGCTCTCCACTCCTTTCTATATGCATGATATTCACCTATTTATCAATATATTTCGGTAAATTAATAATATTACATTAATTTTATGTTTTATTTACTCGCCCTCCCGATGATAGAAAACTGATTATGGTTCAAAAGCCTGGAAGCACCAAAAAACCAGAGTTTTTATTCTCCAAAGAGCCGGTCGCATACACAGATGCGCTAGCTTTTATGGAGGGTCGGGTCGACGATATTATCGCCCATCGTGCGTGCGAATGCGTGTGGTTTTTGGAACATCCCCCCATTTATACCGCCGGCAAAAGAGCTGACGAAGCAAACTTGCTCGCGCCGAACCGGTTTCCCGTTTTCGCGGCAGGGCGCGGTGGCGACTACACCTATCATGGACCCGGTCAACGTGTTGTTTACTTGATGCTGGATTTGCGTCAGCGCGGGCGTGATTTGCGGAAATTGGTGCGGCAAGTCGAATGCTGGGTTCTAGCCGCACTCTCAGAATTCAACGTGCAGGCTAGCATTCACGACGATCAGATTGGTGTCTGGGTTCAGCGCCCCCAACTGGGGGAACAACGTGAGGACAAGATTGCCGCCATCGGCCTGCGCGTGCGGCGCTGGGTGAGTTTTCACGGGTTGGCGTTAAATGTGGAGCCCGATCTTGACCATTTTTCCGGTATTGTGCCCTGCGGCATTGCCGACAAGGGTGTAACAAGTCTGGTTGATCTTGGGCTTCCCGTAGGTCTGGAAGAGGCTGATCACGCCCTGCTCAAGAATTTTGACACTATTTTTGGCACCACTTCCGAGACGGCTACTCAAATTCCAGAATAATATCATCCACTGCCAATTTGTCGCCTTGCGTCACCAGAACTTTAGTGACGGTCGCGTCTTTTTCCGCGCGTAAAATATTTTCCATTTTCATGGCTTCAACC
>CACNWB010000039.1 GCA_902624095.1 uncultured PS1 clade bacterium
TTTGGTTTTGCTGGCGGCAGAGCCGATATTTGGCATCCGGAAGAAGATATTTATTGGGGTGCCGAAACCGGTTGGCTCGATGATAACCGTTATGCCGAAACACGACAGTCGCTAGAAAATCCGCTGGCTGCCGTCCAGATGGGTCTGATTTATGTCAATCCGCAAGGTCCCAACGGCAACCCTGACCCGCTGCTGAGCGCACAAGATGTGCGCGAGACCTTCGCCCGCATGGCGATGAATGATGAAGAAACTGTAGCACTGGTCGCTGGCGGGCACACATTCGGTAAAATGCACGGCGCCGGTGATGACGCGCTGGTCGGCCCGGAGCCCGAAGGCGCACCGATGGAGGCCTTGGGCTTTGGTTGGTTGTCAAGGCATGCCAGCGGCAAAGGTGCCGATACTATCACATCAGGTCTGGAAGGCCCCTGGACCACCAATCCAATCCAATGGGACAATGGCTATTTCGACAACCTGTTTAAATATGAATGGGAGCTTGCTACCAGCCCGGCAGGTGCGCATATCTGGCATCCGAAGAATGTTGATGACGAAGATATGGCTCCGGAAGTGGACGGGTCCGATAAGAAAGTGCTGCCCACAATGAACACCGCCGATATTGCGATGATCACCGATCTGGAATATCGCAAAGTGTCGGAAGCCTTCCACGCCGATATCGACAAGTTTGCCGATGCCTTTGCGCGCGCCTGGTTTAAATTGTTGCATCGCGACATGGGTCCGAAATGCCGCTATCTGGGCTCAGAAGTGCCGGACGAGGAGCTGATATGGCAAGACCCTGTTCCGGCGGGTGCCGATAATTACGACGTCGCCGCTGTCAAAAAGGCCATTTCCGATGCCGGCCTGTCGGTGCAAGAACTTGTCGAAACGGCTTGGGCGTCTGCGTCTACCTATCGTGGCTCAGACATGCGGGGCGGCGCCAATGGCGCACGCATCCGTCTTGCACCTCAAAAAGACTGGGAAGTCAACAAACCCGATCAGCTTGCCAAAGTGCTTGGCGCGCTGGAGCCGATTGCCGAAGCTCACGGGGCAAGTCTCGCCGATGTTATTGTTCTGGCTGGCAATGTCGGCCTTGAGCAGGCGTCAGGCGTGGAGGTGTCGTTTGCGCCAGGTCGTGGTGACGCAACAGCAGAGCAGACCGACGCCGACAGCTTTTCGGTTCTTGAGCCGCGTGCCGACGGGTTCCGTAATTTCCAGCGTGGCAGCTTTACCGTGGCACCCGAAGAAATGTTGCTCGACCGGGCGCAGCTTTTGGGTCTAACAGCTTCGGAAATGACCGTTCTGGTTGCTGGTCTGCGGTCACTGGGTATCAGTGATAATGGTCATGGCGTGTGGACCTCGACCGACAAACTGAGCAATGAGTGGCTATCGAAATTGCTGGACATGGACGTTGCATGGGCCCAGGCAGATGAAAATCTATATGAGGCGATCGATCTTGCAAGCGGTAAGAAAGCCGGCACGGCGACACGAGTCGATCTGGTGTTCGGGTCCAATTCGGAATTGCGGGCAATCGCCGAGCTTTACGCTCAGGACGATAATGCCGGCAAATTCGTGGCGGATTTCGTTGCCGCGTGGACCAAGGTCATGAATGCCGACCGGTTCGATCTGGCGGCGTAAGGCCAGGAGATGATTTTTGGAGAGGGGGGCATGAAGCCCCCCTTTTCTTTTGCGGGGTGTGTGCAGCGGCGCATTTTTTATTCGTTAAATTCGAAAGGATAAACGCCCCAAATCTGGTCTTGCGGCAGCCAGCCATCATACTCGTCAACATCAACCTCGCACCAATCACCTTCGCACGTTTCCAATGAGCCGATTACGCCCGGTTGTAACAGTGCAACAACTCCGCCGGTTGCACTCGGCACGGCGCGCAATATCACCGCATGCGCCGAGCGGCGTACAATCACTGTGCGCGCGCCGCTCAAAAGAGGGGCTTTCATCCAGCCCTCTTCACCCTGATGGTCGCGAACGCGGCGCCAATCATCATATTCGGCGATGACTTCCAGCGGCAAATTGCGTCGTTGATATTGCCACAACAAAGGAAAACTCGGCCCCGGCCCGCGCCGCACATTGGCGGCGTCGGACTTAATCGAAACAAAGCGCGGTAGCGGCAGGCCACTGGCACCTTTGACCCTTTTGCTTTCCGTGTTCTGGGACTCGGTGAAAGCCTCAACGCTCTGAAGTGACTGCGCCGAGGAAGAAAAAGGTGCCGTAGCTGTCAATAGCACCAGTATGGAAAGGCCTATATAGACACGAAGTATTGGCAGACGGGTCATGTCATCTTGATACTAATTCGCGACGCCTTCATCAAGCCCTGCCGTATCCAGATGCGCTTGCCTCTCGCCGCACGAGGTGTGATCTGGTATTATAGGATCATGAGTCTCAACGCCACCAAAGTTGCCGTCACCCGTCGCCTGCCTGCCGACATTGAAGAGCGAATGGGCGAATTATTCGACACGCGCTTCAATCAAACAGATGCTGTTCTTTCGCGCCAGGAGCTTTGCGAATTAATGGCCGACCATGATGTTCTGGTTCCTACAGTTTCCGATGTGATCGATGGCGCACTGATAGATGCCGCGGGCGAACAGCTGAAACTGATTGCAAATTTCGGCAATGGTACCGACAATATTGATGTTGACGCGGCGCATGCTCGCGGCATTACCGTCACCAACACGCCTAGTGTATTGACCGAAGACACGGCCGATATGGTGATGGCGCTTATTCTGGCCGTTCCGCGCCGTTTGGTCGAAGGCGACCGCCTCATCCGCAAGCCCGGCAGCTTCAAAGGCTGGTCGCCGACATGGATGTTGGGGAGGCGTCTGGCCGAAAAACGTCTGGGCATAATTGGTATGGGGCGTATCGGGCAGGCCGTGGCACGGCGCGCGCGCGTGTTTGGGCTTGAGGTTTTTTATCACAATCGCAACCGGCTTCACGCCGAACTGGAGGCTGAAACCGGCGCAAAATATGTCGACAGTCTCGACCGTATGCTGCGCAAAGTCGACATTGTATCAGTAAATTGCCCGCATACGCCAGCGACTTATCATCTACTGTCGGCGCGGCGTCTCGGATTACTGCCGCTGCACGCAACCGTCATTAACACAAGTCGTGGCGAGGTGATCGACGAGGGTGCGCTGGCCGATGCGCTGAGCGCGGGGCTTCTGGGCGGTGCGGGGCTTGATGTGTTCGAACGCGAGCCTGCCGTCAATCCACGCCTACTGGAACTAGAAAATGTGGTTTTATTGCCGCACATGTCGTCCGCCACAATGGAAAGTCGACTAAGCATGGGCGAAAAAGTCATCATCAATATCAAGACCTTTGCCGACGGGCACCGCCCGCCCGACTGGGTGTTGCCGTCAGATGCCCGTTTTTAGCTATCAGTTGCGATGCCGTTGAGCGGATTGGCCGGATCCCAGGCCAGCTTGACCGTGCGCGCACGACCAGCAAGCCCGTCAAAAATCAGCACCTTGCCAGCCAGACTGTCGCCGTTCCCGATAATTTCCTTGATGATTTCCAGCGCTTGCAGTGAACCGATAATGCCGGCGAGCGCACCCACCGTACCGAGCGTGGCGCAATTCTCTCCATTGTCATCTTGCTCTTCATCGGCATCCGGCGCTGATGGCACTAGCGAGCGGTAACATGGAAACGGCACATTGTTTTCATCGACCAACCATGGCTTAAAAGTTGCTACCTGTCCGTCAAACCGCCCGACCGCGGCCGACACAAGCGTTTTGCGGGCGTAAAAACACGAATCATTTACGATGTAGCGGGTTGCGAAATTATCGCACCCATCGGCAATCACATCATATTGCCCGATCAATGCGTCTATATTTTCAGCCGTCACGCGCACCGGATGGCATACAATTTCCACATCCGGATTGAGGTCCGTGAGACGGGCTGCCGCCACGTCCACTTTGCGCGCACCAATGTCTTGGGTACCGAACAGGATCTGGCGCTGTAAATTCGACAGATCGACATAATCATCATCCACCAAACCCAACGTGCCAACGCCCGCGGCGGCGAGATATTGCGCTAGCGGATTGCCGAGCCCGCCCATGCCGACAATCAATACGCGCGCTTGCAGCAAAGCCTGTTGCCCTGCCCCGCCAATTTCTTTCAGCAGAATATGGCGTTTGTAGCGGTCAAGCTGGGTCGGGGTGAGTGTCAAATTATTTCCTAAAGACCCTCAAACAGCGCGGTCGAAAGATAGCGCTCGGCAAAGCTCGGCAGAATAATCACGATATTTTTGCCACCCATGTTGGGGCGTCCGCCAACCTCAAGCGCTGCGGCAACCGCGGCTCCCGAACTGATGCCGCCCGGGATACCCTCGACGCGGGCGAGTTTGCGCGCTGTTTCAAAAGCGGTTTCATTGCCAATGGTTAGCACTTCGTCGATAAGCTCAGATTGCATATTGCCGGGCACAAAGCCCGCGCCAATTCCCTGAATTTTATGAGGGCCTGGCGTGCCGCCCGACAATATCGGGCTGTCTTCGGGTTCAACCGCAATCATTTTG
>CACNWB010000040.1 GCA_902624095.1 uncultured PS1 clade bacterium
GTGCCTATCGTTTCATAATACGCCGTAAGCCGTGCCATGGCTTCAGAGTGATATTCAAGCGGTACGCCAAACGCTTCGGCAACACACTCGGCGGTGATGTCATCATGCGTCGGACCAATACCGCCTGTGGTGAAAACATAGTCAAAGCGCGCGCGGCACGTGTTCAAAGTTTTGACAATAATGGCAGGATCATCGGGAATAATTCGCGCTTCGCGCATATCGATGCCAATCTCACCCAGCGCGGTGCCGAGAAAAGACAGGTTTTTGTCCTGTGTCCGACCAGAAAGAACTTCATTGCCGATAATCAGCATACACGCGGTTACATTACCGTCTCCATTGACGGAAGATGAAGCTTGTGACGCGGTGGTGTCGTTTGAGCCCATATCTGCCTCCTACTGCGAAATTAGGTTCGTTTGTCACAGTGACAAATGCGTAGTGAAAGACGGGCGGTGACAAACACCGAGCCGCTTATCGACAATGCTGAGGAGAACATGCTATTTCCAAAGCGGGGAAACAAGATGAATTTCATTACCGCTGCACGCATGAATGTTTACTCCGCGTCGGTGAGGCGAATGTCGTAATTTTCAATCACTGTATTGGCAAGTAGCTTTTCGCACATTTCCTGCAACTGGCCGCGCGCTTGGTTGGCGTCTGTATCCGTTAGTTCTAGCTCGATCATTTTGCCCTGCCGCACACTGTCGACACCGTCAAACCCGAGCTGGCCGAGTGCGTTTTCAATTGCTTTGCCTTGCGGGTCCAATACACCGTTTTTCAAGGAAATATAAATCGTTGCTTTCATGCTTGCCTCAACTCACGAGCACCGGCCCTTTTTTTCCGTCATGCCCGTTTGACGAAAAAATACCTAGCCGACGGGCTACTTCCTGATAGGCATCAACCAGCCCGCCAAGGTCTTGCCGGAACCGATCTTTATCGAGTTTTTTATTGCTGTTGATGTCCCAGAGGCGGCAATTGTCCGGGCTGATTTCATCGGCGAGAATAATGCGTTGCACATCCCGTTCCCAGACGCGGCCAAATTCCAACTTGAAATCGACCAGACGAATGCCCGCACCGGCGAATAGACCGATGAGGAAATCATTGATACGCACTGCGATGGTCATAATCTCGTCAAGCTCGTTCTGCGTTGCCCAGCCGAAAACGGCAATGTGGTCTTCGCTGATGAGCGGGTCACCCAGCGCATCGTCCTTGTAATAAAACTCAATGAGCGGGCGCGGCAGTGGCTCGCCCTCTTTTAGGCCAAGGCGCTTAACTAGCGAACCGGCCGCGACATTGCGGATGACCACTTCCAGAGGCACAATCTCAGCTTCTCGAATAAGTTGTTCGCGCATATTCAGCGCCTTGATGAAATGCGTTTGAATGCCGATCTGGGCGAGTTGCAGAAAAATATATTCGGAAATGCGATTGTTTAGAACGCCTTTGCCCTCGATCACGTCGTGTTTTTCGGCGTTAAAGGCGGTGGCGTCGTCCTTAAAATGTTGCACAAGTGTACCGGGTTCGGGGCCTTCATAGAGCACTTTGGCCTTGCCCTCATATATGCGACGGCGCTTTGACATCTGTGATTTCTCCGGTGTCGGTGGCAGTTGAACTCATCCCCGATAAAGCGAAATTAGACCATCGGGGCGATTCGGGCAAATACTCAGCCTTTTCCGAAAACGCGTTTGAATATCGTATCCACATGTTTGACGTGATGGCTCAGATCAAACAGGCTTTCGAGCGTCGCATCGTCGAGAGCAACCTCTGCATCTGCCTTCAGCAGATCGAGGAAAACGCCCTTGCCCTCCCATACCAGCATAGCATTGCGCTGCACTAGACGATATGCGTCTTCGCGGCTCACACCGGCTTGGGTCAGCGCCAAAAGCACACGTTGGGAATGCACCAAGCCGCCGAGCTTGTCCAAATTGGTATGCATGCGTTCGGGATAAACAACAAGATTGTCTATCACGCCCGTCAGTCTTACCAGCGCGAAGTCGAGCGTGATGGTTGCATCGGGGCCAATCATGCGCTCGACGGATGAATGGGAAATATCCCGCTCGTGCCACAGGGCGACATTTTCCATGGCCGGTAGTGCCATGCCTCGCACCAATCGCGCCAGGCCGGTAAGATTTTCGGTCAAAACCGGGTTGCGCTTATGCGGCATGGCCGATGAACCTTTTTGGCCTTCGGAGAAATGCTCTTCTGCTTCCAGCACCTCGGTGCGCTGAAGGTGACGCACTTCAACGGCCAGACGCTCTATTGAAGAGGCGATAACACCCAGTGTGGCAAAGAACATGGCATGGCGGTCGCGCGGAATAACTTGCGTCGATACAGGCTCGATGACAAGGTCCATTTTTTCAGCGACATGTGCCTCGACAGCCGGATCAATATTAGCAAATGTGCCGACCGCGCCGGACATGGCGCAGGTTGCAATTTCCGTGCGCGCTGCAACCAAGCGCGCGCGGTTACGGTCAAATTCGGCATAGGCTTGGGCCATTTTGAGGCCGAATGTCGTCGGCTCTGCGTGAATGGCATGACTGCGCCCGATGCAGGGCGTCATTTTGTGCTCAAAAGCACGGTTTTTCAGTGCCCTTAACAAGGCGTCAATGTCGGCGAGCAGAATATCGGTGGCGCGAGTCAGTTGCACATTGAAGCAGGTGTCTAGTACGTCAGAGGAGGTCATGCCCTGATGCACAAAGCGCGCTTCCGGCCCAACGTGTTCGGCAAGCGAGGTCAAAAATGCGATGACATCATGTTTAACCTCGCGCTCAATCTCGTCAATGCGCGCAACATCAAAGCCGCCGCGCTCGCGTACGGCCTTGGCAGCGTTCGCCGGTACAATGCCAAGCTCCGCCATGGCATCCATGGCATGCGTTTCGATATCGAGCCAGATCGAAAAGCGGCTTTCGGCTTCCCACAAGGTTGTCATTTCGGGGCGGGCGTAACGCGGAATCATCAGCAATCTCCTTTGCGCTTGCTTTAGCAGATTGTGGGAGCTGCGCAAAGCAAACCTACCTAAAAATTCGGTGCCTGCGCTCCCAAAAGACCAAAATTTTCGAAATCCACCTCGTCCACATGCCCCAAAAATGAGTTGATCATGCTCAACAATATTGAACTGACTGGCCAACGCATAAAGCTTGTTGGTCATATCAAAATCAGCTTGCGACGGCGTGGGGTTGCGCGCCAGGGGTTTGACGTCGCACAGCGGCAATGCGCGAAACAAAATAAGTTCCAGAAGTTCATAATCATGCAGTGCCATATGGCCGCCGCGACGCAGGAGCTAACGCAATCTCTTGCGGTAGCCGATAAGGGTGGAGTCTTCAGTTTTGCGGGGTTGTTTTTGTTCTTCGTGTCCCACAATGTCTTTTTCTTCTCAGTCCTCCTGAATGCGGTGGGGCGTATCCAATCCGCCTGGCGATTTGGTGAAAATTTCAACACCGTCAGCCGTTACGCCAACGGAATGTTCATATTGCGCGGAAAGGGTCCGGTCGCGGGTGACAGCGGTCCATCCGTCGCCAAGAATTTTCACCGCCGGCTTGCCCAGATTCAGCATCGGCTCAATGGTGAAAAACATGCCATCACGCAAAACCAACCCCTCGCCGGGACGCCCGTAATGCAGAATGTTGGGCGTATCGTGGAAAACACGGCCAAGACCGTGCCCGCAAAAATCACGTACAACTGCGAGCCGGTTAATTTCGGCATGCTGTTGAATGGCGAATCCGATGTCTCCCAGCGAGGCACCGGGCCGCACGGCATTGATGCCGGCCATCATCGCCTCATATGTCACATCCATCAGTCGCTTGGCCTTCACCGACACATCGCCTAGGCTGTACATGCGGCTGTGATCGCCGTGCCAGCCTTCAAAAACCAATGTCACGTCGACATTCATTATGTCGCCCTCGCGCAGGCGGCGATCGCCTGGAATGCCGTGGCAGACAACGTGATTTATCGAGGTACAAACGGATTTTCTAAAGCCGCGATAATTGAGAGGTGCTGGCACCGCGCCTTGATCGCGGATAATTTCCAGTGCTTTGTCATCGAGCGCCTGCGTGGTGGT
>CACNWB010000041.1 GCA_902624095.1 uncultured PS1 clade bacterium
TGAGGTGATGACGCAAGCCTTACGCGATTATGGCGGCGGCTCCACCGATTATGGCATGGCGATGGAAGACCTTGCCCAAGCAGTGCTGGATGAGATGGACCACCGTACCACGCTTTTGGTGCTAGGCGATGCGCGGTCGAATTTCGGTGACCCGGGGCATCTGATTTTGAAAGAAATGGCAACACGAGCGCGCCGCGTTATCTGGCTGAACCCCGAACCGGAGGCAAGCTGGAACACGGGCGACAGCGAAATGCGCCGGCTGGGTGCCTATTGCAGTCATGTTCAGGTGTGCAATTCGGTGCGTGATGTTGAGCGCGTGCTCGATAATTTGCTGCGCGTCAGTGTTTAACTGGGTTGTATTTGGCAGCACAGTTATCGTGGCAGGCGGGTTTCGCCCATAAGCGCCAAATCCACCTCGCGCGCACATTGGCGCCCTTCACGAATGGCCCAAACTACCAGCGACTGACCGCGCCGCATGTCGCCGCAGGCAAAAATATTGGCGTCAGATGTTTGGTAAGTGGCCGTGTCTGCCGCCACATTGCCGCGCCCGTCGCGCTCCAGTGACAATTCGTCGAGCATGCCCTCATGCATCGGATGTATGAACCCCATGGCCAGCAAAATCAGATCGGCCTTCAGTTCAAATTCCGATCCGGCAATAGCTTTCATGGTTTCATCAACCTTGGTGCAGGTGATGGCGGTGACGTGCCCGTCTTCACCTTTAATGCCGGTGGTCATTACAGAAAAGTCACGAATGGCGCCTTCTTCCTGGCTGGTCGATGTGCGCAATTTGAGCGGCCAGTCCGGCCAAGTGAGGCCCTTATTTTCTTTCTCCGGCGGCATCGGCATAATTTCAAGCTGGGTCACTGAGGCCGCGCCCTGACGGAAACTTGTGCCAATGCAGTCGGAGCCGGTGTCGCCGCCGCCAATTACAATAACATGCTTGTCTTCAGCGAGAATGGGTGCGATGTCGCCGATAGGTTCTTGCCCGACACGACGGTTTTGTTGCGGCAGGAAATCCATGGCGAAATGCACACCGTCAAGCCCGCGTCCTTCCACCGGCAGGTCGCGGGGTACTTCTGACCCGCCGCAAATGATTAACGCGTCATGGTCTTCGGCCAATTTCTTGGCCGGCATGTCAACGCCCACATTGGTGTTGAAATGGAAGGTAACGCCTTCGTTTGCCAGCTGCTCAACACGGCGATCGATGAGGTGTTTTTCCATTTTGAAATCGGGAATGCCATAGCGCAAAAGGCCACCAGCTTTGGCATGTTTTTCATAAATATGAACATCATGGCCTTGGCGCGCGAGTTGCTGCGCGGCTGCCATGCCGGCCGGACCGGCCCCGACAATTGCCACCGATTTGCCGGTTTTTTCAGCCGGTGGTTCGGCTGCAATCCAGCCATTTTCCCAGCCCTTGTCAATAATCGCACATTCGATGGATTTGATGGTAACCGGGCTATCATCAATGTTCAGCGTGCAGGCTGCTTCGCACGGCGCCGGACAGATGCGTCCGGTAAATTCGGGGAAATTATTTGTCGAATGCAAATTAGCCAATGCGGTCTGCCAGTTATCTTCATAGACCAAATCGTTCCAGTCGGGGATCTGGTTGTTGACGGGGCAACCATTATGGCAATAGGGCACACCGCAATCCATGCACCGGGCAGCTTGATCTCGCAATATGTCTTCGCTGAGCGGAATAACAAATTCGCGGAAATTTTGAACGCGCGCTTCCGGTGCTTCATAAGTGCGGTCCTTGCGTTCAATTTCTAAGAATCCAGTGGCTTTACCCATGTCACTCTCCTGCCGTCGCTTGCTCTTGGGCCTGTTCGCTTGCCAGTTCATTTAGCGCACGCTGGAACTCTGTCGGCATGACTTTGCGGAATTTCGACTGATAGTTTTCCCAATCAGCGAGAATGTCTTTGGCCCGCTGCGAGTTTGTGTAGCGGGCATGGTTTTCAAGCAGCCTGTGCAGGCGCTCGGCGTCATGGCCGGTCATATTTTCTTTGATATGGCCCAGCGCATTGCCAAGGCTACCGGTCACCTTTTCCAGTTCCACCATCGCCATATTGCAGCGACTTTCAAAATCTCCCTCGCTGTCCAGTACATAGGCAATGCCGCCCGACATGCCGGCTGCGAAATTGCGCCCTGTGGGGCCAAGAACCACCACCACCCCACCGGTCATATATTCGCAGCAATGGTCGCCCGCGCCTTCGACAACAGCCACGGCGCCCGAATTGCGCACCGCAAAGCGTTCACCTGCCACGCCACGGAAATAGCACTCGCCATCAATTGCGCCATAAAGAACCGTATTGCCAACAATAATGCTTTTTTCCGGAACAATGCCGCTATGGGCCGGAGGATAAATTGCCAACCGTCCACCGGAAAGACCTTTACCGACATAGTCATTGGCCTCGCCCTCAAGCTCGAAAGAAATACCACGCGCCAAAAACGCACCAAAACTCTGGCCAGCTGTGCCCGTCAGCTTTACCGATATTGTGTCTTCGGGAAGCCCTGCATGGCCGTGGCGCTTGGCAAGCGCACCCGACAGCATTGTGCCCGCCGAACGGTCAATATTCGTGATCGGCGTGTCGATTTTAACCGCAGTTTTGTTTTCAAGCGCCGGCATGGCTTCGGCGATGAGTTTACGGTCAAGAATATCGTCGATCGGGTGTTTTTGATCTTCGCAATTATGCACCGGCCGATCGGTTTCAATTTTGGTGAACAGGCGGGTAAAATCGAGCCCTTGTGCCTTCCAATGGTTAATCGCTTCGCGCGTGTCCAGCAAATCGGTCTGGCCGATAATCTGGTCAAGTTTGGTAAAGCCCATGGCGGCCAGCAATTCACGCACTTCTTCAGCAACGAAGAAGAAATAATTAATGACGTGTTCAGGCGTGCCCGTGAACCGCTTGCGCAATTCGGTATTTTGGGTCGCGATACCGACGGGGCAGGTGTTAAGATGGCATTTACGCATCATTACACAGCCTGCAGCAATCAGCGGCGCGGTTGAAAAGCCAAACTCGTCAGCGCCCAAAAGTGCTCCGACAATCACGTCGCGTCCCGTGCGCAACCCGCCATCAACTTGCACCGTGATGCGCGTGCGTAAATCGTTCAGCACCAGCGTTTGGTGGGTCTCAGCAAGCCCAATTTCCCACGGGCTGCCGGCATGTTTGATTGAAGTCAGCGGGCTAGCACCTGTGCCGCCCTCGAAACCTGAAATCGTTACATGGTCGGCGCGCGCCTTCGAAACACCGGCGGCAACCGTGCCCACCCCAACCTCGGATACCAGTTTGACCGAAATATCGGCTTCGGGATTTGTGTTTTTCAGGTCATAGATCAACTGTGCGAGATCTTCGATCGAATAAATATCGTGGTGCGGCGGCGGTGAGATTAGACCTACACCTGGCGTCGAGTGACGCACCGCCGCGATGCGTTGGTCGACCTTGTGCCCGGGCAATTGCCCGCCTTCGCCTGGCTTGGCGCCTTGCGCCATTTTGATCTGTATCATGTCTGAATTGGCGAGATATTCGGTGGTAACACCGAAGCGCCCTGAGGCGACCTGCTTAATAGCAGAGCGGCGCGAGTCGCCATTTTCCATTGGGGTGAAGCGCTCAGATTCCTCGCCGCCTTCGCCCGTGTTCGATTTTCCGCCAATGCGATTCATGGCAATCGCAAGCGTTTCATGCGCTTCCGGGCTGATTGAGCCCAGTGACATGGCGCCAGTGACAAAGCGGCGGACAATTTCAGCCACTGGCTCGACATCGTCCAGCGCCACGGC
>CACNWB010000042.1 GCA_902624095.1 uncultured PS1 clade bacterium
TAAACGTTATCGAATGATTATCAGCCATTGCTGTATTAGTTAGGCAAAAGACAAAAAAAGCGATTAGTGTTTTTTTCATGATGTTTCCTCGATTTCGTATTCTCGTCGCTAGCATGATTGGGAAAAATGTATTTCTTGATAACCCCAAAAGAATTGAAATTGGCAGTGCTTGAAATGGCACCATCACAATCTGCTTTCTGAGTGCAAATTTTGACCCAGTATTATCTTGCGTAAGTCAGGGCTCTGCGATTTAATTATGGTGATCTCGAGGAGGGGAGGTAATCATGGAATATAAATTACTTATTAATGGAGAACTTGTTGACGGTGCTGGAACCATGCCGGTTCTTAATCCCGCAACAGAGGAAATTTTGGCTGAATGCCCCACGGCATCGGAAGATCAACTTAATGAAGCCGTGACCGCAGCTCAGTCCGCCTTTGAACAATGGAAAGAGACATCTCTCGATGAACGTCGAGCCAAGTTAGGTGAAATTGCAGATATCATTGATGCAAACAGTGACGAGTTAGCCCGATCCTTGACCCAGGAACAAGGTAAGCCGCTCGAAGAAGCTATGGTTGAAATTTCGGGTGCCGCCATGTTTTTCCGATATTTTCAATCGTTGGACTTGCCAGTAGAGGTTTTAGAGGACAGCGAAACCCAACGGGTAGAGGTTCATCGCAATCCACTTGGCGTAGTGGGCGCTATTATACCATGGAATTTTCCGGTATTTTTGCTGGCATTTAAGCTGCCTGCAGCCCTTTTGGCCGGCAACTCGATAGTTATTAAGCCAGCACCAACAACACCATTGACTACACTGCGTCTTGGTGAGCTCATAGCTAATGTTTTGCCAGCAGGCCTTGTAAACATTATTGCTGATAAAAACGACCTGGGTGACAAAATCACAACTCACAAAGGTATTAGTAAAATTTCCTTCACCGGCTCAACTGCGACTGGTTCTCGTGTTTTGGCCTCTGCGGCCAGCACCTTAAAACGCGTTACATTGGAACTTGGCGGAAACGATGCTGGCATTGTAATGGATGATGTTGATGTGGAAGCTGTGGCTCCCCAGATTTTCGACGGCGCATTTGGTAACAATGGCCAAATTTGCATTGCGATGAAGCGAGTTTATGCCCATGAGTCAATTTACGATAAATTAGTTGACCAACTTGCAGAGTTGGCCAAAGAAGCTGCTGTAGGAAATGGACTGGAACAAGGAACCAAACTGGGCCCACTTCAGAACAAAATGCAGTTTGACAAGGTCAAAGGATACATCGAGGAAGGCCGTGCTGATGGGACCATTGTGGCCGGTGGCGAAGTTCCGGATGGCAAGGGGTACTTTATTCCTCCAACCATCGTCAAAGATATCGATGACGACAGCAGACTTGTAAAAGAGGAGCAGTTTGGGCCGGTTCTTCCTGTCATTAAATATGATGACATTGATGATGTAATTGAGCGTGCGAACGATACGGATTATGGCCTGGGCGGTTCAGTTTGGTCGTCCGATACTGATCGCGCTTATGAAGTTGCTAAAAAAGTTGATAGCGGAACAATCTGGGTCAACAAGCACGCCGACGTTCAACCCCACATTCCTTTCGGAGGTATTAAGACATCTGGAATAGGTGCCGAACTTGGAGAGGAAGGTCTTGCGGAATTCACTGCTCGAAAAGTCATTAATGTCGCAAAAGCATAATTTGCATCTTTTGAAACGTTATTGATCTTAGAAAAATTAGAGGCACCTGGTTAACCGGGTGCCTCTTTCATTTTCGCGAATGGTTGATTAGCGTATGCTGTTAAGCTCTGATGAACCATATTTCACTGGGCTAGTAGTCCAGCTGGAACCCAATATTGTCCGAAATTTTCCAAGTGCCGCAAAATCTCGGGCGAAGGAGGGGTCCGCCGCGGACTCTCGATTAAAATTCATGCTTTCAGCAAAACTATTATTCGCAAAAACCACAATGTGAGAAGCTCCCGGAGGGCCGCCGGCTACGATCTGCCAAATGTCAAAGCCACCGGGAAGACCTTTCATCACCTCATTGCGCATAAGCTTGTCTATTGCTCCGAGATAGCCGACAGGATTGGAAACGGCCATTAAGCTAACCTGGTAGGTGGTGGCATCAATCGGATGCCCGCCATAGCCCTTAACATGTGCATAGACTACTTCATCAACTGGCTCTGCAGCAGCACTTAGAGCTTTGCGAAAACGATCGAATTCATCTGAATTTGCGAAATCTCGAAAATTGGCGTCCAAATCTTCGGTTTTTTCGTAGACGACTGCGAAAGAGTGGGTTGTTGGATTTGGTCCGTTTGCTGTATGTGCAACAAACCACATTTTTCCTGGAAAACGGCTGAAAGCCGCACTTTGAGTGAACTTCTCTACTGCAGCAATAAACTTTTTCTCATTTTGTGGCTCTACCTTCCACGAGTAGTCTATCCACATAACTTGGGCGTGAGCAGCATTAATAAACAAAATTGCTGAAGCAGCACACGCGAACAAAAAATTCTTAAGTAGTTTCATAATAACCTCCATTTTGGATACGAAAAGTGTTGCAGAACGTTGGAATTTTGCAAAGTCAAAAATCATATGCTTCTGGTTTGTAATAGCTCAGCCAAATTCTTCTTTTTTTAAGCGCCCAACTCTGCAAAAGTTACGGGAAGTGAATTTTTTGTGGAGGTTTAAACATGCGTTTTTTATTGATAGCTGTTCTGGGCTTGGGCGCGGTCGTAGCATACATGTATTTGGGAACCGGTGATGCCATGTCACTGTCAAACGAAGAAAAAATTACTCTTGCGCGATCTGCAGCGCCTGACTTTATAAGTCAAAATGCCAAAGTCGTCGATGAGAACGGAGCAATTCTTGATGAAGGAACTAACTCTTGGGTTTGCATGCCGGGGATGCCCCCAAAATATGAAAATCCAATGTGCAATGATCCGGTGTGGCAAAGATTAATGGCCGCGCTCAATGCTAAGGAGCCATTCAGCACAGATACATTAGGATTTTCTTACATGCTGCAAGGGGATGCCCCGATTGACAACGATGATCCTTATAATACCGATCAGTCGTCTGGATCATGGATTAAGGAAGGGCCGCATATAATGATTGTCGGTCCCAAAGGTAGCGTGGATAATATCTCCAGTAGCTTCGAGAATGGAGATCCATACGTTATGTTCAGAGGTACTGATTACGAGCACATAATGCTACAAATCTCTCGTTAATGAGGAAGCAACTAAGATTTTGCATGGGGCGGGGCTTGGATTCCCGCCCTTTTTCATTTTTAATTAATTGTTGAACATCTTGCCCGCATAAGGGTGGAAAAAAATCAGGCGACCAAGGCACATATTGAGGCTGAATTTTGTGCAGCGGGGCGCCGGGGTAGAAGGACATGGATGACTATATTTTTATCGAGTCTCTCGAAGCGCAGATGCAAGCGCAAGGTGACAAGACTGCCTTGGTCTTCAAAGGAAAAGAAACCAGCTATGTGCAATTATCCAGCCTGTCTAACAAGGTTGCAAACGCACTTATCAAAGATGGCGTAAAGCCGCATTCCCGGGTGGCCTTTATGGGAAACAACTCGGCGACATATTTTGAATTATTGCTGGGTGTCCAAAAGACGCGCGCGTCACTGGTTGGCGTCAATTCGCGGCTTGCGCCACCAGAGGTGACCTATGTCATCAATGACGCGCAAGCCGAGATGATTTTCGTCGACTGTCATTATGCGCCTCTGATCGAGAAAATCATCGACGATTGCCCGAACGTGCGCCGCGTCATCGCC
>CACNWB010000043.1 GCA_902624095.1 uncultured PS1 clade bacterium
GGTCAGGTCGGTTTCAAAGCGGGCGGCAACCGTGCCCGGCACATCCAGCCAGCCCAGCAAAAAATCAATTGCAAGCCCGTCAAAGCCGACACTGCGCCCCAATTCACCTCGGTAAAAGGGAAGTAATTGTTGAAAGGTTTTGAAATCGTCCTCGGCATGGGCGTAAGCCAAAGCAAAGGCGACATCTACATCGCGTTGGCCGTAAATATGCGGTACGCCGTAGCCGTCGCGGATAATCTCGCCGCGATAATGCTCGGCTTTGGAAATCGCCGCATGCCTGTCGAAGTGCCCAGCCTCGACAATATGCAGAAGAAAATTTGCAAGCGTAAGAGCGACCACGAAAACCAGCAACCCGATCCAGCCGCGGCGTAAAATCATGTGCATATTATCTCCCCATCACGGCAGCCCGATGCGCGGGCGCCTTTTTCTGTTTAAACGAAAAAAGCTGTTTTTGCCATTTTTCCGACAGATGGTTAAAACGAGAGCATGAGTTCCGCCGCGCCCATTTTATACCTGCAGGACATTCATCTGACCTATGGCGTGACGCCCCTGCTCGAGGGGGCTGACCTGTCTGTCGGTCGTGGTGCGCGTTTGTGTCTTGTCGGGCGCAACGGGTCGGGTAAGTCGACGCTGTTGCGTATTGCCGCCGGGCTAACAGACGCCGATAGCGGTGAACGGTTTGTGCAGCCGGGGATATTTGTCTCTTATCTTGCGCAAAACCCGGATTTTAGCGGTTTCCAGACCGCCGGCGATTATGTGTTGCAAGGCGTGATGGACAATGAAGACAAACAGCGCGCGCATCAGATTATGGCCGATCTCCATATTGAGCCTGGCGCGGCGCTGGCGGTAATGTCGGGCGGCGAACGCCGTCGTGTGGCCTTGGCGCATGTCATGGCGCCGCAACCCGATATTCTGCTATTGGATGAGCCGACCAATCATCTCGACCTGCCTGCGATTGAATGGCTGGAGACCAGCCTGCGGCAAATCAACCCGGCGCTGGTGGTGGTCAGTCACGACCGGCGGTTTTTGAAAAATCTGACCGAACAGACGATTTGGCTGGATCGCGGATGTACAAAACTCATGCGCAAAAATTTCGCGCATTTTGAAGATTGGCGGGACGCCGAATTGGAGCGCGAACAGGTTGAACGCCACAAACTTGATCGTAAAATTGCCCGCGAAGAAGACTGGATACGCTATGGCGTTTCAGGACGCCGCAAACGCAATATACGCCGCGTCGGGGAATTGCAGAAGTTACGCCAGAACCGGCGAGACCACCGTCGCACCGAAGGGCAAGTGGAGGCGGCACTGGTAGCAGGAGAAAAATCCGGAAAATTGGTTGTCAAAGCCGACAAGCTGGTCAAGCAATTCGACGACAAGCTTGTTGTCGACGGGTTTTCAACCCAAATCAAGCGCGGCGACAGGGTCGGACTTGTGGGCGCAAATGGTGTCGGCAAAACCACATTGCTCAATATGTTGCTGGGGCATTCGGCCCCGGATGCGGGCAATGTGCGCCTTGGCAAAAACCTCACTGTTCTAGAGCTGGATCAGAAGCGTTCAGGCATCAAGAAAGATTGGACCATCAAAGACGCACTAACCGATGGTGCCGGTGATCTGGTGTCGATCGGTGAAGAAACTATGCATGTCATCGGCTATATGAAAAATTTTCTGTTTCATCCGGCGCAAATGCGCACGCCCGCCAGTGTGCTGTCCGGCGGTGAGCTGGCGCGTCTGTTGCTGGCGCGCGGGCTGCGCCAACCTTCCAATGTTCTGGTGATGGATGAGCCTACCAATGATCTCGATCTAGAAACGCTCGACCTGTTGCAGGAAATGATCGCCGCTTATGAAGGCACGGTTATTCTTGTCAGTCATGACCGCGATTTTCTGGACCAAACAGTCACCAGTGTGATTCGCGCCGAGGGCGCGGGCGTGTGGGTGGAATATGCTGGCGGCTATACCGACATGCAGGCGCAACGTAAAGCCAATGAAAAAGCCGCAAGCAATGTGCCGGATGAAAAACAGGATCCAAAAGCCGAAAAGCCTGATAAAGCGGATGCGCGCACCCCGAGCGACCGAGCTGCAACCAAGCTGACCTATCGCGACAAATATGCGCTGGAAAAATTGCCCGAGGAAATGGACGCTTTGCGCGCCGAAATTGCCACATTTCAGGAGCAGTTGAACGACCCGACGTTTTACGCCCGCGATGCGGAAAAATTCGCGACTTGGGCGGAAAAACTGTCGCAAGCACGCGACCGGCTTGAAAAGGCTGAAGAAGAATGGCTGGCGCTTGAAATTCGGCGCGAGGAAATCGAAAACGGCGCCTGACAACAAGCCCTAATCTGGGTTAGGCTGAAGGCAGGAGGAATACACATGCTAAAGCTTGTTTATTGTATTCGCCGCCGCGCCGATATCGCGCCGGAAACCTTTTATCGCTATTGGCTACAAGACCACGCGCCGAAAGTTGCTGGCGTGGCTGAAGCAATTGGAGCCTTGCGTTATGTGCAGAGCCACACTTGCCTGCCGGAAATAAATGCTGATCTGGAGGCCGGCCGCGGCACCCAGCGCGCCTATGACGGCATTACCGAGGTTTGGTTTAGAGACGAAGATCATATGAAGGCGGCTATGGCGACGCCCGCTGGCACGGAGGCGGGCCGCTTTCTGGTGTCCGATGAAAGCACGTTTATTGACTTTGTGAATTCACGTGTGTTCATGACCCGCGAGCACGAAATATTTGATTTCACCTGACGTGTTCAGCCAACCGACCATTTTTCGCCATGTCCGGCGAGGGTGTCGTGTGCGTGTTGAAAGGCGCGTCCAAGCGCGTCCAGCAGATCGCCAGCAATAATCGAGTGGCCGTCGCGGGCTTCAATGGCAAATCGCGCGGCGTGGGTGTGCAGATAAACGCCCGCATGGGCAATTTGATCAGCCGCCATTTCGGGGTGTTGCGCCCACAGCCCGCCAATCAGACCGGCGAGGACATCGCCCGCACCCGCCGTGCCCAGCCGCCCGTCGGCAAACGGGCAAAGGGTTGTCATCTCGCCGCTGATGAGGGTGCCCGCGCCTTTCAAAACCCATGTCCCGCCATAATGCGTTTTGAGCGCGTCCAGCTGGGCGAACCTGTCAGCTTCTGCCATATCGTCAAGTAGCGCACTGGCTTCACCCGGATGCGGGGTGGCAATCAAAGGGGCGTTGCGCGCCGGAGGTTGGGCGCGCACCAGCCAGCGCAATCCGTCGGCATCGAGAACCAGTGGCACGTCTGCCTGCCAGAGTGTTTCAAGCTTGGCGTCGTATTCATCCCCCAGGCCGGGTCCGGCAATGCAGA
>CACNWB010000044.1 GCA_902624095.1 uncultured PS1 clade bacterium
TGGTGCTGTTGCACACGGGTTTTGCCGACAAAAGCCTTTGACACCACATGTGCGGCATAATGGTCGCCGTCGCCGCGCAAGTCGGTTATGTCGACTTTTGCATCGGGCAATGCCGTTCGAATCATTTGTTCCAGCTGGCCGGCGGTCATCGGCATGGGGTTTTCCTTCTATCGCCCACCCATCAGTTTCGGGAACCAGTTTTCATGGGCTGTTGCAATCTCTTCCAATGATATGGTCCTGGCACCCGCAATTGTCAATTCCGAGCCGCCGGTGGTGCCAATTTGCGTAAGGCAGACGCCCGCTTCGACGGCGGCCTTTTCAAATTCTGCTTTGGCGTCCGGTGTAAGGCAGACAAGGTAACGTCCCTGGTCTTCACCGAACCAGAAGCCGTGGTCGCCTTCGATATCAACCGAGCAGCCGATTTTTTGAGGTAAACACATTTCTGCCAGTGCGCACAAAAGACCACCATCGGAAACATCATGTACGCAATTTGCGGAGCCTTCGGCAATTTGCGCACGCACGAATGCGCCATGTAGCTGCTCGCGCTCAAGGTCGACTGGTGGCGGGGCGGCATTAGTGTCGATTTTCAGTACGTCGCGGGCATAGATTGAACATCCCAAAGCTCCGTGTGTTTCGCCAATAACATAAACGAGCAACCCGGCTTTAGTAAAAGCACTGCCAACAGCTTTGCTCGAATCATCCAGAACGCCCACACCGCCAATCGCCGGTGTCGGCATAATGCCGCGCCCATTAGTTTCGTTGTAAAGCGAGACATTACCGGAAACGACGGGAAATTCGAGCGCGCGACAGGCCTCGCCCATGCCTTCCAGACAGCCGACAAATTGCCCCATAATCTCGGGCCGTTCCGGATTGCCGAAATTCAGGCAATTGGTAATGGCAAGCGGCTTGGCACCGGTAGCACTAATATTTCGATAGGCTTCGGCCACGGCCTGCCGGCCACCGGCCACGGGGTCTGCTAGACAATAGCGCGGTGTAACGTCGGTGGTCAGAGCGAGGGCCTTGTTGGTGCCGTGAACGCGTACCAGCGCGGCGTCCCCACCGGGGCCGACAAGTGTGTCGCCCATAACCATTGAGTCATATTGTTCCCATATCCAGCGTCGTGACGCCAATTCGGAACCGCCCATTAGCCGCAACAGGCTTTCATCCAAATCAAAGGGGTGTGAGAGGGCTTGGATGTCGAGCGTGGGCAGGGCAGGCGTGGGTGTATAGGGACGGTGATATTCGGGCGCACCATCGGCAAGGGGTTTTAAAGGCATATCGGCAATTATCTCGCCCTCATGGACGACTACCATGCGATTGGTGTCGGTCAATTCACCGACCACTGCAAAATCAAGGTCCCAGCGATGAAAAATTTCCGCCGCTTCGTCTTCGCGCCCCGGTTGCAAAACCATCAACATGCGTTCTTGGCTTTCCGACAGCAGCATTTCGTAACCAGTCATATGCGTTTCGCGGCACGGTACTTTGTCGAGGTCAAGACGAATGCCGACATTGCCCTTATCGGCCATTTCGACAGAAGACGATGTGAGCCCTGCCGCGCCCATATCCTGAATGCCGATAATTGAATCTGAACCCATCAGTTCCTGACACGCTTCCAAAAGCAATTTTTCGGTAAACGGGTCACCCACCTGTACAGTCGGCCTTTTTTCGTCTGAGGCGTCATCAAATTCGGCAGATGCCATAGTTGCTCCATGAATGCCATCGCGCCCAGTTTTCGAGCCGACATAAACGACGGGCGATCCGACGCCGGTGGCGGCGGCATAGAAAATCTTGTCTGTGCGCGCAATGCCGACACACATGGCATTGACCAGTATGTTACCGTTGTAGCTGGCATCGAAATTAACCTCGCCGCCTACTGTTGGCACGCCGGTGCAATTGCCATAGCCGCCTATGCCTGAAACCACACCAGCCACGAGGTGGCGCGTCTTTTTATGGTCAGGCTGGCCGAAGCGCAACGCGTTCAAATTGGCAACCGGACGCGCACCCATTGTAAACACATCTCGCATGATGCCGCCTACGCCGGTGGCCGCACCCTGATAGGGTTCAATGAAAGAGGGGTGGTTGTGGCTTTCCATTTTGAAAATTGCTGCATCGCCGTCGCCGATGTCAATCACACCGGCATTTTCCCCCGGGCCTTGAATGACCTGTGGGCCGTCGACAGGGAGTTGCTTCAACCATTTGCGCGAAGATTTATAGGAGCAATGCTCCGACCACATAACGGAAAAAACACCCAGTTCGGTAAAGTTCGGCTCGCGACCCATATGCGCGACAATCATGTCATATTCTTCTGGTGTCAGCCCATGCTCGGCAACCAGTTCGGGGGTTACGGGGGTGTCGTTAATGTGCGATGCGCTCATGCAAGCACTTCCATCGCGCTATTAAATATGCGGCGTCCGTCTTCGCCCCCCAGCGGGGTTTCGGCGCGCCGTTCGGGATGGGGCATCATGCCCAGCACACGGCCCGTGGCGTCTGTAATGCCGGCAATATCCAAGCACGCGCCGTTCGGATTGTCGCCCTCGGCATAGGTAAATGCGATGCGGTTTTCGCCTTGCAGGCGCTTGAGTATTTCGTCATCGGCATAGTAATTGCCCTCATTATGGGCTACTGGAATGACGATTTCCTCCGCCTCGGCATAAAGATGGGTGAAGGGCGTGTCGGTGCGCGACACATTTAGGCGAGTGTTGCGGCAAACGAAATTTAACTCGCGGTTGCGCATTAAAATGCCCGGCAGCAGGCCGCATTCGGTCAGCACCTGAAAGCCGTTGCAAATGCCCAAGACGGCAGTGCCGGCGCTAGAGCGCGCAACTACTTCGCGCATGATGGGGCTGTTCGCGGCCATGGAACCGCAACGCAGATAATCACCATAAGAAAACCCGCCTGGCAATACAATCAGGTCACAGGCTGGCAAGTGCGTATCGCCGTGCCACACCATATCGACCTGCG
>CACNWB010000045.1 GCA_902624095.1 uncultured PS1 clade bacterium
TCAAGAATTTCGGGAAGATAAATGTGCGTGGCGCCGTCTGTGTGGTGGGCGCCGAATTCTATCATAGTGTGAGCTAGCACATGCAGTGTCTTCTTGAAGTCAGAACCTGCGGCGTCGCAATCAGTGAGTTTTTTAAGTACTGTTTCGTCGAGAGCGATCAGCGCCCTCATTTTTTCATCTTGTACGCTGTTCGGCATTGAGCCTCCGGTGTTTGAACGCAAGGACATCCACGTACACGTTCCAGAAGGTGCAACGCCCAAGGACGGCCCCTCGGCGGGGACCGCCATGGCGACGGCGATTGTGTCGGTGATGACTGGTATCCCGGTGCGTAAAGAGGTTGCGATGACTGGCGAAGTGACCTTGCGCGGGCGCGTGTTACCGATTGGTGGTCTAAAAGAAAAATTATTGGCTGCATTGCGCGGCGGTATAACTAAGGTATTGATTCCAAAAGATAATGAGAAAGATCTGACGGAGGTTCCTGACAATATCCGCGCTGGTCTGGAAATTGTTCCGGTTGAAAATATGGACGACGTGCTGAGCCATGCGCTGCAACATCTGCCAGTTGCCATTGAATGGGATGAAGATGCCTATTATGCCAGCCGGGAGATCGCTCGTGTTGATGATCCGGAGGCTTCGCAGCCTCATTAACCCGCACAATCTGTGGACGGATACCCCCAAAAAACTTCGGTTTTCTGCGACTTTTTCTTTGACCGACCGTAGAATCGGTCATTACTTTTATTATGCAACATTATGAACCTAGTCAGGAGGGGTTGCCATGAACAAAAATGATCTCGTAGGGCAAGTTGCCCAAGATACCGGGTTGTCAAAAGTTGACGCTGCCCGTGCCGTCGATAGTGTTTTTGACAATATCGCCGGATCTTTGAGGAACAAGGGCGAAGTTCGGCTCGTAGGTTTCGGCACGTTCTCTGTTTCGCATCGCAAAGCGACAACGGGTCGTAACCCGCGCACCGGCGAAACAATTCAGATAAGCGCGTCGAACCAGCCGAAGTTCAAGGCCGGAAAAGCACTCAAAGACGCCGTTAACTAAGTTTTTTCTAAGGCATCGGCCATCATCGCGATGGCCGATGTTTTTTTTTGCATTTCCCAAAACGATGCGTTAGAACGCACTCATCGTAGGGCGGTTAGCTCAGCTGGGAGAGCATCTCGTTTACACCGAGAGGGTCGGCGGTTCGATCCCGTCACCGCCCACCATTTACTTCCATAATTCCCGTGACTACTATGCTTGTGAAACGCATGATCACCGGTCGCTTTGTGGCGCAACCATTGGGCTTGACACAAGCTATGTGCGCACGTAAACGATAGCTCTCTCATTAGTGCCGGTTTCTTCGGTGAACATGGGTTCGGGGGTGTAGCTCAGTTGGTTAGAGCGCTGGCCTGTCACGCCAGAGGCCGCGGGTTCGAGTCCCGTCACTCCCGCCATCCATCCCCTTGATATCATTACACATTCTCTGAAAACACCCCCTCTGTGTGCCAAGCGTGTGCCAAAAAGGGTCTAAAAAATTTGCAATTTTTCAATGACTTAGATGGCGCAGAAGGTTTACTACTCGCCAGTTTTATGTCCCGTCACTAGTGCCGACATGCTGTCCGTGGGTGAGCGGAGGCTTGGACATCGTCTAGCGATAGTGCTTTTCTATGCTCCACCACAATGCGAAATGGAGCTCTCAACATGACCCGCCTAGCCATCATCTTTTCATTGCTGTTTGTCACGCCAGCTTGGGCAGGCGAGGTCGACGGAAACTCTTTTTTTTGTAGCAACGGAGGCCCCCCTTCGCAGGATAGAGCAATTCTTTTCAAAAATGATAAGGTTAAATATTGGATATACGGAGTGTCTCTCTCGACCCATTACATTGCCTTTGATAGATCCGTAGGTTGGTCTGATAACGTTGCATATTATGCCTTGGATCGAAAAACTCTTGAATACTCAGAATTGAGCAAAAAGAGGCTACCTGAAATTCGTTTGAAGTGCAGATTTATGGACTTTTCTGAAGCAATAAACTTGATCAAAGAAAGAGACAAAAGGAGAAGTTTAAATGCCCGAAAGGGCAATCAGTTCTAAATAAATAACCCCCCACCCAGAACGGAGACGGGTGGGGGGAAATTATTGTCTTCCACAAGCCTTCACAGGGCCAAATTGGAGCTTAAGAAAACGAAAACTTAAGCAAACTCATCGTGGAGTTCTTGAGCTAATTCAGCAAGATTCTCTCGATAAGGGCCAATTTTTTTCAGGAAGCTGTCGAGACTAGTTTGTGCTTTTTTCGCATGCGCTTCTATAGCAAGCAGATTTTCCGCTTCCCTTACTAAATTATCCGTAAGCCTAAGTATTTTTTGAAGGTCAATGGTCTCATTGACAGAGCTTCCGGCAGTTAGGGCAAACTTAGTTCTCGCTGCCATAACGGCAACAAGCAATAATAGGTCGCTATCGCTTTGATTGACGTCAATTTTAATAAAAAAATTGCCGTCGATTTCCGTAAACCTTTCTGACAATTCCGACGGAGCGGCTTCATCTGAATATACAAAAATCCCTACGTCTGCCGCACGATTCTCGATTGCTTTTTTGAGTTCTTCCTTAGCCGATTTAAGACTCGAGGTTTTATTATTTTTAGCTTCCACAACGATGGAGTTGGACGAAAACCGACTATCATCACTGAACCTGATAACGTGATCACCAGTTTTGCAATTTTTTATGTGTCCCACCGTCTTCGACACATCTTCAACTAAACAACTGCCGCGTAGCTTATTCCTAAGCCCATCTAGCACGAAATCCTGAAATATTTGCCCAGATCGTGGCGTAGTACAGTTGATTTCATTCGTAGCATCGTTTTTGGCTATCGATTCCGTAATTTTCTCAACGCCTTGGCTTAGACTGTCTAAAAACCAATTCTGGAGCCCTTGCACCTTAGTCTCGA
>CACNWB010000046.1 GCA_902624095.1 uncultured PS1 clade bacterium
ACGATGCGGGCCTCCCCGCGAGCATTGGCGGCTTTTTCCAGCAAATCGAAGCATAGTTTGGTAAGAAGAAAATGCGATAAATGATTGGTTTGCATCTGCACATCAAAGCCGTCGGCGGTTGCGATATCTTCAAGCGCCATTACGCCAGCATTGTTACAAAGCACATCCAGTCCTTCTGGGCAGAGCGAGTACAGGTTTTTTGCTGCCTCTCTAACCGAACTAAAACTCTGCAGGTCGCAATCGACTTGTGTGAAACCTGCATTTGAATTTTGGGTTTGCAAGTCAGTTAGGGCTGCGTCCGCGCGCTTAGAAGGCCTGTTCAGCAATAAAACCCGTGCCCCCAATTTCCCGCAGGCTTGGGCAGCCACAAATCCTGTCCCTGATGTTGTGCCAGTAATCGCGACTGTTTTGCCTTCCATTGAAGGCAACTTGTTAAAGACATCACTAAAATACTTGTTTTTGAGGTTGGGTTTTTCATAAGACATTTTTGGTATCCACTGACTGTTCTGATGAAATGCTTTTATAGTATCCCCGTTAACATCTCACCTGGCAACTGATACGCGAAATAGCCGTGACATATTCGCCGGTCTGCGCTTTCTACGTTGCGAAGCAATACAATCTTAAAATAAGATCTCAGTTAATGTATGGAGACTAATTATGGACTTAACATTAACGTCAGAAGAAATGAATTTCAGATCGGATTTGCGTAGCTGGTTATCGGAAGTTCTGCCTGAGGGTTCGCCTCATCGGGGAAAGAATCTTTTCACTCAAACGCGCGATGATACGGTCTGGTGGCAGCAAACTCTTAATGAAAAAGGCTGGGCCGCCTCATCGTGGCCAGTCGAATATGGCGGCACTGGTTGGAGTGACGCTCAGCGGCAGATTTTTGCACAAGAATGTGGTCGTGCCGGAGCCCCAATGCAGTCCCCATTTGGGAATACGATGGTGGGGCCGGTGATTTACACATTTGGCACAGACGAGCAAAAAAAACGGTTTCTGCCTGCTATATTGGACGGTTCTGAGCTTTGGTGCCAGGGCTATTCCGAGCCTGGGTCGGGGTCTGATCTCGCTTCCTTGAAAACCAAGGCTGAGCGTGACGGCGAGCATTATGTGGTGAATGGCCAAAAAATATGGACCACGCAGGCTCATTGGGCCGACTGGATTTTCTGCCTTGTCCGCACCTCGTCCGAGGGTAAAGCACAAGAAGGCATATCTTTCTTGCTGATTGATATGAAAACTTCCGGCATCGAGGTGAAGCCTATATACTCAATAGATGGCGAACATCATTTGAACGAGGTTTATTTCACCGATGTGCGCGTGCCAGTTGCAAATCTTGTTGGCGAAGAAAACAACGGGTGGACATATGCCAAATTCCTGCTGATGAATGAAAGAATTGGTATTGCCGGCACTGATATTATTAGATCGGGTATGGACAGCATAAAGATTATGCACGATCACCTGTCCGAAACAGCCGGTACCAGCTATGACGGTTACGCCATCGCAAGGCGTTATGCCGAACTGGGTGTTCGCCTCGAAGCCCTTGAAATGCTTGAAGCACGGGCCTTAACTGCGGCGGAGGGGTCTGGAGAAAGTATGGTGTTGCCTTTGCCGCTAAAACTATTGGGCACAGACCTACAACAAGACATGGCCGACCTTAGCGTGGATATACTCGGAGACTCTGCTCTGCCTCGTGTTGGCTATGGTTTTGGTGAAGGTGGGAGTGGCAATCAACCCAATATTCGCGAAAAAGGTCCGACGACCATGCGAAGCATGTTGTCGGGTCGGGCTTCGACCATTTATGGTGGTACATCGGAAGTGCAGCGGGGGATAATGTCGAAATTTGTTTTAGGCCTTTAACAGGGCAACTGCGTGACGGACAAAGGCCAGTTTCTGTGTAAAAACCGAATAGTATCAAGCACCTATCCAGCAAAATTTGCTAGTCATTATTTTTAAAAGGGATGCGTTGATGTCTTTTTGTTTTGAAGAAGTGATGACGGTTGATCTTAAGATCCGTGGTCCGTTTCCCGCTCGTGACGATCTATTAATTATTCAAATCGGTTAAGGCAAGTTGACTGGCGCGGGGGTTTATACAGACAAATTATCAGGCACAGTTTTCGCTCCATCTGGAGATGCCCTGGAAGTTGGACCAAACAATATTTTTAAACGAAATGTTCGGCTGCTCGCTGAAATGGACGACGGCAATTTTCTTTTCATGCAATATGGCGGGAGAACTAAACCAAATGAAATTTTCACCGAAAAGGCAGCCAAAGGTGAAGTTGTAAATGGTGATGAAGTCTACTTCATGATCCAGCCATCTTTTGAAACTTCATCGTTAAAATATAATTGGTTAAATGAAAGCATATTCGTCGGGAAAATGACGTCGGTGTTGATGCCAACTGCTGGCGCCGACGGGCAGGTGAGTTACTCTATAGCCAAAGTCTCCTAAATTAGATGTTTGTTGGCCAGTCGGTTTATATATGCGACGATGACCTCCTCTGATTTTGAGCAACCGAATAAGATAGCGCGCACCCAATGACCTATTTCAAACGTGACAATATCGAACTTTACTATGAAGACTCCGGAGAAGATTTGCCGTCGGTTCTGCTCCTGGCCCCCGGGGGGATGAAGTCCTCGATTGCCTTTTGGGATAAAGCGCCCTGGGATCCGCGTGATGCCCTGAAAGGCGAATTCAGAGTGATCGCAATGGACCAAAGGAACGCCGGAAACTCCAAAGCGCCTGTCAGCGGCAATGATGGTTGGCACAGCTATACTGCGGATCAGCTTGCGTTGATGGACCATCTCTCGATTGAACGCTTCCATGCGATTGGCATGTGTATTGGCGGTCCCTATTGCATGGGCCTTATAGCGGCGGCACCTGCCCGTGTAATTTCCGCAACGCTTTTTCAAACA
>CACNWB010000047.1 GCA_902624095.1 uncultured PS1 clade bacterium
TCATAAAGCCCAGTTCGGCCAGTTCGGCCGCGCGAGATATCAGCCGCTCGGCGGCGTCGGTTTCCATTTCGACAATTTCCGGCACCAACAAAATCTGGCGCTTAATGCCGTTTTCGGCGATTTGCCGCTTCATGCGCTCATAGACAAGACGCTCATGCGCCGCATGCTGGTCGACGATTACGAAGCCGTCATGGGTCTGCGCCAATATGTATGTTTCGTGCAATTGCGCGCGTGCCAGACCCAGTGGCAAATTAGCTTCTGGTGTCGGCGCCTGCTCTTCCCATGCGGTTCCGGCTATACTCAACCAATTCACGGCGTCTTCGGCAAGACTGCCATAATCGGCCGGCGCAACGGCAAAGTCGCCCTGTCCGGCGGCGGCGGCCTGCGCCCATGTTGAGCCTCTGCCCGATGATCCGCCCGGCCGGAAAGACGACAATGTCTGGTCTGCCACGGTGGTTGCAGCGCGATGTCCGGCCTCGGCCAGCGCCGCGCGCAACGCCCCGACAATCATGCCGCGTACCAGCGCGCTGTCGCGGAAGCGGACTTCGGTTTTTGCCGGATGCACATTGACGTCAAGCTCGGTCGGATCAATGTCAATGAACAGGGCCAGCGCCGGATGGCGATTACCAGCCAGAAAATCCTGATACGCGCCGCGCACCGCACCGTTCAGCAATTTGTCGCGCACCGGACGCCCGTTGACGACAAGATATTGCTTTTGCGCTGTGGCGTGATTGAAGGTGGGCAGACCGGCAAAACCGTCAAGCCGCAATGTGTCGCGCTCGGCAAGCACCGGCACGGCATTTTCACCAAACGCCCTGCCCATAATGGCCGACAGCCTGTTGAGCCGGCCCACATCGCCAGTTTCGCCGGGCACAGAAAAATTTTGTCTCCCGTCATTTTTCAGGCTAAACGCGATACTGGCATGCGCCATGGCAAGGCGTTTGAGTGTGTCGCTCACGGCCATCATTTCGGCGCGCTCGGATTTCAGAAATTTTAGGCGCGCTGGCGTTGCATAAAACAAGTCTCTAACTTCAATGCGCGTGCCGCCTGTGCCAGCCGCCGGACGCATATCGCCCATCACGCCGCCGGCCACCGTCAAAGTGCTAGCCTCGGGTGCATCGGCCGTGCGCGTTGTGATGGTCATTTTCGACACCGCCCCGATAGACGGCAGGGCTTCTCCGCGAAAGCCCAGCGAGTTGATGCGGAAAAGATTGTCGCCGGCATCCCCATCGGGCAATTTCGACGTGGCATGACGCTCTAAAGACAAAGCCAAGTCCGCAGGGCTCATGCCGCAACCGTCATCTTCAACCCGTATCAGGCTTTTGCCGCCATTTTCCAACGTGACATCAATGCGTTTGGCACCCGCATCAATGGCGTTTTCAACCAGCTCTTTCACTGCGCTGGCCGGACGCTCGACAACTTCACCCGCGGCAATGCGGTTGATCGTACCTTCGTCTAGACGCCGGATGGTCATCATACATCGCCCCTCATGTCGCCATATCGAGCATATATTGGATCGCTTTTTTCTTGCCGTCTTCAACCGCCGGCTGGTCAAAAGCGTCAATGCCCATAAGCGCGGCCGTCATAATGGTTTCCAGCATAAAATGCATCAACAGGGCACCAATTATGGCTTCATCCGTATCGGGCAGTTGAATATGGCGCACAGGCCTGCCGTGCGCTATCAGCGTGTCGCGTGTCGCGCGGGCTTCGGCATCGACAAGGTCGCCTATCGTGCGCTCGACTATAAAGCCAAGCGCCGGATCAATTCCGAAAGAGGCCGGAACCTTCGGGCCGACACCGCGCGTTGTGTGGCTGATGATTGTGAAAAGTTTGTCATCCGGCCCGTCCAGATAGAGCTGCACCTGACTGTGCTGGTCAACCGGGCCAAGCGCATTGACCGGCAGCGACCCGCCTCCGCCCTTGCCGAGGCTTTCGGCCCAGAGCTGGCGGAACCAGAAGGTCAGGCGGTCAAGCCGGTCAGCATAGGGCATTAGCACGCTCACCATGCGACCGGCCTGCATATGTGCATATTGCAGCGCGGCCCCTTGCGCGGCGGCATGGCCCATTGCATCATTCTCAAACAGGGCAGCGACGTTTTCACGCGCGCCAATGCGGATAGCGTCAATGTCGCATCCGGCCAAAAGCGCGGGCAGTAGGCCGACGTTCGACAAAACAGCAAAACGCCCGCCAATATCAGCTTCATGATCCAGCAAGCGAAGCCCATATTGATGCGCCAGCCGACGAAAGACCACATCGCCCGTGCCGCAAATGCCAAAAATATGGCGTGCTGGCTCAAGCTGCGCGGCCTCCAAAGCTGATAACAAACAGCATAGCTGCATCATGGTTTCCGCCGTTCCCCCCGATTTCGACACGACCAGAAACCCGGTATTCGACAATTTTTCCGGCACCAAAAGTTGCGCCATGCTGGTGGCGTCCAGATTATCCGCAAATAAAAGCTGTGGCCCGCGGGACTGACCGGGAGGTGTTCCCCAGCCGTGAATTTGCGCCAGCACTTGTGCGCCAAGGCTTGACCCGCCGGTTCCCAAAACAATCACGCGGGCAAAAGCCACCGCCATATCAGCCGCCATATCGCGCAAGTCTAGTAAATCGTCGGTTTTTTCCGGCAGGGTGAAATGCGGCAATGGGGCCTCCC
>CACNWB010000048.1 GCA_902624095.1 uncultured PS1 clade bacterium
CTCGGCGGTAAAATCGGCACGCTTCGGGATCGATCAGGCCTCTGACTGGCTTGCCGCCGCGCAAGCAATTATGACGACCGACACATTTTCCAAAGGCGCGACGCGAACGGCAAAAATCGGCAAGCAGAATATCCGTATCAATGCCATAGCCAAAGGTTCGGGCATGATTGCGCCAGATATGGCAACCATGCTGGCTTTTGTGTTCACCGATGCGGCACTGCCCGCCCGCCTCCTGCGCGCCCTGCTTTTGGATGCGACGGATAAAAGTTTCAACGCCATCACGGTCGATGGCGACACTTCAACGTCGGATACATGCCTGCTCGTGGCAACAGGTGCCCAAAGGGCAGACGGCCCCGCAATACGCCGGCTTGACGATCCGCGCCTCGTGCAATTTCGAAAAGCCCTGACGGATGTGATGCAGGACGTCGCCATACAGGTTGTGTGCGACGGCGAAGGCGTCAGCAAACTCATTACAGTGGATGTGTCCGGCGCCGAGGATGACGCCGCGGCCCGGCGCATCGGGCTTGCCATCGGCAATTCGCCACTTGTCAAAACGGCTGTTGCCGGCGCGGATGCAAATTGGGGGCGCATTGTCATGGCGGTGGGCAAATCCGGCGAACGTGTCGATCGCGACCGTCTGTCGATCGAGATCGGCGGGCATAAAGTGGCGCGCCGTGGCCGCGTGGTGCCGGGCTATGACGAAGTGCCCGTCGCCCGCCACATGCAAGGGCAACGCATACACATTACCGTTGATGTCGGTGCGGCGGGCGGCAAGGCGAAAGGGCGCGCCCGCATTTGGGCCAGCGATTTGACGCATGGCTATATTTCGATCAATGCCGATTACCGAAGCTAATCACCTTGTTCTTGTTGTCGCCTGCGCGCTGGTTGACGCAGATGGACGCGTACTTGTGGCTCAGCGTCCGGCGGGGCGCAGTATGTCGGGTATGTGGGAATTTCCAGGCGGCAAGGTTGAGGCAGGTGAAACCCCCGAGGCGGCGCTAGTGCGCGAACTGGCCGAAGAGCTGGGCATTGATGTGACGCATGATTGTCTGGCGCCCCTAAGTTTTGCCAGCCACGGCTATGAGGCGTTTCACCTGCTCATGCCGCTATATGTCTGCCGCAAATGGTCGGGCAATGCAACAAGCCGTGAGGGACAAAATCTGAAATGGGTTTTCCCGCGCGAATTATATGATATCGACATGCCGCCAGCGGATATCCCGCTTATCGCTATTTTGCGCGACACGCTATAATCTGCGCTATAGTTTGCGCTCGACCGTGCCCAGTGCTTCGGCAAGGCTGGCCTTTGCGCTGCCGGGTTTGAGCGGTTGTTGCTGGCTTTCATGCGGGGCCCAACCCGCCAGATAACAAATATCGAAAAGTGCGCGGCACTTGCCGTCGGCGCGTTGTTCCATCTCGTTATAAATCTCGCATGCCCGCATCAGCACATCGCGCCGCAGTGTGGCCGAAACCCGCGCTGTCAGAACATTGCTCTCGCCCATACCCTGCAGGTCGTTCATAAGATCGATCGGCGTCGGGTAAAAAACTTCAACCGGATGACTGTCAGCTACCGGTAGGGCAAAGCCCGCGCGTTGCAAAAGTCCGCTCAAATCCGCCAAATCGGGGAATGGATGCACATGCGGGCGTACACCCGGCAGCAATTCGGTCTCAGCCGCGACCAGCGCATGGCGCAGGCTTTCCAGGGTGCGTCCGCACGGCAGCGCAGCCAGAAAAAAGCCATCAGCCTTCAAAATTTGGCGAATTTGTATTAAGGCACCGGGTAAGTCGTTGACATGGTGCAAGCCCCAGAGTGCTAAGACCATATCAAAGCTAGCTTCGGCGAAGGGCAGGCGCTCCTCGTCGCACACTAGGCCGAGTCCGTTATCGGGCACGAGATAAGCGCTGAGATCAGCGTGATAAAGCGTGCCAATACGGCCTTCATAAGGGTGTTCTGAGTGCACAGTTCCAATAATTCCGCCACTGCTGCCCAAGCACAAGCCAGTCGAAAATTTGCGTGCAACACCAGCAATGCGGTCCCTCAACTCGTTCCCGACATGGCGCAGCAGAAAATCATGGGTGCCGAAATTGCGCGTGAGGCCCGCCGCGCGCGCGCGATTGCGCACCAGTCGCTTGCGGTCAAAAATCTGTGGAACACTGTCAGCCATCGCGTGCAATATGGCATTTGTGGACAGAAAAACAAAAATAAACTTGCCGCAATTTCTGGCCTCGGTGGTCAATTTTGTCATTCCACCAGCCTGTCCGGTTTGTCGAAAGCTGGTCGGTGGCAATGATGGTGTCTGCGCGGCGTGCCAGAGAGAGCTTGAGTTCATCACGTCGCATATCTGTCACGGCTGACGGGCTTGCCGATGCTGGTGCAAGTGCTTGAGCGCCACTGTGCAAAGGCGCAACAGGTAAGGCTAGACCGAGCTATGCGGTGCACAAATTTGCATTGTGCGTTTCACCTGAGTGAATCTGAAAAAGCCGGGCTTGTCGGTCGTCATATATTGCTGGTCGATCGTGTTTTGACGACCAGCGCTGCGCTGGAAGCACGC
>CACNWB010000049.1 GCA_902624095.1 uncultured PS1 clade bacterium
TCTTTCTGGTCGTAAACCGCGTCTTCTTCAAATGTCACATGCGCTTCTGAATAAAGTGAATAATCCGACTTACGCGCCACGACGCTGGCCGTACCCTTGTAGAGTTTGAGCGTAACCGAGCCAGTGACGTATTTCTGGCTTTCGTCAATCGCGGCCTGCAACATTTTGCGTTCGGGCGAGAACCATAAACCATTATAGATCAGTTCGGCATAGCGCGGCATCAGTTCGTCTTTTAGATGCGCCGCACCACGGTCGAGGGTCAGCGATTCCAGCCCGCGACGGGCGGTCAGTAAAACAGTGCCACCAGGTGTTTCATAAACGCCGCGTGACTTCATGCCGACAAAACGGTTCTCCACCAGATCAAGCCGCCCGATGCCATTATCGCCGCCCAAATTGTTGAGCCGTTCAAGCAATGCGGCTGGTGACAGGCGCTCGCCGTCAATGGACACGGCGTCGCCGCCTTCAAAGCCCACCTCAATATGGGTCGGCTTGTCGGGAGCGTCTTCGGGCGATGTTGTGCGCTGGTAGACAAATTCAGGGCACGGCGCGGCCGGGTCTTCTAGCACTTTGCCCTCGCTTGACGTGTGCAGTAAATTCGCGTCAACAGAAAACGGGGCCTCGCCGCGTTTGTCTTTGGGCACAGGGATCTGGTGCTGTTCGGCATAAGCGATAAGTTTTTCGCGGGAGTTCAAATCCCATTCCCGCCACGGCGCGATCACGCGAATATCCGGATTGCAGGCATAATAGCCCAGTTCAAACCGCACCTGATCATTGCCTTTGCCGGTGGCGCCATGGCATACGGCATCGGCACCCGTCGCCGCGGCAATTTCAATCTGGCGCTTTGCAATGAGCGGGCGGGCGATTGACGTCCCAAGGAGATACACGCCCTCATAAAGCGCGTTTGCGCGGAACATAGGAAACACATAATCGCGCACGAATTCCTCGCGCAAATCCTCGATGTAAATTTCCTTGATACCCAGCATCTCAGCCTTGGCGCGCGCCGGTTCGAGCTCTTCACCCTGGCCCAGATCGGCGGTAAATGTCACAATCTCGCAGGCATAAGTCTCCTGCAACCATTTAAGAATAATGGATGTGTCAAGACCGCCAGAATAGGCCAGCACCACTTTCTTGATATCGCTCATATGTCTGCTCCAAACCTGCTTCGCCTTTTAGCCGTTCATATTAACAGGTGCAAGCGTAGTGACATTGGTGTAGCTTCCGCGCGTGCAAAAACTATCCCTCATATCTGGTGCGGCGTTGGTGGCTTGGGCTGGCTTTGTGTCTTTGGAGTTAAGCGCGAGCGCCGGTAACGCCGGCTGGCGGCCCAGCCAGACCATGTATTGTTCGGATGGCGAATTTGACTGGGATAGCGGCCAATCGCTCTATGATTTTGTCATTCAGACAGACGCAAAAGATGCTTTTATAGTCAGCTATCTCGGCATTCCCCATCCCAGTTTTGAAACGCGCGATTTTTTTCATACCTGGCTGAAAATGCGCGGGAAGTTTTCATCCGCCTTGGCGCAAGAGGCAGGCGTGCGCATTTACACTTTGCAATTCAATCTGGAAAGTGAGCCGCCGCGCTCGGGAATGCTGACCATCGCGCCTGATAATACCTACAAATTTTTAATGACACCGCCTCTTAACCGCGACACCACAAAAACAGGTCTGTGCTGGGCATCGCTTCCGCTGACGCCGGAAGACAGAATGCCCTCCTGTACGCTGTCGCCGCTTGAAGACACCAGTAAATGCGCCCGCTAGGGGTTGTTGGCCCCAATAGGGGAGGCCGGAAAGAAGTCTTACTCGGCGGCTTGCAGATTCACGGCTGAATATTTGCCGTTATTGCCCTGCTCTTTTTCAAAACTTATTTTCATGTTTTCCGTCAGACGCAGGCCGGCCGCCTGAGCTGCTGAAATATGGACGAAAACATCGTCCTGCCCTTCAACGGCAATGAAGCCATAGCCTTTTGTCTCGTTAAACCACTTCACTGTTCCAGTAATCATAAAATATCCAAACTCTGGGTGTCTTTCGGAAACTTATTATAGACGCCAGCGCCACGAATTGGAACTGCCGCACTGCGCCCAAAGAAACCGTTAAGGGAACGCCGCCACTGTTCGTTAGCACATATGCGCCCCTTTACAAGCTAAATTTAGCGTTCCAAGGGTGAAGAAACAACCTAAGAAGGCATCAGACGACTGGGCGTTGTAGTTTTTTTGCTTCCAATTCGGCCATTTTGCGCACTGCGGCGGTTTGTTTGACGCTTTCCGATTTTAACTGCCCGCAGGCGGCCATAATGTCGCGCCCGCGCGGGGTGCGTACCGGACTGGCATATCCGGCGCGGTTAACAATTTCGGCAAACGCCTCAATGCGGTTCCAATCGGCGCACACATAAGGGCTGCCCGGCCACGGATTGAACGGGATCAGATTAATCTTGGCCGGTATGCCCGCCAGCAA
>CACNWB010000050.1 GCA_902624095.1 uncultured PS1 clade bacterium
TTCGACGACGGTGATGCCCATTTCCGACAACATGGACATAATGTCTTCGATTTGTTCGGAGGTAAACTCCTCCGGAGGCAAAACAGCGTTCAGCGCATCATATGTCACAAAACCAACCTCTTTGGCGGATTTGATCATCCGCTTAACTTGCCGGTTGTTCATATCGATAAGCGGGCTGTCGCCTGTTTCGACTTCTTCGGTTTTTTCTACAGCTTTTTTCGTTGCCATCTTAGTTCTCGTGACCCCTCTCACGGTAACGTTGTTGTATTGCTTCTCTCAAGCGCGGCGATCTGGTTTACAATTGCGCAGAGACGTTCAAAGTTTTCCTGTGTGCTATTGACGGCAAAATCGGCCTCGGCTTCGGCACGCTCGTCCGTTAATGTTTTTAATGTATGGTGAACACCAACAACTTCAAGCCATCCGGCCTCTACAATCTCCAACGCGCTGTCTTGCCGCACAAAATTCATTGTCAAAGCTTCCGGCATTTGACGCAGCTGCTCAACCAGTGCGCTTTCTCCAAGCGCATCTAAATGCCCAGTCAAAACGTCCTTGTCAAGCCCTGCGGCAGGGTCAATTTTCCGGTCGGCATAGTCAACAATATGGAGACGTAACTTGTCGAGACCGGCCGTCTCAAAAATAAGGGATTCAAACAGGTCGCGGTATTTTTGCATCAAATCGGGATGATTGATAACACACAGCACAATCAGAGCTTCGCGCGGTGGCATGCCATTGCCCTGGGCAATGGTCGAACGGCGCGTTTCGCTTTTCGCCGACTGACGGCGCCAAGACTGGCGGTTCGCCGGCCCTGACCAGTCACCAGTTGCGCGATAGGGCACACCCCGCTCGCCCAATAAACTGTCGAGGCGGGTTTTTAATTCTTGCGCATATAGTGCGCGGACGTCTGCATCATTTATTTGCTGAACTGCGGCCCTTAGGCGTTTTTTGAGTGCTGCGGCACGTTCTGGCGTGTCCCACGGTGTTGTCTCAACCTCGCGCTCCCATAACAAATCGATCATGGAAAGCGCACGCCCAATGACATTTTGCACCGCCTCTGCACCGCCTTCGGCCACCAAATCATCGGGGTCTTTGCCGGCAGGGAGCATGGCAAAACGCAATGAAAAGCCTGCCGTCAGCAGGGGCAACGCGCGATCAATCGCCCGGTAAGCCGCACGTAAACCCGCCTGATCCCCGTCAAGGCACATGATCGGCTCCGGCGCAAGCCGCCATAAAAGCCGGATTTGTTCTTCGGTAATCGCAGTACCGAGTGGGGCTACTGCATGGTCAATGCCGGCCCGCGCAAGACCAATAACATCCATATAACCTTCGGCCACCAGCACGGATTTCGTGTTATGGGCCGGTTGGCGCGCGCGGGCAAAATTGAACAAAACCGAGCTTTTATGAAAAAGCGGCGTTTCCGGTGAATTCAGATATTTGGCGCGCGCATCGGCTTGCATGGCGCGTCCACCAAAAGCGATTACCCGCCCGCGTGCATCTTGAATGGGAAATATAATGCGATCCCGGAAACGGTCGTAGGGCACGCCGCCATCATCGGGTTTAATGGCGAGCCCGGCCTCGACAATCATGTCGATTGTCACATCGCGCGCTTGCAAATACTCAACCAGCCCGCGCCGCGCGCCCGGTGCAAACCCCAACCCAAACTCACGTGCCAGCGCATCGCCGACGCCACGCTTTTCAAGATAGCTGCGCGCTTGCGCCGCGTGCGATTTTGCCAATTGCTCTCCAAACCATGTCGCGGCATGTTGGATAACGTCTATGAGCGAGGCCTGCCGACGCGCTTGTTCCGCTGATTTCGGGTCGTTTTGAGGCATTTGCAAGCCAGCCTGACGCGCCAGTGCCTCGACGGATTCCAGAAAGCTCAAACCTTCGGTTTCCATCAGAAAATCGAAAACCGAGCCATGCTTGCCGGTCGAAAAACAATGATAGAACTGCTTGTCATCATTGACGGTAAAAGAAGGTGTGCGCTCCGGCTTAAACGGGCTGAGACCG